>CABVRR010000044.1:9298-25102 GCA_902500705.1 uncultured Nitrospira sp.
AGCTGGTCGCCAAGGACGGAGAGCTGCTTCTCTACGTGATGGACCACTCGGACAAAGCCATCCCCTCTGATGGCGCCAAAGCCAAGGCCACCATTCAGCAGGGGTTTGAGAAGACCAATGTTCAGATAGAATTAGAGTCCGCCGGTGACAATATCCTGAAGGGTGCCGGGGCGTTTACGATCAACGAGGACACTGGGATTATCGTCTTTCTCAAATTGCCAGAACAGGACGCCTACGCCGCCCGCTTCACCCCACGTAAAGCCAAAAGCGGGACAGCCCCGTCTCATCGGTAAATCCGGCGACGTGTCTCGTTCTCGCATGACTCTCCGCATAGAATCTCTGCTCCACCTACGAACAGCAACAATTCACAGGAAACCGATAAAGGGTAGATGAATGTGGAAGAACCCGAGGCCTGGTATTCACAGAGATGCGCCACTCCCCTTTCACTGAGGACCGTTCACATCGGTCATCTCCATAAATTGGCCGACGGTTTGTCCATATAGGTCAAGAGTGCGATAAGACCCGCGCCGATCAACAGCCAGGAGAGGCCGCCCTTCCAGTTCCGTTGGCTGAATGCAAACACGCTGATCAAGAATAGGAGAGCACCCACCATACCGATGAACAACGAGCCGCTTGCACTCATCGCTTCTGTTTAACATGGTTCAGGAAAGAAACTCTAGCGAGAGAATATGAAGTGGCTTGTACGAATAGACCAGGATATCCTGGCCCACTCTACCGACGTGAGAAATACTGATCAGTCGATCAATCGCATAGAGGGGAATTTTCGTTATGCGAGGAAGAACTACGATTGTATGGTGGGTCAATTTTTATTTCAAGCAGACTTCGTCGCCACTTAGAATCTTGAGATGCTCAAGCTGATACTTCGTAGACCAGGTCGCGAGAGGGAACCAGTCTGATGTGAGTCAGCCTACCCTGAGTAATCCGTGGAGCGAGTTCCCGCCACACATCTTGTGCCAAATCTTCTCCGGACACAGGCTGGTGATTCAGAACAAGCGACAGATCCTGTCGATCGAATTTCTTGATGATTCGGTCATGAACCAATCCATCCAGCGCCACAATGTCGGTCACCATGCCCGTGACCGGATCGATGGTCCCACGAACCGTGACGAAGCAATCCCAATCCCGTCCCTCTTGTCCCTGGATGGCATTAAACGAGTATCGTTTCGTAACGGTGGCGATGTTTGAGCCATCTCCCGCCGTAACTTCGGCATAGAGATCTTCGTCCTCACAGAGTCGAAGAGTATGGAGGGCACCGATATTCTGTTGCGCCGCTAACTTTACCCACAGCACATGCGCAAAATTTTCCGAGGTCGGAATTTTGTCATTGAAGTACGGCATATCGAGGTTCAGGTTCTTATGATCGAATTCTTCAATGACGTCCAGAAGCACCCGTTTGAGATCGAACAGATTGACGACCATGCCGGTCTTCTGGTCTATTTCGCCAGAGATGGTGAGTTCGAGCAGGTAGTTATGTCCATGCGCAGGAGGATTGTAGCAACGTCCGAACACCGCGCGGTTTTTCGCGTCATCCCATTCCGGCCGCAGATAGCGATGCGCGGCGGCAAACTCAATCCGTTTGGTCAGTAATACCAATGACATCGTTCTTCAGTGTTGAACGCTCAGGCCCGTGCGATGAACAGATGGGGCACACGTGTAAAACACAGTACTCACAGCTCAGCACTGCCTTGCAAGTCGGCCAGCCACTCTTCTCGCATGTTGCCAGGAACGGGAACCTCTTCGTGATATCCACCGTGGATGACTCGAATTGTAACCGGTTGCGTCAAATCTGCAAAGGACCTTTTCATCGAAGCCGTTGGTCGAAACCTGACGAAATGGACCGCGCTGATTTTTGTGTCGTGGCTTCGGCCCCCTTCGAATTCACCGAAGACTTCTTCTCCGTTTGCGATGATGGCCACCTTGTCTCCGTGGTCCAGCCCCATGAACTGGTCGAGTGTTTCTTGTATCGTCGCCTCATGGGTGATCTCAATCAATAGGGTTGCGCTCAGCTCGTTCTGTTCCGGCAAGAGGGCATTGTAGACATCCAGTTCATCTTGGACCTTGACCGGGTCGACGATCCGCTCGGCTCTGAGCATTTCCTGAATTTGAAACCGGAGCGTGTCTCGATTTTCGAACACCATGGTGATCACGGAACCGAGGGAAATCCGGCGCCGTTGCTTCAACGCAATGATAGTCGCTCGAAACGACTCGCGTTGCTGCTCATATGCTTCGTGGGAAATAAGATCGTCCGCCGTAATCATCTTCACCGATTCATTCCTCGCTTCGTCAGTTGTCCGAATGCGGTCGTCTTATAACCATCTTCATGATCCACATCAGACGACCGGTCTAGTTCTTATCCAATCCGTAGGCATTACGAACGACCTGAATGGGGTGCAGAACGGCCTTCTCCGTCATGTGCGTCGACGCGCCGGCTTGCTCCAGCTGCAATCCGGCCAAGGGACAGTCCGATGCGACGAGATCCGCTTGTGTCTGTTCGATCGCGTGCACGGCCTTCCCGGCGATTTTCATTGAGAGTTGAAAAAATTCCGTTTTGGCAGACCAACTACCATCATGCCCTGAGCACTGTTCAATCACATCGACATGGGCACCGGCACACTCCATCAATTCTTTCGATTTAAACCCGATATTCTGATCCCTGAGATGACAGGGGATCTGATAGGCGACTCGCCCGGGCTTTACCGTGAAATCCGTCGCCAGATCGCCGGATTTTTTCATGGCCATCAAATATTCGCAGATGTCGAAGGTTCGTTCCGCCACTCGTTTCGTCTGTTCATTGCGCTGGAGTTCCGGATATTCGCGTTTCAACATCAGACTGCAACTGGCGGTCGGAACCACTACATCATACCCCTCAGCAACCAACGGGTATAAGGACGCGACGTTACTTTGAGCCGCCTGTTGAATCGTCTGAGTATCCCCGATATCGAAACTGGGCATGCCGCAGCAACGTTGCTCCGGTACCACCACTCGAACTCCGTTCTTCTCCAGCACCTGCACCGTCGCTTTGCCAACATCGGTCGCCTGAAAATTCACGAGACAGCTGGCAAAGAGAGCGACCTTTCGGACTGGCGGATCGGCTGCAGCCGTCTTGGTTCGACGGTCGAACCATCGGCGAAACGTCTCTCCGGAAAAATGCAGGAGACGACGGTCCTGGTGAATTCCCACGACTCGCTCCAGAAAACGGCGCACGAGACGATTCTCCAACACACTGTTCATGATCGCCGCCGTGGCGCTGCCGAGTCGCCCTATCGCATCGGTCATGATCAATAGGCGATCCCGCCACCGGACGCCTCGCTCCACGGCAAGGCGCTTCTTCCACGCCACCATCAAATGCGGGAAGTCGATTTCGTAGTGATGCGGCGGCGTATAAGGGCAATGATTGAAACAAAGCTTACAGTAGTAGCATTCGTCGACGACACGATGATGATCGGCAGGGGTCAGCTTGGCGACATCTCCCTCGTGCACATCAATTCGATCCAGAAGAGTATTGAACGAGGGACACAGATTGAAGCAACGTCGGCATCCGTCACAGACCTCATAGATCCGCAGCGTCTCCTTCTCCAACTGCTTGGAATCGATCGGTGCGATCAGGCTGAGACCCTTCATTTCTCTCTCCGAAAACGACCAGCGGCCAGTCCTCGTCGACGGATTTTCCTCACATCGCCGAAAACTGACCGCTGACCGTACATTGATGCGCGGACTAGTTAGCTTTCAGGCTCTCCAATCCCTTCTGAAATCGATTGGCATGCGACCGTTCGGCTTTCGCCAAGGTTTCAAACCACTCGGCCAACTCCGGAAACCCTTCTTCTCGCGCCGTCTTGGACATCCCGGGATACATTTGCGTATATTCGTAGGTCTCGCCCTCAATGGCGGATTTGAGATTGGCATCGGTGTTACCCATCGGCACACCCGTTGCCGGATCTCCCACCTCTTTCAAAAAATCCAGGTGACCGAAGGCATGGCCCGTTTCAGCCTCCGAAGTGTCCCGGAAAAGCCCGCCGACGTCCGGATAGCCTTCAATATCTGCCCGACGCGCAAAATACAGATATCGGCGGTTGGCCTGTGATTCACCTGCAAATGCATGTTTTAGGTTATCGTGACTCTTTGTCCCTTTTAAACTCTTGCTCATGTCATCCTCCTCGTTATTCGAAGGTCCCACCCGTCCTCCGCGACGATTTCCTTTCTAGGGGAAACCGGGCACTAAGATAACGCAGCCGTCGTCGGAGGTTCAAGGGGCTTCGCAATCTCCTGCCGGCCATGAAGTAAGAGAACCCATCGATGAGAACGCTGCCGATGAAGCTAGTGCTCGCACGGCTGGGCGTATGTTAGACTTCTATCTCGCGTACACACCAACACTTTTACCGACGAGGCCCCATGTGAAGATCTCCATTCGCCGCTTCTGCTACCGGACGATAAGCACCATGTCGTTGCTCGTTCTCCTTGTGTCCGGTTGTTCACATGACCCCTATCAACGGCGAGCGGACATCATGAAGGACCATGTCGAAAACTTTTACACACACCTCAAGGCCAATCGAGTAGCTGCGGCGGTGCATGAAAACGAACAGATCGAAGGCATGGCCGATCAGATGGCAGAGACCGTTAGGAAACAGGGTCAGTTGCAGGGGACGTCGCAGGTCGAGCGAGAGTTCGCGCTGATGAAAACAGCTCGGGGCACGGCCGCTCAGAACTGGATTGCATTGGGACAATATTTTGCGATCAAGCAGCAGCCGGATAGAGCCCGCGCCTCCTATCAACGTGTCATTGATACATACACAGACCCAACGGAACGTACCTACCGAGAACAGGCGGCGCGTGCATTGCAAGACTTGGAGATCGTGTCAGGACCCGCTCCCAATTCGGCTCATTAGTCGTGCCACGCAGAAGACCATGAGAAGAATGTGATCGGCCCATCCTTGTGATTGACCTCACTCGCGCAATGATGCTCAACGTGTTCCTGCTGGCCCTATGTACGGCAGGAACAGGGTGTGTCCATCGAATTCAGGTAGTGCCTCTCTCCACCGGCGAGTCGTCCTTCGCCATCCCGCGAACCCTTCAAGTCGTTGTCAACCCGATTTCCATGGAGGGCCCTGACCATCGGCCAGGTATCGCCTTGCTGGAATGGCCGCATCTCGACTTGAATCAGGCGATCGTAGGATATCTGCAACAACGAGGCACCTTCGCTTCTATTTCGCCTGACTCAGCCGATCTGACGCTTCGTGTGACTGCGAAACTGACACTGACCTCTCGCATCGGTATCTATCATTACAGAATCGCGTTACATGCAGAGATGAGCGAAGCCACCCGACCGATTAAATCGTATCGTGCCGAACAGATCGCAGTGGGATCATCCGTCAGGTGGGTCACGGCTTCGGATCGTGTCCCTATTAAAGCCGCATTACAGGCGGTGTTGGAAGACGTCATGAGGCAGGTCGAGAAGGACGGGCCTATTTATGTCGGTCGGACAGAACAACCGTCACAGAAACCACCGCACGATAAACCGTCAGTCGACAGTTAGGCCTTGGGGTTGAGCCATGCTTGCGGCGTTGCGAGAATCAGCCTTGTTGCCCTGACCTTCCGCCGAAGCTTCCACGTACTCTGGGCAATCAAGGCGAAATGCCTGATCTCCGAACGCAGCGTTGTAAAAATCGCAGTGATGAGGATGGTCTGATTCCGCATAGACATGAGAACGGAAATGCTCGCATGAGACGCACATGCGCGCCACAGGGATTTCACCTTGCAATTGAAGCGCGCGAATCAATTTCACGAGTGAGATCAGAAGAGAGACTTGTTCTTGTGTCGACAAATTCTCCGTCGCGGACGCCAGAATCTCCGGCCACCGGTTTTCCACGTGGCCTGCCTTGGCCCCGAGGGAGGTGAGATGAACGGTCACCACACGGTTGTCGATTTCTCGACGGCGCCGGCGGACCAATCGCTTCTGTTCAAGCGTTCTGATGACTTCGGAAGCGGTGGGTAGCTTCACGGAGAGTTCTCGGGCAATCGTCGAAACAGTAGCCGACTGATTCGGCCGAGACCGGAGAAACGTCAGTACTTGGATTTGTAAGGGACCAATACCTTGCCGTCCCTTTCGTCTCCACGCACGGCTCTTCATCGCCAAACCGATTTTTGAAAGCCCCGTCACCAACCGATCAGGCAGCGGCTCTTGATCAATTTTCATTAAGGCCGTCATATTATCCACATCTCCTTGATGAGGCGAGTGGGCGTCAGTCTATGGTGCTTCCATTCGTTCCGTCAAGCCTGTTCCGTGGGTTCTCAGCCACCCCCTACTTTTGATGTTTTGATGCTCAGCGAACGACGAGCACTCCACAGTGGGCATGCTGAACCACACGGGTGGAGACGCTGCCGAGCAGAACACGACGGACGGCGCCCAACCCTTTCGCCCCTGTCACAATCAGATCCGCTTTCTCCTGTCTGGCCACCGCCAGAATCTCGTCAGCCGGCTTCCCCAGCCGTACCGACTCGCGTACCTGGAAACCAGATTTTGAAAGCTTAGCACCATAGCGCTGTACCAGCTTGCTCCCAGTCTCTTTGACCTCTGGATGCTTCACTCGGGGCACCGCGTGCGTCACCGTCACCATCACCGGTTCGTGCCCCGGACCGTCGAGAGTCGGATTGATATGGCGCACCAGGAACTGAACCGCTTTATCCGATGCCCCTGACCCGTCGATGCCCAAAACCACATGCCTGACACGCCGAGGGCGTTCTTTTACGACCAGTACTGAGCATGGTGCATGGTGGATGGCATGGTTGGAGATGCTGCCGAGCATGAATCGATCCAAAGCATCCAGGCCTCGCGACCCGATCGACAGCAGCCCGACACCACGCTGCGCATGCTTCATGATCGTGGCCGCCACGCCGCCCTGGTCGATGGTCACCGTTCCCCTCAAGCCGAGCGTTGCCAATACATTTTGTGATTCTTTTTTCGTGGACTTCGCCGCAGTTTCCATGCGCTTCACTTCGGACTGAATATACCGTTCAGTTCCGACGATCATCGGTTGGATCAGAAAGGGAGCCCGAACACTAGCCACATCGACAACATGCAGCACATGAACGACCGGCTCCGCCGCAAACGGGATCTTCGCGAGCCACTCGATCGCCCACGTGCCGTGTTTTGACCCATCAGCCGTCGCAAGAATCTTCATCGTGGATGTCCTTTTGTTCGACATGATGCCCCGTATTGTTCAGAGGGTCGCGCTGAATCGTTCTCGAAACGCCGCTGGAGACAAACCAACCAACGCGGCACAGCGGCCCAGCAGATCCCGATCGTTCAGATCATCCTCGGTGAGTCGAATCATGTATCGCCGCGCGATCTGATAGGACTGAGAGTCGATCTCTACCATCCTGACCTTGGTCCGTCCGGTGGAACGATCCACCATCTGCGCAAACGGAATCGGGGTGAAACTTCCGTTCTGAATGGAGACCATCGCCGCAGTCCCGCCCTCGAGCAGATATTGTGCGGCACAATGGCCAAGGTCTCGGGTGTATTCGATATCATAGGGAATCGGATCGGCGCACCGGAGCTCGTATCCGACGTTCTTCGCCACCAGAGTCGTGGGAAGCCCCAGTGCGCGAAGCTGGGTCGTCAGTTCACGCCGTAACACATCGCCAAGATCCACTTCATGCATCCGCAAATGGCCGTGTTCGTCTCGTTCCACATGTTCTAACCCTCCAAGGTCACGCGGGTCGAGAATTTCGATCAGGCCTTCCGCCAATACGACGACCCCGTCGGCCCGACCATGTTCCAGTCGCTTGATGATGGCACCGATCACGAGATCGACGACGCGTTGCAGGCGGACCGGCCGCTTTTGAAACTCCTCCGGAATAATCGTCACCGTCGCGCCGGCCGCCTTCCCGATCCCCAGAGCAAGATGGCCGGCCTTGCGTCCCATACTGACCACCAAGTACCAGCGCGTCGTCGTAAGAGCATCGACCATGAGATTCTTGACGATTTCGACGCCCATATGGCGGGCTGTTTGAAATCCAAACGTCGGAATGCCGTGGGGCAGGTCGAGATCATTGTCGATTGTCTTGGGGACGTGGACGACCTGAAGTCGCCCGTCGGCCCGCGCCTCCAGTTTCATCGCCGAAAACGCGGTGTCATCGCCGCCGATCGTGATCAAGCGCGTCACGCCCAGCTTCGACAGAGCGGACAGAACATTATCGAGATGTTCGAGATTCTTCGTCGGGTTGGTGCGCGACGTGCCCAGATAGGATCCGCCCTGAAAATGGATCCGGCTGATGTCCTCGATCGAAAGTGGTCGCGCTTGCCCGGTGCCGCCTTCCATCAGCCATTTGAACCCATCGATAAACCCGAACACGTCCGACCCGCCCAGAATACTGCGGATCGTGGCGGCGCTGATCACGCTATTGATTCCAGGGGCCGGCCCGCCACCGACAAGAATGCCGACTGTCGCTCGTTGCTCGATCAACGGTTTCTCCTTGGACGATTGCCCATCGGTCTTTCACCGGCGTGAGGACCTTCGGCATGGTTGTATACTCCATTTCAGCGAGAGGCAAGCGGTACGGACAACACGACTCCACCCGTTCGTCCAATCCAACGTGGGCTCGAAAGCGGTTATACCGAGGGCGGGGCTCAAATCGCTGTCGGCCTGGATCGTGCTGTTCCATGTCGTCGATCAGAGCGCCGACTTTGCTGCGCAACGGCGGAGCTTCCAACGGATGAACTCTTCGACACTACGAACACACTCAAGCAGTCTCTGCGCTCAATAGGAATAGCTCTCCGCTCATTGTTGGATGAATAGAGCATCGAAAGACATGCCGACCTGGTCGTGTCATGTCAAACCGAATTGCCGCGTCGTGTTTCGGATCGAGAAAGACCCCGCCTATCCCTCGGCCGTACACGATCACGCCATCCTTTTCTACCTGTGTCGGAATGCCCTCAAACATGGCCGAGCTGAAATCGTGCCGCTCCCCGTCTTCATTCCGCACGTTAATGACCGTGGGAAATCCCAAACGCAACGTCCCTTGCTTCGCCACAAACCGAGAGTCTTTGATCGTCACATCTACTACCTGTTCGGATTGTGCCTGAAGCGCCGTACCATACATCCAAGCCAGGCCCGCTAGAGTGCCAATCATTCCCAACCTCTTCCACTGCACCTGACTTCTTCCAATTCTCATACTCTCCTCCCTCTGTTTGTCCGCACAGCGTCCTCCGTTGTGAGGCGGATCGAGCAAGCGGTACGGTTAGGATGGAGCAACTCACAGCGTGAGCGACTTTTTCTGCCGTGCTGCCGTAGCGTCCCATCACGACCAGATCTAATTTCTCCGTGCGCGCAACGGTGGCGATCTCGATGCAGGGAGTCCCTTCCACGATCAGCCACGTGGCCTTGATATTCGCAGCCTCGTTCATTTCCAACAACTGCCTTATTTTCAACCACGCGTGATGATCTACGCGACGGCGCTGGAGCGCGGCATCGGACGAAACAGCCGGCAGACCCAATCGAGTACATGCGGCAACAGCGCTGGTGTCGATCACATGCAGAACGAGCAACCGCGCCTTGCAGAGTCGCGCAATCTGACACGCAACTCGGAATGCTTCGTCCGAACAGGGGGAGAAATCCACCGGGACCAGGATGGTCTTAAAGAGATCACTCTCTCGCTCCATGAACAATCCTCCCGGCCTGAGCTTTGAGCAAGGGCAATGCCATCTGCGCAGAAGAGACGATGATGGTTGCGGGCTTACCGAAGCCCTTGATTCGAAAATTTATCTTATGCCGTCGGCGAGCAGTCCTGCGTCGTGCCTCAATAAGAAGGGACTCTCTGCTACAACGGTCATAGGCACCCTGTAGCAAAAAGCACCAAAAGACCGGAAGCATGCCGATTGGAGACGAGAGAACTTTGCAAAAACAGGCCTTTTCCTCTCCGCGCTGTATGCTTCACCTCTTTTCTGACAATCCTTTCCTTGAGCGGCACCAGACTTGCTGATGAGATGATTAGCAATCCGCGCAGATAGGAACGAAGGTCATCCTATGAAACTTTTGCTCGCGGTCGATGGGTCCGACCATTCGTATGACGCGGTTCGATCCCTCAAGCACATGGCTCACGCAGACGAGCTACATCTCGTACACGTGCTCGATGTCCCCATCCCCAGCTATCCCCTGATGATGCCGGAAGCGGCACAGGAACTGTACGAGACGGTCGAGCGAAATATGCGCGATGATGGGACTCGTCTACTGGATCGCACCATGTCGTTGCTCCCATTGAATGTTGGACCGGTCACGAAACATCTGCTCGTCGGATCTCCGGCAGATCAGATCGTGGCGTTGGCGGAAGAACTCAATGTGGATCTGATTCTTTTGGGCGCCCGAGGCCTTGGACCGATCAAGGAACGGCTGGTCGGAAGTGTTTCCCACCGAGTGCTGACATTCGCGCCTGGCGCGAAACTGATTCTCCCTGGTCCGATGAAGGCACTTCACCATATCTTACTTCCTCTCCAAGGAACGTATGATGCCGAACAGGCCCTCTCGTTTCTTCAACGGAAGCCGTTTCGTGAGCTCCCTACGATCACCCTCTTTACCGTTCTCCCCTATACCAGACCCCCTTGGCCGGTGGATGCCGCCTCCGCCGAACACATGGAGCTGCACTCCCTCCATAGAGCACACGACTTTCTCGATGAAACGGCCGCCAAACTCAACCTCTTGGGCTATCACACGCGCGTAACGACCATGCTGGGGACCCCGGTCGACGGCATTATTCAGGAGGCCACGGCCTTGAATGCAGATCTTATTCTCATGGGAACCCGAGGGCGCCGCGGCGTCACTCGTCTAGTGCTCGGCAGCGTGTCACATGCCCTGCTGCACCAGGGAAGCTATCCTCTCATGATTTTCAGCTGATCTTTTAAAGAGGTACACGAAGGCCGGTGGATGACGACACGTGTCTCAATAGCGGAACAAAATCAGTGAGTACGGATAGCTCTCTGCCCACATCTCCGTGGCAATTCATACGATCTCGACGCTGGACAGTCGGATTCTTCCTTATTTCGATGATAAGCGAGACGTTGATACTCTCTCTCTATGCTCAGGACTATGCGCCGGACCACACTCGCGGGAAAGCCCTGTACGAGCAGCATTGTCAAAGCTGCCACGGACCACACGGGCGCGGCAATGGGCCTGTCGCCGCTTCGTTGAAAGTTTCCCCAACCGATTTTCAACGATTTCAATCGTTCCTGAAATCCGATGAGGAATTGCTCCGAATCATCGAGCATGGCATCGTCTTCAGCCCGATGCATTCGTGGCGCGGGCAACTCACCGACGGAGAGATGCAAGACGTCGTGGCACGCATTCGTCTGTTGGCCCAACAAGAACCGTAGCCGAGTGAAGATCTTCTGACGTCATCTTTGACAAAGCCCTCAACCGAAACTTTGAAGCACTCGGTGCTCCAACGCACTTCGCTGGAGCGATATCTGCAAGTCCTCAGCATGTAGCATCGCCTCATCGATGGATCGGCGCCCGACGATTCTGCGCAGGATTCGACCCAGAGCACTCAGATACTAAACTATGATATCTGTTTCTGATGGACGACATGAAGACGGTCAATCTTCGCCCCAACGATGACTGTCTTGCCGAAAAAGAGATACTCCGCAGGAAGCTTCATCTATTCGATGGGAGATGTCGATCACAACCCTTCATACCTCCAAGGAGACTCGAGATGAAATCTTTCTCCCGGCCGGCCGTCTTTGTAGGAATCGTTCTCCTTCTCATCGGATTCACCACTACGTGGGCCTGGCCAGCCGGTTCATCCGTTCCCGACACGACATCACCCACAGTTCCTCCCTGCAAGGTCTTCTACAAGAAGCCCGTCCCGGCCGACACGTTGGAAACACTCATACGTTCGCATGGGCAATGGATAGAGTACCGAGGCAACCCACATGCCAAGCGGATGGAACTCTGCCATGCGGATCTGAGCCGGGCTGTGCTAGAGGAAAAGAACCTCGAACGGGCCGATCTGGGAGGCACCATCCTGCGTCATGCAAAGCTGTCTCGGTCTACGCTGTCTCAGGCCAATCTGACCGGCGTCGACTTCACGAAAGCCGTCCTCAAAAGCAGTAACCTGTCTGGAGCCGATCTTCGCCGTGCCAAGTTCACAGACGCGAATCTGTCTCGTGCCGTCGGCGATGAGGCGGTGCTCTTCGACGCTGTCCTCATCGGTGCCAAGTTGAATGAGGCTTCCTTTGAGCGGGCGCAGTTGCAAGGCGCCGACCTCACCTCCGCCGACTTGACCGACGGCCATTTCGTCGAGGCATATTTTTACGGAGCGACACTGAAACAAGCCGTCCTGGTGAATGCAGATCTGACAGGCTCCGACCTGCGCCGCACCATCCTGACGAACGCTAATCTCCATCGCGCGAATCTTCACGGCACATTGCTGGACCGCGCACAACTGGAGCAGGCCCGACTGATCGAAGCGGACTTGGAAAGCGCGTATCTCGATGAAGCAAATTTGCGCCAAGCAAACCTGAAGAAAGCAATCGCTCGCGGCGCAGACTTGCGGTACGTCGGACTACAGGACGCGGGCCTGCACGAAGCCGACTTGGAAGGAGCCAACCTCGAAGAAGCTCTGCTGGTTAAGGCGGATTTGAATTCGGCGAACCTCCGGATGGCCATTCTCTACCGCGCGGTCCTTGATGAGGCCGATTTCATGGATGCCGACCTCAACCGCGCGGTCCTTATCGAGGCCAACGGGTTGCGGACCAGCTTCATGAACGGCGATCTGAGTGAAATCTATGCGCCGAAATCCTCATTCCCGCACGCTAAGTTCAACAGGGCTAATTTAGAATCAGCCAATTTCGTCGGCGCGGATCTACGGGGATCGAATTTCAGCCATGCCAACATGACCCACACCAATCTTCAAGATACCAACCTTCAAGATGCCGTCTTGCAAAACGCCGTCTTGATCGGAACTGATTTGAGCGGTGCCCGAATGGATTCGGCAGACTTACGCCGCGCCAACCTGAAAGGTGCCATACTCTCATCGGCCACCGGCCTTACTCAGACACAACTCAATGCCGCCTGCATCGACGACCAGACCAAATTGCCGCCTGATCTCAACCGTCCGGCTCCCTGCAGTCCCGCAAGGAAACCGACCAAGCGGTGACATCCCTGCACAACCACTCTGTCAGTATCTCGAAAATGGGAATGAGCCTGGAGAACATCCTTGAGCTCCCCGCCAACCCCCACAACGTGCTCGTCTTTGCATATGGAAGCGGCAGTGAGCAATTAAGTCCTCGAAATACTTTCGTCGCCCGCCGGTTACAACAAGATGGACTCGCCATATTGCTGCTGGATCTCTTGATCGAAGAGGAAGCAGATGATCGACGCAACGTATTCAATATCAATTTGCCGACGGACGGCTGTTACTGGCGAAAGGCCGGCTGGAAGCAAAACCTCGGACACAGCATCTGAAGATCGGCTATTGCAATGCTGACACCGGCGCTAGAGCAGCCCTGCAAGCTGCGGCGCGAGAGCCATCGAACATCAAGGCTCCTGAGAATGGTGTGAGTCGGTAGAATCAGGACAGGGCCAGTCGCCGGTTCTCTGAACGGGAACGGCAACAGTCCCCTGGATCAGGCACTCGGCGAGAACAGGAAGTCGAAATCGGCTTTCGTCAGCACGCCTTGCCCGGAGGCGCGAACCACGCCGTCCATGACCGCGTCATACAACTCGAGCTTCCGCTGTTTGAGCGCCACCATCTTTTCTTCGATACTGTGACGCATGAGAATCCGCTCGACCGTGACCGTCTGACGTTGCCCGATGCGGTGCGCACGATCTGACGCCTGACGCTCCACCGCCGGATTCCACCAGGGATCCAGGTGAAAAACATAGCTCGCTCGGGTGAGATTCAGCCCCTGCCCTCCCGCTTTGAGACTCAAGAGAAACACGCTCGGCTGTTCACTGGTCTGAAACGCCGTCACGCGCGCCTTGCGCGCAGTCGGTGCCGTGGACCCATCCAACCGGTGATACAGCAACCCATGCCGAGTGCATGCTTCCTGCACGAGATCTAGAAAGCTGGTGAACTGCGAGAAGACCAGGGCGCTGTGCCCCTCATCGCGTAACACGTGGAGCCGTTCGACCAGGAAGCTGAGCTTGGGCGAGGTCTCTTCGGCTTGGCTCGTAAGGAGGCGAGGTGAAAGACAGACTTGCCGCAGTTTGAGAATGGCCGTGAGCGCGATGAGCTGCGCCTGCCCGGCGGTCTTGGTGCGATAGGCGTCGTCGATCGTTGAGCGAACCTGATCGACGGTCTGTTTGTAGAGCGCCTTCTGCCGATCGGTCAACTCAAGGAACACTTCGTGCTCTATTTTCGGCGGTAGGTCCTGAAGGATCTCGGCCTTGGTTCGCCGCAGAACAAAGGGCCGCGTCCGTCGCAGCACCTGATCGAGTGCGCGACCCTCAAGACGTTTCAAGTCCGTCTTGAAGCGATCGTATTCGCCCAGAAGTCCCGGTACGCACAGGTCCATCACAGAGAAATACTCGCCCAGATGGTTTTCAAGCGGCGTGCCGGTCAGCGCGAGCTTGAAGCGTCCTTTGAGTCGGCGGACCGCGCCTGTCGTGTCCGCCCGAATGTTCTTGACCGCCTGCGCTTCGTCGAACACGATCACATGGAACGCCATCCGCTCCAAGCTGTCGATATTCCGGCGGGCCAACCCATAGGTCGTGAGCACCACGTCGCCGTCCCCGGCGTCGAAGGTCCGCTCGCTCCCGCTATACGCATGAACCGTCAAACCGGGCGCGAAACGCGCCAGCTCCTGTTCCCAGTTGAAGAGCAGACTCGTCGGGACGACGACCAGATGAGGCCCCTTCACCTCGCAAGCCGTCTTAATACGTCCCTCCTTGATGGCGGCCAGCAGGCAGATGGTTTGGAGCGTCTTGCCCAATCCCATGTCATCCGCCAAACAGGCGCCGAATCGATGCTCATAGAGAAACGCGAGCCAGGCGTAGCCGTCCCGCTGGTAGGGACGCACCTTGGCGTGCAGGGTCTTCGGCAACGGCGGCTTCTCGATGCGCTCAAATCCCAGCAATCGCGCCAGCACCGCCTCATCCTCAGCGGGAAGCGACACAGGGATGCCCTGCTCGCGCAGCGCCAGCCAATCAAAAATCTGCAACCGAGGCACACGCACGACCTGTGCTGTTGTCCGATCCTCCGCTGCATCACCCGTGAGGCCGATGATTGCGCGCAGCCGCTCCATGGTCTGCCCATCCAAGACCCGCAGGCCGTGCCCCGTGTCGATCATTCCGCCCTGCCGGACAGCCGCCCGCCATTCCGTCTCGTCAATCACTACCCCGTCGCAGCGAATCTCCGGCCGGATCTCGAACCAGTTGATCGCGTCCCCCTCTCGATCCTGACGCCCGACGTGGACGGTGAAGTCCCACTGAATAGGCCGGAGCGGTTTGTCTTCGTACAGCAACGTGATCCCGGCCGCCGTCAGCTTTTCCAAAAGCTCCGGCAATCGCTGGAACAGCGAGCGAGGGTCGATCCTCATCGCATCGTGCGAGGGCATGCCGCGAAACGCGTCCGGACCGAAGACCTCGAATGGAATCCGGTACAGCAACGCTTCGCGAGGTTTGTCGATCGCGCGAAGTGTCCATCGCCTCTCTTCGATCTGCAACCGTACATCTTGACTGGCATACACCGACAGATGGTGTCTCAACCATTGAGCGGCCTCAAGACGGATGCTTCTTGCCCAATCGCTCTGATCCAGCGCCGTTTTGATGCGGCGATCTCGTTCCTTGGCCT
>CABVRR010000045.1:0-3935 GCA_902500705.1 uncultured Nitrospira sp.
AAGTCCATCGAATGCGGGAAGGAATTATTTTTGTCGCCGATCAGGGTGAAGTTCACGGTGTCGCCTTCAGTCACCCGGACGACCGGACCCGGCATCTGACCGTTAAAGGTCCAGGCCTTGTATTTCCCACCGTTCCCGTCGATGACGATTTCGGATTCAATCGCGGTGAACGTGACATCATGGACCTTTGCCCCTGCGGATCCTGGCATAGTGATACAGCCGCTGGCGCCCAAGAGGACGGCCAGTCCCAGGGTGAATGTGAGTACACGAAACCTCTGCATGGTAGCCTCCCTTTAGATTGGTATGGAAAAGAGGCGCTGCACTGACAAGCGTGGGAACATAAGCCCCCCCCTCCCTCGCTCGCGAAGCAGGCGCCGGGTCAACTATCTACCAAATTCTGAGGAAAAAATACAAAGAAAAATTTTCATCATGCGATTGAGCGATGCGCGTACGGCCCTGTCCTAGGCAAACACTGAGACTCTTGCTCACAGCACAATGCATGCCACCGGACGTGCCACTGGCGTTGTTATTGCACAGTGTAGTGTATGGTTTTCTGGGAAGTTCACGATTTTTTAGGCTGTTGATCAAGAGGCTAGGGTTGTGTTGGATAAGGTATCACTTGCGTTTCTCAAGCGCTTAGAGCTCAGTTAAAGAATCTAATACGATACACCATGTATCCAATTCGATTCATGCAAAGCAATCTCAAAATTATCTGAAGAAGTCTCGTGATGTGAGACAGGCTCGAGCAGTCAGGAGAGAGTGTTATGTATAAATATTTCTATCGATTCAGTGCAACGTTGTTCTACGGTTTGCCATTGCGTTGCGCGATGGCGACGTTCCTGAGAAACCCCTGGTGTTTTGCCCGCCGAATCGGACTGTGTTGAAACCGTGCCATGAAGGTTGATTCATCCAGCACGGAAAGCTCCTTGAGGTTGGGGGCAAGGCTTAGGCTGGAAGGCTGAAACGTATCTTCCTGCGTTGGTTCGGCTCGGAGGTTGAACGGGCACACGTCAAGACAATCGTCGCACCCGAAAATTTTGTTTCCCATGCCGACCTGCAGCTCATGCGGGATGACTGTCTCATCGCCACGTAATTCGATGGTGAGGTAGGAAATACACCGCGCGGCATCGACGACATACGGCTCGGTGATGGCTCCCGTAGGACAGGCCTTGATGCAGAGCGTACAACTGCCACAGAGATCGGTCGCTGGTTCATCAGCCTCTAGCTCCAACGTGGTCAGAATTTCCCCCAGCAGCAGCCACGAGCCGTACTCGGCTGAGACGAGATTGGAATGTTTGCCGATCCAGCCCAAACCTGCCTGTTCGGCCCAGGCCTTCTCCATGAGTGGGCCGGTATCGGAGTACGAACGGGTCGTGGCGTCGGGTGCTAGCCGGTGAATTGACCGTTCCAATTGTTTGAGCCTGGAATCAAACAGCTTGTGATAGTCCTTCCCCCAGGCATAGCGCGCGATGCGACCGTAGCCGGGCTGCTCGTTGGCACGTTGTTCGGTGAGATAGTTGATTCCTAACGAGATGATGGAACGGCAGCCGGGAAGTACTTGGCGTGGATCGGCGCGTTTGTTCGGCGTTCGTTCCATCCATGCCATGGTGCCGTGATAGCCTCGTCGGAGCCATTCCGTGAGCCGGTCGAAGAGATGTTCCGGTACCGTGGTCTCGGCATTGAGGGAAGAACGGGTGTCCTGATTATCGACAACTGACGGGACCTCCTTATCGGACAGGTGCACAATCCCAACGACATCGAATCCCAGTGCGAGGGCTTCTTGTTTGATCGCTGCGGTGATGGACATGGGGTCCTACGAGCCGGAGTCTTTCGTGGAACAGTCAAAGCGGACACTGAAGTGGGCGGAACAGTGGACTGATTGGCAGCGGCCACAAACTCCGACGATGGTCGTTTTCCAATCCGTTTTCTTTTCATCGAACCGGCACTGGAGGCGGCCTCCTTTCGAGACCGTCGTCCAGGGTTGCGTGGTGCCAGGAATCGAGGCGACCAAGCAGCCTTCTGGAAAGGGAACTCGGCAGCGATGGCCGGGTTCGTTTTGTTCCATCGCAAAACTACACGACAATTCCGTAGTGGCGGAAGAGGAGCCCATGTCCTGCGCCGTTACGTCATGTGTGGGCAGTATGACGATCGGGAACGGGATGAAGAAGAGCACTGTAAGGAGCCAGGGTCGGATCATCATGGTGAATGCTAGCATAGTCCTTTGTCTTGCGGCGATGCCGGGGCGCGCGTAGAATTCTTGCACTGGCTCCGATTCCTAACGAATGGAGGCTTCATGCTCGCGACACGGATCAGGCAAAAAGAGGGCATGTTTTATTTCATTGCGTATCAGGCCGTCGATCTCTTGGAGAAGGTTCGGTTCACGAGCCGGTATTATTTTGAAGGTGAAGAGATTGCCCAGGCCAAACTTTCCGAGCACGACGACGTGGCACAGTTTATTGCCGGCATCGAGCGAAGTGAAAAAGGGTTCCAGCGGGTCTTGAACCGACAAAAGATCAAGCAGATCGTCAATTTTTATGAGACAGTCGTCGCCCAGCCGATGATTCCAGGGACCGTCTTACTGTTTACCGATGAGACGCTACGGTTCCAGAAATCCGAGGGCTCTGAGTCGGTCGGTCATTTGAGCGAACCGAAGGGGAAGTATCTGGTCATTGATGGGCAACATCGCCTGGCCGGACTTCATTTCTTTCGCGAGAAGCATCCGGAACAGAGCGCACAGGTCGAAGTCCCCTGCCTGTTGTTCGATGGACGGAGCGCCGACTTTGCCACGGAGATGTTCGTCATCATCAATTCCACGCACACGCGGATCAACCGATCGCATTTGGTGGATTTGTACGAGAAGGTCTCGTGGGAGAGCCCTGAAAAGAAGTTTGCCGCCAAGGTCGTCAATTTGCTATACGGCGAGTCGGACTCGCCGTTGCAGTACAAGATCAATCGTCTCGGCGGACGCAGCAAGCAAGAAAAATGGATCCTGCAGTCCGAAGTGTTCAACGAATTGCTCAAAGTCGTGACGGTTCACAAACGGTGGATGGAGTCACATCTGAGCATGAAGCCGGATCGGTGCTACGCGCTGGTGCGCGACTATTTGAAAGGCGTCAAGGAGGTCATGAGTGAAATCTGGGGCCAGAATGACCGGTATATGTTCACGCGCGACGTGACCCTCAAGGCGCTGATTCGCGTGTTGGACGACCTGATCGTCGACCGCAAGCTTATCAATGACTGGGACGAGCAACGCTCACACAAACCGTTCGCGGAGATCGTCAAACCGTGGGCTCCGTTGACGAAGGAATTCCGTGCCGACGGTTTTTATGAGCGCTTCCCGGCGAAAGGTCAACTTGAACGGGTTCGCAAGATTCACCAACGGCTGTTGGATGCAATTGTCGGGTAAGCACAGGAACGTATTGCCGACGGCTCTGGTTCGGATGGCTTTCCAGGTTCTTTCCTGTATTACCGCCTTAGGAATACTGGGATTATCAGGGGTGCTGGCTGCCGATGCCGACCGGCTGGAAGTGAATACGCAATCTGGTGGGGGAGTCCGTGCTACGGCACAGGTTCTGTTCCCGGCCAAGCCATCCATCGTTCAGGGATTGTTGAGCGATTACGCCCATTGGCCGGACCTTTTTGAGGTTCGGATGCGCATCGCGGAACTGACCATACGCAACGGGGTGGCGGTGGTTGATCTTCGCATTGAACATCCCTTGATGCCCGGCGAGCGTCGGCTCGTGACAGAATCAAGGGCCCTGCCGAACGGCGGCTTTGTGACGGAACTCAGGGGCGGAGACTTTAAACAGTATCGCCGAGTCTGGACGCTCCAGCCGGTTGAAGAAGGAAAGCAGACGCGGGCCGACTTTGAGCTTGTTGTCGAGCCGGAGACGCTGGTGCCGGATCGAATTATTGCGGTGATCATGCGGCAAGAG
>CABVRR010000045.1:4035-25020 GCA_902500705.1 uncultured Nitrospira sp.
ATTCTTGATCCATCGGTCAGTCCTGATCGCTCGCTTGTCGATGTCTTAAAGATTGCTGCCGCAGCGGGCGCAAAGTTTTTTCAGTATCGCAATAAGACCGCCTCGATGAAGGTCGCCTATGCCGAGGCCTTGCCGCTCAGGAAGCTTGCCCATGAGCTGGGAGCGCGGTTCATCATCAATGACCGGTGCGATTTAGCACTCGCGGTCGATGCGGACGGCGTCCATCTCGGGCAAGGAGATCTTCCGCTTGATCTCGCACGGAAGGTGATGGGGCCTGAGAGGTTAATCGGCATCTCCACGCATAATCCAGCACAAGTTTTGGCGGCAACGGCCGGTCAACCGGACTATCTCGGGTTCGGTCCAGTTTTCAAACCTGGCTCAAAGTCGGATCATGATCCAGTTGTCGGTATTGAGGGGTTGACGGCGATTCGTTCGCTGACGCCGCTTCCGATCTTTGCTATCGGTGGGATCACGCTTCATGATGTCGAGGAGGTGATTCACGCCGGAGCCGACGGGGTAGCGCTTATCTCCGCGATTCTGAAAGCCCCAGACATTCGGCAAGCAGTCACTGACTTCGTCTCCCGGCTCTCATCACCAACTGCCCCAGTTTCTTGATGCCGGCTGATCGGGCAAGGTGGAGGACTGCCGGACGAAAGCGGCTGGGTAAGCCAGGCTCATAGGGAAGGGGGCCGATTACCGGCACGCCTGCCTGCTTGCGGAGAATCTCCAAGGTTGACCGTTCCTGCACCCGTGCGATGGCTGACCTGATGGATTCGGTTCGATTCAAGACCAACGCGACGATGGGAATTCGTTGTCTGTGAAGCGCGTCGATGGTCAGCAAAGCATGATTGATCCCGCCCAACCCTGATCGTCCCACCACGATGACCGGGAGACGGAGCTGTTTGATCAAGTCTGTGACGGTGCTCTTTGTCGTGATCGGGACCTGTACCCCGCCGACTCCTTCGACCACCATACACTCATAGCGACTGGAGAGCAGGCGATAGACCTTTCTGATCGTCTCAGGATTGATCGTCTGTCCTGGGGCCTGCGCCGCCGTGAGTGGCGCGACCGGTAATTCAAACGCATAGGGGCAGATGGCACCAAGCGGCTCTTCGCTGTCGATGATCGATTGCAGCCGAGCCGCGTCAGACCGAGCGTTGTGTGCTGAGGACACTCCGGTTTCAATCGGTTTCATCACGCCGACTGAGAGGCCGCGTTTTTTCAGATGAAGCGCGAGCGCCGCCGCGACCAATGTTTTTCCGACGCCTGTGTCAGTGCCGGTGATGAAGACTCCGTGGTTCATAAACCAGATCCAATCGCTGATGGCATCGGCGCTGTTCCTTGTCTATAGATGGCGACTATCACAGTTCCAGACCTGTCCTGATACATCTTTGAGTTGAGCCAAGTGTACGATCGTGCCGACGACTTCATTGATCGCGGCCGGCCGGTGGAGCGCGTGGTCAAGCCAGCCTTGCCCTTCAGGAAAGATGCCTTCGGTCAAATCTGTCTTCTGCCAACCAGGGAGCACAAGGTTCACGCGGATGTTTTGTGGGCCCCATTCAAGCGCAGCGGTCTTCACGAGTCCGATCAATCCGGCTTTCGATGTTGCATAGGCGCTCTGACCGGTTGCGCCATGGAAGCCTGTGTGGGAACCGATCACAATGATGGAGCCGCCTCCGCGAGCGATCAAGTGGGGTGCGATCGCGCGCAGACAGTGAAAGGTTCCCGTGAGGTTGGTGGCAATGACGTTCTCCCAGATCTCGTCTGAATGGCGCACCAGCACATCGCTCGGTCCGATCCCGGCGTTGCAGATCAGAGCCAACGGGCCGGCTACCTGGCTGGAAAATTGGTCGATCATGCGATGAACCGATTCGGCTTCTCGGACATCGGCGTGATAGAGGCCGCCGGTTCCCCCGGCGCTGACGACCTGTTCTAACGTGGCTTCTGCCTTCGATTTATTTCGAGCATAGTGGACTCCCACATACCAGCCGATCTTGCCGAAGGCCTGGCTGATGGCGCGTCCGATGCCGCCGGAGGCTCCGGTCACGAGGACTGCCGGGTGATCGGATGGTGTTGATGGAAATAGACGATCCATATCGGAGGGAATTATGCGGGGAGAGGCGGGCCAAGACAAGCGTGTACTGAAACTCGGCCGCACACCTATCGGCTTGCCGCTCTTGAGGTTCCTATGGTACGGTCAAATCTCTTATCTGGAGCTAGGATATATGATGGTGACTCGTACTTATGCGATGCGGCTGGTCGTGACGGTGGGACTGGGCCTGCTCTTGGGGCTGCACCCAGGATCTGCGGTATTCGGTGCCGAAGAGCCGGTCACGATTTCAAAGTCCGAGGAGTATTTCCCTGATACGGTCGGGAGCAGCTGGTCCTATCGCGGTCAGATCAATGAGGGACCCCTCCAAACGGTTGAACTGAAATTCTTCACGAATGTGTCTTCGGTCTCGGGAACCAAGACGATGAACGGCGTCAAGGTGACGGTGTTCCACGATACGAACCCGGGAAATCACGGACCGTCGGATAGCTTTTATCGGCGCGATGCGGTCGGCATTGTGTACTATGGGTCGGAGCCAGGCACACCGTTGGAGAAACACATCACGCCCTACCAGATTTTTCGGTTTCCCCTCAGCATTCCATCCTCTTTCCAACAGTTCGATCGAAAGGGCGTTGATTTCGGCAGCGATATGGATCGTGACCAAACGGATGAGACGGTCGACACCCAGGGGTGGAGTCAGGTGATCGGTCGTGAAACCGTTACCGTCCCAGCCGGGACGTTCCAGGATGCCGTCAAGGTCGAGGCCAGGATGAATATGAAGATCCACTTGTCCGAAAGTCGTCGGATTGTTTCGGGCATCGACGTGATGACGGCCTGGTTCGCCAAGGGGGTCGGTCTTGTGAAGTATTCAGAGCGGCAGGAGCTCTCCGCGCTCAAGGATGACCGCGGCGTGGTGACGGAAATCACGGAAGAACTTGAGGAGTACGATATCAAAGCGGCGAAGGCCTCACTGAGTCGATTCGAATCCCCGTCGAAGGGTGTTCTCGCTGATAATTCTAGCGATCATGAACTGAGCCAGATAATCTTCCCCACCCGCTTTTGCGCCAACCCCTGAAAAACGGTGCCCACCGAACGGTTGCCGAGAGACAAGGGCACCGGTGATCGGTCGGTTTACGTACAGATTCCCTACATCGAACTGCTCGCGTGCCATCGCAAGATTGGCGGGGCTCCTGGCATAGACGCCTCCGGTCAACGCATACTCGGTTTCGTTCGCCATGCGAATCGCATCGGCCATGCTCTCTGCTTTCATCACGGCCAAGACCGGCCCAAAGATTTCTTCTTGGGCCAGCCGGTGCTGGGGATGGATATCGATAAAGACCGTCGGCCCGACGAACGACCCGGTTTGATTCACGGGGTGCTGGACAAGCAACCGACCTTCTTCGTGACCCAGTGCGATGTATTGTTGAATGCCGGTTTGTGCTCGAGCATCGATCACCGGTCCCACTCTCGTGGCAGGGTACAGAGGATTGCCGATCTCCAAACTCAGCACGGCTTCTCGCAGGCGGGAGACAAAGGAGTCGTAGACGGTGCGATGGACGATGACGCGTGAGCAGGCCGAACACTTTTGGCCTGCATAACCAGCGAACGATGTCACGACACCGGCAATGGCTTCATCAAGATCCGCCGTGTCATCCACAATAATGGCGTTCTTGCCGCCCATCTCAGCGATCACTCGTTTGACCATCGGCTGTTCCGGAGCCACGCGCGATGCGTCGGCCAATATGCGGAGGCCTACGGTCTTCGATCCGGTAAAAGCGATCGTCACGACGGCGGGATGCGCCACGAGTGCTTGGCCGATCTCCGGTCCACCCGGGAGGCAGATCACACAACCGGTTGGAATACCGGCTTCAATGAGAATATCGGTGAGGAGGGTACCCAAACCGGACGAGCGTTCCGAGGGTTTGAATAAAACCGGATTCCCGGTCACGAGCGCGGCAGACACCATGCCGGTGGAGATGGCAAGTGGGAAGTTCCATGGCGCAATGACGGCGGTCACGCCACGCGGGGCATAGATGCGCTGGTTGTATTCTCCCGGGCGGTTGCCTAATTGGGCCGGTTCAGCCAGACGGTCCATCTCATCAGCGTAGTAGCGGAGAAAGTCGATTGCTTCGACAACATCGGCGTCGGCTTCGTGCCAGGGCTTACCGACTTCAAAGACTTCCCAGGCCGCCAGTTCGAATCGACGGCGCTTCATCTCAGACGCCGCCTTCCGCAAGATTTCAGATCGCGCGTGGGGAACCGTCTTGCGCCAAACCTCCCGCTGATCCATGGCCTGTGTGATGGCCGATTCGACATCGGAGAGTGATGCGCTTCGTACGCGCGCGACGATGCAATCGGGTTGGGAAGGATTCCGGGACTCCAGCCATGGGCCGGTCAGTCTGACACCGGATGCGCCACCGTGCCAGGATCGACCCAGCTGAGATGAAACTGACTCGATGCTTGCCTGCATGGCTTGTCGCACAGCGGCTTGCGAAAAGTCGCTGTGCGGTTCGTTGCTGAAACTCTTCCCGTTGTGTGGGGTAGCGGGTTGGGGCTGGACCGGCGTGGTCGGGGAGGCGAGGAGTTGAGCTAATGGTTGAGACTCCACATATTCTTTTTGGAGAAACGATTCGTTCGACGTATTTTCCAAGAGTCGCCGAACCAGATAGGCCATACCGGGCAGCAACAGGCCGACGGGGGTATACAGTCGGACGCGGCGACCGAGTTTCACCATCGCCTGCTGGAACGGCTCCGCCATGCCGAAGATCATTTGGTATTCACGCGCATGAGGAGGCAGGCCGCGCGACTCCGCATGGGCTTCGATGGCGGCCAGCGTGCGAAGATTGTGTGTGCCGAATGCGGGGCGGATCAGATCGGCGTGTTCGAACAGCACCGGAATCAATCGCTCGTAGCTCAGGTCCGTATCTGTTTTTTGCTCAAACAGTGGAACGGGCCAGCCGGCTTGCCGATATCGGACGGTGTCCGAATCCCAGTAGGCTCCCTTGACCAGCCGGATGGTGATCGGTGCAGGACGTGTCCGCAGCCAGGCGACGAGATCCTGTACATCCCGTTCGGTTTCTCGATGATAGGCTTGCAGCGCGAGTCCGGCATAGGGATAGGAACGATAGGCTGGCTCGGCGAAGAGTCGCTTGAAAATATGCAGGATCAGGTCTTTGGTCTCTGCCTGCTCCATATCGAAAATCAATCCGGCCGTCAATGATTGCGCAAGGTCCACCAACGGACGGAGACGCGCGGCGACTGTCTTGTAACTCCCCTCTGGATCGATCGGATCCAGCCGAGACGAGAGCGCCGAAATTTTGAGCGAGAGCTGCACGCGCGGGATCGGTCCTAGGTGGTCTTGTTGGAGGAGCGGTGTGGCAGGCCAGGTTTGAGCGGCCTGATGGAGTTCCTGCAAGGCGCTCAGGCACTGGTTGCGATACCGATCGGCCTCTTGTTCGCTGATCGTGGCCTCACCCAACAGATCAACGGACCAGGCTCGTCCGTCTTTCCATAATTGCGACAAGACCGGAATTGCGTCGTCGATCGAGGCACCGGCAATGAACGTGGTGGCCATCTGTTCGATCTGCTTTCTGATCGCCTTGCCGGTGAGACGAGCTCCCACGTGCGTTGCCGTCAGCGTCTTCAGCCCCCATTGAAGCCCGAACTGCTCGCCGATTTCGTGGCCGAAATATTCCTCGGCAAGCGAGACGACACGTGCATCGTCCTGAACGACCGGAAGGACATCGATGAAGTGGAACAGCCGCGTCTTAAACGACGCGTCTTTCATCGCCAGATTGATCGCCGAATGAGACCACCAGCGGCCGTCAAAAATCGATGGTGAGCGGCCGGCGGAGAGCCGGGCCAGTTGTTGCCCGATTCTGAGTACTGCGGCTTCGTATTCCGGCTGATTCGTTGTCATACCTCCTCCGGCGAGCCCTCCCGGCTTCTTATGGTCAGTATACTCCTCGCCGCCGTCGCTCGATGAGTTCGGGAGTCAGTCGTGCGCGCATATCGGTTGAAAACGGGAGCCGGTTTCGTTAGAGTGCGGTGTCCGCAACACGTTCACCGGAGCCTGTTTGCCATGGTGGACCTCGCTTGGGTTATGAGCCAGAGGACACATGGTCGAAACGGATCCGATCGCCCAGCCCCGTACAGCAGGATTTAGCTACGTCACATGCGTGATGTTCGGCGCAGTCGCGATCATGACTGTCGTCGGCGTGTCTCTCTATGGGTATTATATCGGCTATACGCTGTTTGACTGGATGCACTTTTTCGTCATGTATATCGTGACGGGAATGGGAATCACGGTCGGATATCACCGGCTGGTGGTGCATCAAAGTTTTGACTGCCCCGATTGGGTGAAGCGTCTCGCCTTGATCGCCGGCGGATGGGCACTGCAAAACTCGGCGCTGGTCTGGGGCGCGGACCACATCCGCCATCATGCCCGGACGGACACGGACGAAGACCCCTACGATGCGACCAGAGGGTTTTGGCACAGCCACTGTGGCTGGCTCTTCTACAATACGCCGCATCGCGTCGGCAAATACGAAGTCCGACTACGCCGCGACCCGGTGATTCTCTGGCAACACCGGTACTACTGGCTGATTGTCGCCTCTGGTCTGGTGATCCCCTTTTGCGTCGGGTTGTGGTGGCACGGCACCCTCCTGGGTGGTGTCAGCGGTCTTCTCATGGGCGGCCTGTTACGGATGTTCATGGTGCTCAACTCAACTTTCACCATCAACTCCCTCTGTCATATGATTGGCAGCCAACCCCACGGTAGAGAGGACAGCAGCAGAGACAGTTGGTTGATCTCCTTCATCAGCTTCGGCGAGGGCTATCACAACTACCACCACACCTATGCCCGGGACTACCGGAACGGCCCGCAGTGGTACAACTTCGACCCGTCCAAGTGGATCATCTACGCGCTGTCGCTGGCCGGCCTCGCCACGAACCTACGCCGCCTCGACCCCTCGGTCTTTTGACCTTCACGGCAAGTTCCCCGGTCGAACCATGCGGTTCCATGGCCCGAGCGACCCATATCATTTCGTTCGAGTCATCGTTATGATTGGACTATCGACCATCATCGTGACCTGTTCGCGTCGTCTCAGCAGGCGATGCCGGTCGAGCATTATTGAATGGGAGACATACGATGGCTGATGAACATGATCATGGGGCGCAGCAACCCCAGGCAAAAGATAATCTGATCCCCGGAGTGAAGCAGGTCATCGCGGTCAGCAGCGGGAAGGGAGGCGTCGGGAAATCAACCGTCGCGGCGAACTTGGCGTGTGCGCTGGCCGTAGCTGGCGCAAAGGTCGGTCTGCTGGATGCCGATCTCTATGGCCCCAATATTCCCATGATGATGGGGAGCACGACCGGACCGGAACAAAAGGACGGCAAAATCGTGCCGGTCGAGAATTATGGAGTCAAGCTGATCTCCATGGCTTTTCTCGTGCCGGAAGAAGCCCCGCTTGTCTGGCGTGGTCCGATGGTGCATCAATATCTGCAAGCGTTCTTTCGGGATGTGCTCTGGGGAGAGTTGGATTACTTACTCATCGATTTGCCGCCGGGCACCGGCGATGTGCAGCTTTCGTTGTCCCAGATGGTTCCATTGGCCGGCGCGATTACCGTGACCACGCCGCAAGAGGTTGCGCTCTACGATGTGCGCAAAGGCATGGCCATGTTCAAGAAAGTAAACGTCCCGCTGCTGGGAATCGTAGAAAACATGAGTTTCTTCGTCTGCGGGCATTGTGGTGAACGAACGGAGATTTTTTCGCATGGAGGAGGAGAACGGGCCGCTGCCAAACTCGGCGTGCCGTTCCTCGGTCGGATCCCGATCGATCCGGCCATTCGTGACGGCGGAGACACGGGACATCCGATCGTGGTCGCCGACCCGGATTCTCCACAAGCCGTGGCGTTCCGAGAGATTGCCCGAAAAATCACGCAGGGGCTGAGCGGGACGGATACGAGCGGACCTTCGATCGAGAGTTTGCTCAAGAAAATCAAGCAACCGTTCAGCGGCAACGAGAAGTCCTGACATCGGAGGGAAACATGGCAGAGTTCGTACGAGTGGCGGCGACCGCCGAAGTGACGCCTGAGCATGGGCTTGTCGCGGAAGTGCACGGCAAGACTGTCGCCCTGTTCAACGTGGACGGGAAGATTCACGCGATCGACAATACCTGTTGCCATCGAGGGGGGCCGCTGGGAGAGGGTGAGGTGGAGGGGGAGGTTGTGACCTGTCCGTGGCATGGCTGGCGATTCAATGTGACGACCGGCGCCTGTGTCAACAATCCGTCCTCGAAAGTGCCGACCTATCAAGTCAAGGTAGACGGCGATGATGTGAAGGTCTTACTGGAACCCTAACACCGTCAGTATCTAATGAGAGGTGATCTATGCCGGTGTCTGCACAAGAACAAACCGATATTGCCGCCGCATTTGTGCGGCTCTACGTCTTTCTCGCGCAGTACCTTGACCGCTGTGTCGACGAAGCTGCTCGGAAGAGCTATCCGGATTCCGAACTGCAAGCGCATCTCGATGAGACGCGCCAGCAACTGATGGAGATTCTCTCGGTAAATCCTGTCGTGAAACGGAAACTTGCCGACGAGTGCGACAGGATTCTGGGGCTCGGAGCGGCGTGTTTAAAATCGGGCGCAGCCGATACCAAGACGCGTGAGTCGATTCAAACGGAACGGGCCATACTGAAGGACAAGACCATTGCGCTCAGCGATCTGGTGGCTGTGTATCGAGCGCTCGCATGATCGATGGCGCAGGTGGGGCTCGATAGACATCAGCTCGCGGGGTTGGATGAGAGAGAGCGCGGATTCAGCCGACCGGTCGAGTTTGAGCGGGAAGGGGACGGGTATCGGGCCGTCCTACGATATGAAGCGGTCCGTATCACGACGGCCACCCATTCAACCCAGAATGAAGCCCTCCTCGAGTTGATTCAGTCATTACAGGCTCAAGGATATAGGCAGCTCAAAACACAACTGAGTTTTCATGACGGCCTGTATTTGGGGTCGCAAGAACTGTGGGTGGAGTATCCCGATCCACCGCAAGCCGAACCAGAACCGTCCGGTTTCTTCGATCGAGTGAAGAGATGGTTCAGATCACCGGCTGCCGATGAGTCATAAGCCATGAGTTTTATCCCGCTCGACCGTCTTCGGTCTTCTTCAATGACCGGTCGTCAGCTATCAATGCTCAGCGATCAACCGTCGGCAGAGCAACGACCTCGGCTTCCGTCCTGGTTCAAGATCAACGCGAAGACCGGCCCGGATTACTTTGAGATCAAGCATACGCTGGAGCAGCGTGGCCTTCACACGATCTGTGAGGAGGCCCGCTGTCCCAATCGATGGGAATGCTGGAACGCCCGCACTGCGACGTTCCTGATCCTTGGCGATATCTGTACCAGGCGTTGTCACTATTGCTCGGTGGAGACGGGACGACCGCACGCGTTGGACAAAGACGAACCGGCTCGGGTTGCGGAAGCGATTCAGGCGCTTGGCCTCCGTCACGCGGTGATTACCTCGGTCAATCGAGATGAGTTGCCGGATGGTGGGGCAGGCGTCTTTGCGGAAACGATCAAGCAGACCAGACGGCTGAATCCGACCTGTACGATTGAAGTCTTGATCCCGGATTTTGAAGGTGACGAAGACGCCCTTTCAATAGTCTGTGCGGAGAAACCGGAGATCTTGAATCACAACATCGAAACCGTTCGCCGGCTCTTCCCATCGATTCGCCCGCAAGGAAAATATCAACGGTCAATCGATCTCCTTGCGAAAGCAAAGCAACAGGGGATGAAGACAAAGTCGGGGTTGATCCTTGGGATGGGCGAGTCACTCGACGAAGCACGCGAGGTCATGCGTGATCTCAGAGCAGTCGACTGCGACATCATCACCATCGGGCAATATCTCCAGCCGACCAGAGACCATCTGCCCGTCGCCCACTACTACGATCCGTCCGAGTTTTCGCTGCTGAAAAAAGAAGGGTTTGCGATGGGCTTTGCCCATGTCGAATCAGGACCGCTGGTGAGAAGTTCGTATCATGCCGAGCAGCAGGTAATTCGCTCCCTCTAAAAGGTTCCACGACACAATCGACAAGTCGAAAGCGTCAATTGCTGCAAGGTAAGACCAGAGTCTCAGATCGAATCTTGATCGTCGGCAAGGTGCGGACCGAGACGGCAGCTTCGATGAGGAGAGCCCGTTCCTGTGGACTCAGGCGATGAAGATCGCCGCCTTCAAAATACACGAGCGCTTTCAAGCTTTCGCTGGGTTGGAAGGAGTGACCATACAAGGCTCGGGCACCCGCAAGCCCTCGTGAAAGGCTGGACCCGGCTCGAATCATCGCCGCAATATCTTGGTAGTCTTTTGCTTCGATCCGTTGCAGAATCACTTTCAGTTTTGTCGCCATGAGGTCATCCAGTCCGGCTACCTGTGCAATGCCATCGCTCGTCATCTCAGGTTCACCGATCCGTCCGAAAGTCAGGGACCCAAAGAAAGACAATTTGACATGTGGTTCGTTTTGCAATCCGGAAGGCACGAGGACCGTGATGGTGTCGGGTGTTTCTTGAAGGAAGGTGGACTGATGCAGGAAAGGGAAGGCTGCATACAACCCGTCTTTTCTCAGTGGAAGATCCGTGAAAAAGTCGAAGTCTACGGAGGGTCGGTGGCCGAGCCGTAGCGCGATCGCGGTGCCGCCATAAAGCACAAAACCGGAATGAGAAGTTCGACTGAGTAATGGCCATAGTTGTCGCTGTGCCTCGGGTAACACGTCGAGGCTGGGTTTGAATGTGCGGATCATGCGAATCTACGTACGGGCATGGGCGGAACGTAGCCCGGGACGGCAAGTCCGAGCCGGTAGTGCCAATAAGCCCATGAACGAGGTGTAAACTGGCCGATTTCGGCCCAGCGCAAGACGGTGCGTAGATACTCCTCGCCGGCGAGCATGGTCATTGCTTGTACATCATCATAATCGCCGATGTTCATGACTTGCGCCACAACGCGTTCGGGCATGGTGATGGCTTCCTCTGGTGTCATCCACCAGATGTATTTGCGCGCAAAGGAAGTCAGCGATGTGGGATCCAGTGGTGCCATAGGAACACCATGAGCCATGCATTAGTGACAGCTGATTTACGAATTTTACGCCAGAACCTGACGATTGCCAACAAGCTTACGATTGCATGATATCGAAATCAGTGCGGGCTACTGATTGCGACGACATATATTATGTGTACTAACTAATTCTATTCCTGACGGCATGTAGGGCATCATGGGATGTCGGACTGTCCGATCACACTGCCATGACTACCTTTTCTTTTGCGATTTGTACACTATCGAGGAAGGTCTGCATAGGCGTCTTGCCGTAGCAGTATTGTTCCTGATGAGTGCATTGCGTGTTGTAGTCGACAAGCCACGCATCGAGGTCCTGCTGCAACTCGTCCACGCTTGCGTAGATTTTCTTGCGGAACGTTGCGCGGTAGAACTCATTCAGCATGATTTTATGCAGCCGCTCGCAGATGCCGTTGGTCTGCAGGTGCCGTGTTTTTGTGCGCGTGTGCTCGATATTCTCGACCGCTAGACACAGCTCGTAAGGATGCTGTTCCGGGTTGCCGCAGAACTCCGTGCCGCGGTCGGTGAGGACGCGCAGCAGCGGGATGTCATGCTCGTCGAAGAAGGGAACGGTCCTGTCGTTGAGCAAATCCGCCGCTGTGATGGGCGTTTTTCCGGTATAGAGTTTGGCGAAAGCGACCTTGCTGTAGGTGTCGGCAAAGGTCTGCTGGTAGATGCGGCCCACGCCCTTCATCGTGCCGACATAGAAGCTATCTTGCGCCCCGCAATAACCGGGATGTTCGCTCTCAAACGGGCCGTGCGCACCCTTCTCGGCCTTGGCCCGCTCCAGCGCCGCCACCTGCGTCTCGGTCTAACACTACCGGGGTTCGTCTTCTGTTAGCGCTGGGATTTCGAGCCGGTCTTCGTCCTCCCACAGCTGTTGGGCTTCGATAAAATCGATTCCGTCAGCGGGGCACAGTGGGTAGTGTCCAGGGAGATTCCGGTCATGAACTGGTTGGCTAGGGGCTGATGCTCAAAACATTCGTACAAATTTTCGAGAAATCTGTCTCGGAGGAATTGATGATACAGAAATGCGAATTTCTCAATCAGAACTTCGACCAGAGCCACTGGTTCGTGACTTCGTGGTGGAATTGGACTTCCGCCGGTTTGATGAAGCTGCCCAGCTGTTTGGGGCAACGATCCGCCACCATCTGTTTCAGTTCAGCAAACTTGTCGCGAACGTCCTCACCAAACAGCATCGACGTCAACGTGCTTGATTGAAACAGCTGAATCGCATCGATAATGGTGCCTGGTAACACGCGGGTGCTGCTGCGTGCGGTTTGTTGGCTATTCTGTGACGTGGGGCCATCAAGGCCGGTTCGAAGGAGGGTGTAAAAGACCATATAGGGATTCACGTCCGGGGCGACTGACCGGACCTCAACACGCGCGGACCGCTCATTGCCGAGAGGAATTCGGACCATGGCGCCTCGGTTGATGGCGGACGCCATAATCTGATTTGGGGCTTCATAGTGGGGGTCGAGTCGACGATACGCGTTCACGCTGGGGTTGAGGACTAGCGCGATGTCATTCGCAGACGTCAAAATGCGGTCGATGATGTCCCAGCCGATCTGTGAGAGCCCGTCTTGGCCTTTAGGATCATGGAACAGATTCTTGCCGGCGCGAGCAATACTAAGGTTCGTATGCATGCCGCTTCCGTTGACGCCGGTGACCGGCTTCGGCAGAAAGCTCGCCGTGAGGTCGGCCTGCGCGGCGACCTGTCGGCATAGAAGTTTGTAGAGCTGCACCTGATCCGCGGCAGCGAGCGCATCGGAGTACGAAAAGTTCATCTCGAATTGAGACGGCGCGACTTCCGGATGATCTTTCTCGTTCTGAAACCCCATCGCACGCTGCGCTTCGGCCGCGCGATCGATAAAGGCTCGGAGAGCATCACCCGGCAGCGAATGGTAATACCCGCCGGTCGACACGAATTCGAACTTGCCGGACTCGATGTAACGTCGTTCGGCATCCTTTCCCTTGAAGAGAAAGCCTTCAATTTCCGTTGCCACGTGGAAGACCGTGCCGTCTTTCTGATAGGCCTGTTCGCACCATTGTTTCAACTTGAGGCGCATATCGGCGCTGTAGGGGTGACCGTTCCGCTCGAGTACATTGCCAAAGACCAGGACTTTGCCGGGGCCGAAAATATCGGCGGGCACCATGTAGAAGGCGGTCCAGTCGATGGCAAGGCGCAAGTCGGACTCGGCCTGTTGGGAAAAACCACGAATCGAGCTACCATCGAAGGTGAGGTTGTCGTCGTTCCCGAGCAGGAACTTTTTGTCGTAGTCCAGCATGTGCAGTCGGCCTTCCAAGTCCGTGAAGCAGACCGTGATGGCCTTAATGCCCCTCTCGTCTGAGAGGTATGCCCGCCGACGTTCCCGAATCTGATCCGTGGAGGTTCGGCTTAGGCGTTCCTCTTTATACGAGAGATTCATCTCCTCAAGCTTGTCGTACGGGATCTCAAGAAAACCTCGTAGTGGTGTATTGTTCATAAGCATGTCACCGTAATATCCGTTGAACCGGACTCAATGTTTTTGGGATGTGGCGTGCACCTGCACGTTGGTAACCTAATCGCTTCGTCAATCTGAGTCAATGTTGGATTCCACGGTTTTCTGTGAATAGGTCTTTCTGGAAATGTGGACTTGTGAAGGAGCGTGACTCTGGGAGTTCGTGAAGGGCTTGTATTGTGCCGAACCGTCGATCTTCTTAGATCGAAGAGGATGTTGCCTTCCATCCGGACATGACGCATCGTTGTGCAATGAGCGGCGTGAAGCGTGGTGTATCTTCGGATATTCTTTGCATGAATGCTTCCGCTAGCTCCTGGTCTTCAAAACATTCATAGACGTCATCAAGAAAGCCGCCTCGGAGGAGAGGGTGATGCAGAAATTCGCGCCCAGGTCCGGTCGCCACTTCAAGCGGATATTTGGTCACGTCAATCCGTTCGAGCTCCAGCTGTTGCAGCCATTCTTGTGCGTCTTTGATTGACGGTCGTTCATACAGATAGGTCTGGAACCGCTCGCGCTCGTTGATCAGCCCTTGCCAGATCATTGCTTGATCAACGTGCCGCCATAGTGAATCGAACGTTCCACGTGAAGGAAAAGTGAGCACCAGTTGGCCACCTGGGGAGAGATGTTTCACCAGCCCTTCAACCACTTTGAACCGGTCGGGGCGAAAGAACATCACAGAGAGATTTCCTGTGATGCGCTCAAAGGTCGGTAGATCGGGAGGTAGCGCCCGCATGTCCATACAGTCGAACCGTAACCATGGCAAGTGCGATCCTTGAATGGCTCTCGCGCGAGCGACCTGACCGGCACTTGCGTCAATGGCCAGCACAGTTCCAGTCGGACCGACATGCTCAGCTAAATAGAAAGCCGGAATGCCGTGACCACATGCGACGTCAAGAATGCCTAAGCCTGAGCGAAGATCCAAATGGTGCAGCAGCGATTCAGCAAAAGGCGTAGACCAGTAATCGTGCTTTGGGAGAGGCCAGCGAAGGGCAGGTGAAATAGTCATGTCAGGAAAATGAGGGCATCATGCTTAGTTTCACACCCGAACAAAATATGGAATCGCCATCAAGATCACTCCGACGAAGACGAGCACGTAGACGTTCTCGATAAAGTAGGGAAAGATGCAGAGGGCCACTCCAACGCACAACGGGACAATGGCCTTTTGTCTTTTGCCATAGATGGCAAAACCGGTACCGATCGATCCAAAGATGATCCCCCAGATCAGGGCCGCAGTATTCCCCAGCTCAAACATCGCTGGTTTCTCACTTGGCTGATGCCAGGGCCTTGGTGATGAGTGCTTGCGCCTCTTCTTGAATCTTCTTCAGATGCTCCTTGCCTTTGAAGCTCTCCGCGTAGAGCTTGTACACATCTTCGGTGCCGGATGGGCGAGCGGCAAACCAGCCATTGTCGGTCACAACTTTCAGACCGCCGATCGCTGCACCATTGCCCGGCGCCTTGGTGAGCATGGCTACGATCTTGTCCCCGGCGAGTTCTGTTGCCTTGACGTGATCGGGTGACAGTTTGGAGAGAATAGTTTTCTGCTCAGGCGTGGCTGCGGCGTCGATCCGTTCATAGACCGGCTCGCCCAACTCATTGGTGAGATCGCGATAGAGCTGTGCCGGGTCTTTGCTGGTCTTGGCCATCATTTCGGCGGCGAGCAGGTCCATGATGATGCCGTCCTTATCAGTCGACCACACGGTCCCATCGTGCCGTAAGAATGAGGCGCCGGCGCTTTCCTCGCCGCCAAACCCAAGAGAGCCGTCGAGCAGGCCGCTCACAAACCACTTGAAGCCGACCGGCACTTCCACCAGAAGCCGTGTCAGTTTGGTGGCGACTCGGTCGATCAGGCTGCTACTTACCAATGTCTTGCCGATACCGGCGTTGGATTGCCAGCCAGGACGATTGGCAAAGAGATACGCGATCGAGACAGCAAGGTAATGATTGGGGTTCATCAGGCCCGATCGAGTCACGATGCCGTGTCGGTCATTATCTGCGTCATTTCCGAAAGCCACGTCGAAACGATCCTTCATCGCGATCAGATTCGCCATGGCGTAGGGTGACGAACAGTCCATGCGAATTTTTCCGTCCCAATCGAGCGGCATGAACCGAAAGGTCGGATCGACGGTTGGATTCACGATCTCAATAGGCAGTCCATATCGTTCGCTGACGGGCTGCCAGTAGGCGATGCCGGATCCACCCAGAGGATCAATACCAAGCTTCAACGTGACAGATTTGATCCTGTCCATATCGACGACATGCCGGAGGTCACTCACGTAGGTGTTGATGTAATCATGCTGATGAGTCGTACTCGCGCGTCGAGCTGCGTCGATGGTTACACGTCTTACGCCATGAAGGTTCGTCGCCAGAAGCGCATTCGCTCGATCTTCAATCCACTTTGTGATTTGCGTATCGGCCGGACCGCCTTGCGGTGGGTTGTACTTGATGCCACCGTCTTCCGGAGGATTGTGCGACGGCGTGATGACGATGCCATCGGCCAACCCGGAGATTCGGCCTCGGTTGTAGGTGAGAATGGCATGAGAGATGACCGGTGTCGGCGTGTAGCCGTTGTGTTGATCGATCATCACCTCGACGCCGTTGGCGGCAAGGACTTCAAGCGCTGTCACGAAAGCCGGTTCTGACAGCGCATGCGTATCCTTTCCTAAATAGAGCGGCCCGGTCGTGTGTTGCGTAGCTCGGTATTCGCACACGGCCTGAGTGATCGCCACAATGTGGTGCTCATTGAAGCTTCGCTTATACGATGAACCGCGATGGCCGGATGTCCCGAACGACACGCGTTGTTCTCGAACGGCCGGATCCGGCGTATCGGTTGAATACGCAGCGAGGAGTTTCTCCACATCTACGAGGAGTGAAGTCGGTGCTGATTGTCCTGCCAGGGGATGAAGCGCCATGGAAGACGTGTAATCCGAAGACCCGGCGGCTGTCAACTCCGAACGAATGTTGGTCAACCATCCATTCATGAATTTCATGACTCCGTACAAATGAAAAATGTTGCCGGAACGCGTACCTCATGGTGACATCGTCACGGAACCACCTGCATGTTCGTTTGATGTGGTTACTGTCTAGTGCCTTAAGTTTCTGTCGGATAGGTCCGATATCACACCGGGGTAGGTGACTTCTCTACTATGACGAGAGGCTGTGAGGCACGTGCTTCGTTCAATCCGACACCATGAACTATGGCTAAGCCTGATAGGGCTGGCTGCGGGGATTCTGATCGGCGTGCCGTCGGTGAGTCGCGCGCAAACTATCCCGGATGCGGGTGTTCTGCAGCAGCAGCCACAGCAGCAGATCGAGGAGGAGCGGCGCGAGCGTCTTCCGTCTCAAGCACCCGGTCTCACTCCAGAGCCCTCGCCCTCTGAGCCGTCACCTGAAGCTGAGACAGTGTGGGTGACCGGGTATCGGTTTGAGGGAAATACACGGTTGACCGATGAGCAGCTTCAGGCGGTGGTTGCTCCCTACGTCGGTCGCCGAGCTGATTTGACGCTGTTGCGGGAAGCGGCTGCGGCGGTGACTGACCGGTATCGGAATGCCGGATGGATCGTGCGGACGTATCTTCCCCAGCAGGATGTGAGCGGTGGACATATCCTCATCGCCATCATGGAGGCTACGGTCGGCGAGGTAATGCTTGATGGTGATCCCCCGACCAGGGTCACTCCGGAGCATGTCCTGGGCCCGATACGGCACAGGCTTCCCCCTGGCCAACATTTGAGTACCACCGCCCTAGATCGCGGGCTATTACTGGCCGACGACCTGGCCGGTGTTCGCGTCTCCGGGGCCCTTGAAGCCGGAGCACAGTCCGGGCAGACCAATGTGCGAGTCATGGCCGCCGATAAGCCGTTTGTCCATGGTGATGTGACCGTCAACAACGGCGGTATGCGCGCCACTGGTTCGATTCAGGGCTTGGCCAGCTTACGGATCGAGAGTCCGTTTCATCGTGGCGATCGGCTGGCTCTCACGGGCATGTTTTCTGAGGGCAGCCAGTATGGACGCGTGGGGTATACGCGTCCGGTGGGGTATAGCGGATGGCAAGTCGGTGCCAGTGCGTCCTGGTTATTCTACGACCTCATCGCATCAGAATTCGATCCTTTACAGGCGAAGGGTAATATACAAAACCTTGGCGTGGAAGCCTTCTATCCCGTGATTCGTGCCCGGAACTATAACGTACAGTGGTTGTTGAATTACGACTATCGGCGTTTCTCCAACGACGCCGTGGCCGTACGTCAGTCGAACTATCAGATTCATGAAGGTGCGATGGGTCTGGCCGGTAACTGGTTCGATGAATTGCTGGGGGCACCAGGGGGCACGTTCGGTAGTCTGCATGTGGTTGCGGGCCAAGTGGAGCAGGGCGGCCGACAGATCGGAGAGAATCCCTCTGTAGCCGGTGCCTTCACGAAGTTGCGATGGTATCTCAGTCGGCAGCAGCAGGTGGTGTCATGGCTCTCCCTGTTCGGGTCATTTTTGGGGCAAAAGGCATTCGGCACCATGGATACGGCGGAACGATTGTACCTCGGTGGGCCGCAGGGTCTTCGGGCCTATCCCGTCAACGAGGCCAGCGGGTCGACCGGGTGGCTCGCGACAGCTGAGATGCGCGGACATTTGCCCTGGGGATTCGGTCTGACCGGATTTTTTGATGCCGGTCACGTCGAGAACCCGGCTGCTGTCGGTCCGAGCTATACCCTGAAAGGCGGTGGCCTGACGCTGAGTTGGCGCAACTCGTTGGGCCTTGCTCTGAGTGCCACCTGGGCGCACCGACTCGGCGAGAATCCCCACCCCACTGCGACCGGGCTGGATCAAGACGGTTCACTCCATCGCAACCGCGTGTGGTTTACGGCCAGTTATCTGTTCTAGCCGGTGCCGGTCGACAATCCACGAAGGCTAATGAAGTTTCCATGGTCGCACCCACCATAGGGTATGGAGTCGGTCTGCCCTTGATGCGGTTCAAGCCGCACGACCACGTTCTGCAAGATGAGCACGCTCGCTCGTTACACCAGCCGCCGGCAACACACTCCACTCGTATCGGGACAGTTCAGTTTTCAGGAGCTGTGACCGAAAAGATCACCATACAGACAGATCCAAAGTGCTCTAGATAGACCTCGTGTCAGGGGGCCGTTCATACCCATTCATAATCCCCTGCACGGCTTCCCACGAGCAACCCGTCAGCAGACAAGAATGCGTATGATGCAGCCGTTTCAAGCTCCGCATACAGTGCAACGTCATTGCCGCATCGGTCAGGTGCGACGAGGAAAGAGGGGCCTCAAGAAAACCCTCTGCATCCTCAGCATCCTGGCAGCGAACATTATCTCGGGCCACACAATCGGATTCACCGAACCGCCGGCGCCGGCGCAATTGCCGGTGGGGGAGCGGGTTGTGGGCGGCGCGGCGACGATTACTCGCCAGCCTGCCACGATGACCATCGACCAGCAGACCTCCCGTGCGGCCATCGAGTGGCAGAGTTTCGATATCGGCAGCCAGGCGCGCGTCGATATTCGCCAACCGTCGGTGGACAGCGTGCTGCTCAACCGCATCCTCGGCGACCAGGCCACGCAAATCTTCGGCCATCTTTTCGCCAACGGACAAGTCTATCTGACCAATCCCAACGGGTTTTATTTCTCACCCAGCGCGTCGGTCAATGTCGGCGGACTGGTGGCTACTACGCATCAGCTCGGCATCCAGGATTTTCTTGCGGGACGCGAGCGGTTCACGCGTTCCGGTGCGACAGGCCGTATTCTGAATGAAGGCGAGTTGAAAGCCGCTATGGGAGGCTATATCGCCTTACTCGCGCCGGAGGTTCGCAATCACGGTGTCATTGTCGCCGAACTCGGCACCGTGGCGCTGGCGGCTGGCGAGGCCTATGAATTACGGTTCGACCCGCTTCGTCGACTGGAAGGCTTGCGTGTCGAACCGGCGACCATTGCGACGCTGGTTGAAAACCACCAGGCCATCTTGGCGCCCGGAGGACTCATTGCGCTCTCAGCGCTAGGCTTGAATCAATTACAAGGTGGTGTCGTCAAGAGCGACGGTGTCCTGGAGGCATCCAGTCTGGTCAGTAGAGGCGGCCGGATTATGTTGGAAGGCGATACCGTCGCGCTCGGGGCGCAGTCGCGCACGATGGCGACCGGATCGACCAGCGGCGGTGAAGTGTTGGTCGGCGGGGGCTGGCAAGGATCAGGGGCCATGCGCCAGGCCACTACCACCACGATGGAGGCCGGTGCCACGATTGATGTGAGCGCGACGCGGCAGGGGAACGGCGGCACGGCCGTGTTGTGGTCGGATGTGCAGAACCCCGGATCGATGACGCAGGCGCAGGGGATCGTGCGGGCGCGCGGCGGTATCGAGGGCGGCGACGGCGGCCGTATCGAAACGTCGGGGGCTCAGGTCGAGATCGATGGCGCCACGGTCGATGCCGGAGCGCCACAGGGATCAGGAGGCCTGTGGTTGATCGATCCGTACAACTATACGATCAATGCCGGCGCGGCGGGCACGATTGCGACATCGCTGGGCAACGATACCTCCGTCACCATCGATACGACCAACAATACCGGGCCCGGCGCAGGGAGCAATAGTAGCGATCCCGGTAATATTACAGTTTCCAGCGCCATCACCAAATCGAGCGGGACGGGTGACGCCACCCTGACGCTCCAGGCCCATAATGACATTACGGTGTCAGCGCCGCTCACGGCCACTTCAGGCAAGATGAATGTGGTGCTGTTGGCGGATCAAGACGGGGGCGGGGCCGGGCGGATCGATGTCGGGGCGAACATCAGCACGAACGGCGGCGGCCTCTGGATGGGTGGGAACTATCTGACGAATATAAACGGCAACACCCCGTGGGTGCCCTTTGCTGGGGCAGGCGCCTTGACGGTCGGCGATGGGTATGCCGTTGCCTCGTCGAGTAGTCGAAGCGGGGTTGGACTGCCGAGCGGAGTCAGCCTCAATACCGGCGGCGGCCATATGGCGGTGTATGGGTACTCGACGGGTTCCAGTGGGAACACCTCTTCCGGCGTCTCGCTGACGGGATCGACGCTCACGACCGGCGGCGGGAATCTCACGATCGACGGGGTCAGCAATTACACGGCCGCAACGGTTGATACTGCGAACGGAGTCGAGATTCAGAATGGGAGTGTGCTGACGACCGGCGCGGGGAATCTGTCGATCCGAGGTGAGCTGAAGAACACGTCGAACTTCAAGAACGGCGTGGGCGTCTGGATCGGCCAAGACTTTTTGGCAGGGGGCACCAGCGGGAACGCGACGCTGAGTACGACCAGCGGCCAGCTCGACATTACCGGGATCGGCGCCAACGCGGGCGGCTCAGGGT
>CABVRR010000046.1:0-8832 GCA_902500705.1 uncultured Nitrospira sp.
CCAACGGGAACGAGGTCGCTTGGCTGTACAGCGGCAACCGCGTCTGCGCATACAGATAGCTCGCCACGCCGCACGTGATGTACAGCGGGAACGTCCCGTAGAACGCCACAATGTGGCTCGCCGTGAAGCTCGTGTCCCGGATGATCACTTGGTGCCACGCCGCATCCTGCTCCAACGTGTAGCTCCCGGCGTAGTACACGCCCCAGATGTAGCACACCAGCCAGCCCATCCAGTAGAAGTACCGCTTCAACTCCAGCTTCTGGTCCAGGTTCGCCAGGTTCCGATCCCGCGTCGCCCAGATCCAGCCGATGGTCACGGCAAAGAACGCCGCATTGGCCAGGATGTTAAACCGCCACAGGCCCATCCACACCGAATCGAACTCCGGCGTCATGGAGTCCAACCCGTGCGAATACCCGAATGCCCGTTGATACAAGACCCAGAACACGCCGATCCCCACCATCGCCAGCCAGCCCAACTTCACTGGCTTCGAATCGTGCCACTGCGAGATGTCGTACCCTCGCCCCGAACTGTCAGCTGCCATGTCCCCTACCTCCTTGTGTTAAATTAAACTGTCCTACTACCGAATGCCGTATTTCAAGAAGAGATCCCGCCACATGTTGACTTGTTCTTTTTGGTGGAGGACCTATAAAAGGTGAGCAAGTATCCGACAAAGCTTCGAGACGAGTCAAGCTAAATATCATGAGACAGGCCACCTAACCCCTTGCGTACAGCGCAAATGGGTGGTTCGGCGTAGGAGCGGGCAGGTATACTCCTGCGGGTGTTGGAAGTCAAGATCAGCAGAGGGGGTATGCCTAATGCCAGGTCAATTTGTCGGGCAACGAAACATGCCGGTAACGTCCGGTCTGACGCTCATCAGAAGGCAAGGGTAGCTACGTAAGAATGAGGCGTCTTTAATGAACGTGATCACCTGGAGGAGGTAAAATTTCTCGCTCTTGATTGAGCTGAGTGATCTGCTGTGTGAGCACTGTCATATCTGTCCAGCCAGATCCGTCACCATTAGGAATCCACCGTGCCCGCAAATATCCGAAGCGGTCGATGAGAAACTCCATGTGCGTCGGGCGTGTCCCTCCGCCGAACAAGTCGGGAATTGAAAGTGTCCGTCTGAATAACGCATAGCTGCTGGCGATTTCGTGTGCTCCCTGCGTGACGACAGGGAAAGGCATATCCCGTACAGCTGTGGCGAGATCATCCGGCGACAGGTCGGTTATGGGTACCGCTAGGATGGCCGTATTCTTCCCGGTAATTTGGGAGGAAGCCGTACGGAGGTCCTCGAGCCGAACACGCGATTCCGGCCAAGAGAACAGGATCAGCAACAGACCTTGCTTTCCACGGAAGTCTTTCAACGTGCCGCTTGAGCCGTCGTGCGCAGTATATGAGAAGTTCGGCGTGGCCATGAACGGCTGCTCGGGCAGAATACGGGGAGTGATGATTCTCGATTGATATCCACGGGAATTGGCATGGAGAAAGTTCAACAGGTCCCAGCGTTCTTCTTCGGAAAACTTCTCGCCGAAAGCCGGCATGATGCCGTTGAATCGGCCGTAAGTCAGCCAATGAAAGAAGTCACCTGCCGTGTGCATCGCGGTATGCGGTTCTGTCAGAAGATCGACCGGCTGTTTCGGCAAAGTTTTGGCCAGCACGCCGTTTCCCTTGGCTTGCGGGCCATGACAGGGAATGCAGTTCGCGGTAAATAACTCGACGCCGTTGGCGATGGAGATGGCGTCGAACGGGACCGGAGTTTTTCGATAGGTTTCTGGGTATGATTGCACGGAAAGGGCATAGGATATCGCACCAAGTCCAAGAGTTCCTAAGACGGCTGGAATTGCGATGCGCCATGCTGTTCCCCACCGCTTTGTGCGACCCAGATAGATTGTCGTCCCAGCCAGTATTAAGAAGGCGAGGCTGACCAGGACGATAACCTGCACGAGCCAGTCGCCCCAATTGGCATCAATGGAGAAGCGGAAGGGGTACGGCCAGTTATCGATCACATCATGCTTGGCGGGCACTGCGTTGGCTAGCAGCGTGGCGACAATCACCAGAAGGATGGCAAGAACGAACTCGACCTTTACCCACATCCGAAGTTTCCGTCCACCAGTTTCAGCTGTGCCCAAACTCTCTCGAAGTGACGGTACCCACACGGACTTTGCGCGTGAAGCAATAAAAAGAATGATGGCCAGCAATGTGAGTTTGATGAGGAGGAGCCAACCGTAGGTGGTGGCGACGAGTCCTGCATAATTGGTGTCGATCATCCGATTCGCCACGACGAGGCCCGACACGATCACGGCGAACATGGTGGGAAGGGCCAATGCCGAAAAGCGGCTCAGCACGTCCCCGGCACGGGATCGGTCGGCAGGTGATTCGGTCGCGGTGGTGGCGGCAACAAGGATTACGCCCGGGAGGCCGCCGAACCAGACGCTGGCGACGACAAGATGGATGGCATAGGTCATTGTGGCCAAAACCGCTTGTTCTTCGGCCGCCGAATGGCTTGCAAGAGAGCCCAGCACGAGGGGTAACGCCGCCGCTGATGCGCCGAGGATGTAACGCCATCGCGCAGCAGGCGAAATCCGAACGTAGACAGCAATGATCAGGACCACGAAGGCACCGGCAGCGCGCAGGATCCAAATAAGACCGACGCGAGTCTTTTGTAAGAAGTCTAACCAGGCTTGTGGCCGCCAGGCATTTTCAGGGACCCCTGTCGCCTGCGCCGTCGTTGTAGCCAGGAGACCAAAGAGCCCAAGCAACAGGGTTGCGGCCAGCCAAGGAAAAGACTTTTTTAGGTGAGAGGGCCAGGTATATCCGGACGCTGTGCTCTGCTTGTCGGCGATCGCCAAAAAAACGCAACCACCGATCAGCAACATGGAAGAGGCTAGCTGCAGACAGCGAAACAGCGCACCGGCAACCTCGATCATTGCTTGTGCGCTTCGCCCTTCACGGTGAAGTCGAACGATGATTCGACGACATGCCCGTCCACCGAGAGGACACGAAACTTAACTGAATATTTGCCGGGCATCAACTCGGGCAACGGCAAGACGATCGATTTCGGGTCATCAGGGGACAGGGTGGGTTTCACATCAGTGATCGGCTGCTTTTGGGCATCAAGGATGACGAGCGAGGCGTAATCCCCCTCGATCTTCTCATTGAACCACAAGCGCACTTGATTCGGTGACTTTGTGAGGACGGCCCGTCGCGCTGGCTCCGCCTTGACTAACATGGAATGTGCAAAGGCCGAGGTGATGGAGGCTCCTAAGACGAACGTTACGAGCAAGACGATACGCATGAACACGCGTGTGATTGGTGAGCCGATCATTGGCCCTCCATGTACCCGACGATGGTTTTCAATGAGCAAGATAGATTGCATGTTTGCAAGAACTCGATCCACTATCTATCGTACTTATGTTGACGTCTGGACACTCGACGGTTTGCGACGATCCCGGAAGGAAAAGAACACGGCTACAGCGATGCCTACCAGAACCGGTACAATAACCATGATGTAGTGTGACAGGTGAGACATCGCGCTCGTTTCACCGACCGAAAAAGGAAAGCGAGAGACGTGTTCGCGTTTTTCACCGATTGAAACCAAACCGACGAATTTGCCTGGCTTGTCAAAGTTATATTTCACATCGATGGATCCTGTGGAATACACTTTCGCCGGGAGGTGCGTGACGGTTATGGCTTCAAGATTGTCTTCTGAGCCGGTATCCTTGATGATCCGAACCTCGACGGGAATTGAGCGAAGTTCTTGCTCAACGAAATCTAACACCAACACGGAGTTCCCCGTTCCTGGTAGCTCTTGGCAAAATTTCCGATCGTAGAACGTGTCAGGTTGGTAACTGGCGAAATACATTTTATAGGACGGTCCGACGTGGAGGACGCACGTATCAGCTGCCAATTCATGCCCATGCTGGGCCATAGCTGAAAAGGGAGCAATGACCAGAAGGAATACGCAACATATCCAAACACGGATGAGAAGATGACCGGACATTTTCAACCTCTTTTTCCTCTGATTCTCCGCATTCGTAACAGGCCCGTCGCTGTCCAGGTTTTAGGATGCCGCTGGATGCGACGGCTTTCGGTCCCGCATGAAAAACACAATCCCTAAGACAATGAGTACCGCAGCCACAGGAAACATGTAGATATTGAGGAACTTGGAATAGAACTTCGGCTCCCCAACAGAAAATGGAAATTTGGAGATATGTTCCATTTTATCGCCTACCGTGACGATGCCGACAAATTTCCCGGGTTTGTCGAAAGTGTGTGCAAAGTCAATCGAACCATTCGGATAGACCTTGGCCGGAAGATGAAAAACCGTGATGGCTTCGAGATTCTCCTCTGAGCCTGTGTCCTGGATGATACGGACGTCGGCAGGGAGCGCACGAAGCTCTGCCTCGATGTAGTCCAGGACGACGATCGTTTGGCCAGTTGCCGGGATATCTTCGCAAAACTGCTGTTGCTGCGTGTTTTCAGGTTGGTAGCCGCTGAAGTGCATGGTGTAGGAGCCGACCGTGAGTTTGCACATATCTTCAGCCATGGAGAGCCCGCCATGCGCATGGGCCTGTGAAGACACAAGAGCACCAACTGCCAATACGACACATCCAACCGTTAGCTTTAAGTCTACGAAAGGCCTCATGAAAGATCCCTCTCTGGAGATAGTGAAATAAATGCTCCGATAGTCACGCGCGGCGCCGATTGCTTACGAGCGACGGCGAGACGCAAACCAGCCCCGCACTCGGCTCGATTTCGAGAGCTCATACCCAACGATCCCGAGTACCAGCAATAAGGCCAATGGTCCCAGCGCCGAGCGTCCGAGTTTTGAATAGTCGATCTGCTGCACGCGCAGTAGATAGGAGGAAGGGCTGAGCCCCTCTGCCGTGATGATCAACTTATAGAGCCCCTTATCCAGCCTCGCTTCTCCTCTCACCACGCCGTCAGGATGAGAGACTGGTTTCCAGTATGCCACGGTCTTGGCCTCGTCCTGCTCGTTTTCATTGGCCCCCTGAATAATCTTGACCCCCACCGGCAGGTTGCGCAAGCTTGGGTCAACCAGGTCCACCACGAGAAAGGTGTCACCCACATCAGGGATATCCGTGCAGTACTGCGCTTTGGGTTCAATCTGGGGCTGGTACGCGCTGAAATGCACCATGTTCCCGCCGATTCTTCGCACACACATGTCCTCTTCCATAGAGACGTTTCCATGCGCGGCGGCGAAGCCGGGGCTGAGTATCGTCGTGAAGGGAAACAACAAAAGGAGCGAGCCGAATAGTTTTATGTGCTTCATCATGGACGTTAATCTGTAATGCTAAATTTCTTTGGCCGTGTGAACCTGTGAAAATGTACCACTCCACAAACGGTTCTTTCAAGTGCTCAAGCCGTGCGTTTCGGTCTGCTCTCCGGACGCATGTCGTGCAGAGCGCGATGTGGTCACATATAATTCTGAGAATTCATTTCATCGAAATTGAGAAGTAAAGTCTAAATGGTTGTATATAGAGAGTTGACAGGCAGGTCTTGTGTGATGATAATGCCGAAAGGAATGTGATTTAGCCGAAAGGAGACCGCAATCATGAAAGCTAAAGAAGGGGTCGTCAATATCCTGAATAAAATTCTGACGGCAGATTTGACCGCCATCAATCAATACTTCGTTCATGCCAAAATGTGCGAGAATTGGGGGTACGAACGACTGAATCATACGGTGCGCGCACGCAGTATCGACGAGATGAAAGATGCCGACGAACTCATCGGCCATATATTGTACCTGGAGGGTGTGCCCAATGTGCAGCGAATGAACGCAGTCCAGGTCGGAGAGACGGTGCCCGAGCAGTTGAAGCTGGATTTGAAGGCGGAGCAAGAAATGCTGACGCTGTTGAACGAAGGGATCGTGCACTGTACGAAGGTCACTGATTTTACGACCCGTCACATGCTCGAAGACATGGCGAAGGATGTCGATGGGCATATCGATTGGATCGAAACCCAGCAGGAAACCATCAAGCAAGTCGGCCTTGAAAACTATCTGGCGGAACAGATCAAGAAGGAGTCCTGAGGAACATCGTGAAAGCCAAAGAAGGGGTTCTGGAGTTACTCAATCAGGTTCTGCGAGCGGAATTGACGGCGATCCACCAGTATTTGCTGCATGCGGCGATGTGCAAGAATTGGGGATACGACCGGCTACATGATCACTACAGCCATCTTGCGAACGAAGAAGTGCAGCATTCTGCCGGACTGATGGCCCACATCTTGTATCTCGACGGGACACCGGAGATGGGCCAACTCGATCCGGTCGCACAGGGGCAGAATGTAACGGATCTCTTTCGATTTGGTCTGGAGTTTGAGTGCGACGATGTTGAGGCGCTTCGAAAGGCGATCACACACTGTGCCGACGTCGGTGACTTCACGACACGTCATTTGTTGGAGCATATGATCGAAGACTCGGAGGAGCACATCGACTGGTTTGAAACACGCCTGAGAACCATCGATCAGGTCGGTCTCGAACGGTTCCTTTCGGAGCAGATCAAAAGATAGTCGGGCCGTTCGTGCTATCGAGCTCTTTTCCCCTGTGTTCGTTATAGGTGCGAAAGCAGTGCGGTTCAGGTCATTTTGTTATTATTTGTCCATTTTAGAGGGATCTCTGGTTGTAGTACTTCGAAGGCATGCTTCAAGCGGACCTAGTCGGTTGATCGCGCAGGATCATTAGCTGCCCTAGTCGTATCGGCCATTACGAATATGGAAAGGTTTTTAACCAGGCCTTGAGTCGTCTTGTCGTGAGCGATCTCTCCAGTCCTCTGGTTTGTCCCAGCTGCCGGTGAGCTCGTCGACAGCGAAGGCACCAGAGAAGCGGGCTCGGATCCTCAGTCGGTCTCTGGCATCGACGACAGATCATGATCTCTGCCTATGCATGCGAGCAAGTGAAGTCTGTCCCATCCTGCACAACAACAGGTTGTTCATAAAGATCTCCCTCCTCCTACTGATAATCCTCGTTCAGCGATTGAAGAAATGCCGTGAGTGGGCCAATGTCCTGAATGGTCAGGCCAATGCCCCCCAATTCTTGATCGCCATTTCGTAGAAGGCCTGCCCGTTGGAGATCCGAGACCTCCCGATAAAACTCAACGATTTGCTCAAGCGTATCGAATTGTCCATTGTGCATGAAAGGTGCTGAATGCCCAAGATCGCGAAGGCCAGGGGTCTTGAATCTGGCGACGGCTCGATCCAGTAATACCGAATCGGATAGAGGGCAGGGCACTTGGTCATCGCACAAGATGGTTCTGATTTTTGACTGTGTGTTCGGGATATCAGGGTTTGCAAAGACGTTCCATACGCCGAGATCCGTCAAGGTCGGATCGGCAAGCAAGGGGATGGCTCGGAAACGTTCTGAGGCATTGGGATGGCTCTCTGTGGCAACTAGGAAAGCATCGTAGTTTCCATTACGGGCGGCAAGATTCGGGATCACAAGAGAGGAAAATGTATTGGCCCCGTGAATACCGTCATATTCTTTTTGTGTCGTGCCGGTATTGTGCAGTTTGAAATCCGTAAAGTTAGGCGCGGCATGGCATGCGAGACAATTACCGATCGTACCCGTGGTCAACTCGGCTGGTGAAGCGGGGAGTGTCGCCGGCTCCGTCAAGAATATCTTTAAGCCGGCCAACTCGGTTGCGCCGAACTCGAATGTCTGAGTGTGAAATTGAAATTGACCGTTTGCGCGGTTGGGATTGGATGTTACGAATTGCGGAGAGAAGCTCGGTGCGTTGATGAGCGTCAGGAGCCGTCGACTATAGGAGAGCGGAGATTCGTTTGGACTCGGTTGTTGCGGCAAATTGTTGATTGCCAAGAAGACATCAAATGGTGACCGAATCAAGGCACCGCTGTCCTCGGCCTGTGAAAAGAGCAGCCCCTTCACATAGGCAGAGACGACTCTCACGACCGCATTGAAGATGTCTTGGTCGCTTGCGGATCCGACAAATGCACGAAATTGAGGAGGCATGCGCAGCTCGTCGGGAATATTCGGGTTCGTACCGGTGAAGAGGACGCGATAGGACAGACCTGTGTCGGTCAGATCAAAAGAGCCATCATCTCCTCGAACCACCTTTGCCATGTGCGCAATGGCCTGCGCCTTTTCGCCGGGAAGCCAACCGAAGTTCCGACCGGTAAAGGTTGCTGCGACCAGATCTTCCATCGACGTAAATTCGGCGTCGAAATGTAATAGGACCCCTCCTGGCCGCTCCACCGCTGAATTCACAAGCGGAGGCGAGTTTCTCGGCGCGTGTGTTTTACCGTCGGCTCTGACCGGAACTGGGCTACGACGCGCAAGGTCGGCATAGGTCTTCATGCCGCCACCCGGCGATGAAAGCACGTCATCCACTAAATGGCAGGCACGGCAGTTCATCGACAGCCCCTTGAATGGTCCCGGGTCAATCGGTGCACCCAACGTTTCAAGCCTCTCGACGACGCTGTCACCGACTTGGGAATCGTTAATCGTCCCGCCGTTATCCAAGCGTACTTTGAACGACTGGGCAAACCGTGTGTCGAGAAACAACCGTTCGCCGACGGCTTCTTCCGCACCGACGGTCCCTGTGTCGGCAACAGGGGGCGGTGAGTTTTCAGCACCGGAGCAGGCCATCAGGCCCATGAGGAAAAGAACGGACGTCACATACATGAATGCGTGGGGTGTTCGAGCGGGAAGCTGTAGGTGACCCATGGTGCATCAGTTCCTTTTGCTAAATTAGGGGCGAGGGCCCTCGGGAGGTGAGGGCCCTCGCCTGAGAAAGTGGGAGATGTGAGACTCCCACTTCAAGTCCGGCGTAGGTCGTACGCCGGGGTGGTTCTCAG
>CABVRR010000046.1:8932-14898 GCA_902500705.1 uncultured Nitrospira sp.
ACCGCAATGCGTGCGGCCTCTCCTCCATGTCCGGCGTGGCAGGGGAGCAGGCGATCGAGTTCATGACTCACCTGGCGGACCAAAATGCTTTCGAGGTCTTGACGGGACGTCGAGGGGAGATGCAGCTGATCGATCTTTCTGAGCATGTCCTGAATTTTCACAACGGCTGGTTCAACCGGAGTATCGATGCGCATGAGACGTCTCCAGAAAATAAATAGCCCAGGGCCACTCACGTGATCCTGGGCTCTGGGTGAATAACCGCTGGCCGCTCAAACTGTGAAGAACTGAAACGGACGACTAGGATTCGTGCGGTCGCTTGCCTCCCATCAAGGGTTGACCGAGCACCCACATGTCATACAGTGGAACGACCATCATGATCAGAAAACTGATGGTCATCAATGTGTCGCCGATCAGCATGGACAGAACAAACAAGGGGGACACATAACTGATCAGCCAGGGTGACAGTAGATCGAGCATCACGCCACCGAAGCCGGCCCATGTCGTGACGGTTTTCAGCAGATGGCTTGAGTTGGTCAGATACATGACGTGAATCAAAATCATGAACACAACCGGCATGGTGAACAGATGAAAATGGGTGATCTCTGCCAGTTCTCGAAACGACATCGGCTCGCCGAATGTCGCGTCGGATCCTCGATAGTGCTCCGCGATACCTTGTGGTGATAACCCTGTCATGCTGTGTGCCCAGAAAAAAGAAAAACAAAACCCGACGAACATCAAGAGTAAGAACAAGGTATAGAGCAGCCGAATATGCCGATCAGAGTCACGCAGCCTAAATTTCTGATTGAAGTTTCGCATGCCTGGGACGCGGGGTCCGCTTGAGTCAGTTTCCGAATATGGACGGGAAGAATCCCTTGTCCTTCTTGGACGCCACGGTGTCGCTGCCGATCCCGGCAGGTTTCAAATAGAACTCATCGACCAGCACCAGCACGCGCTTGACGCCGGCACTGATCGACCGAACGGACATCGTCGCGCCGGTGATATTGATGATATCTTTATTGATGCGGATCGGGTCCGATACCGTCTTGCCTTCATATTGCACATTGAACCGCTTTCTGCCGACCTCGCTCCCCCTCGCTTCACGAAAGATCAGCAGCTCGACGTCCGAACACGCTCCCTGGGCATCCACCCCGACCATGTACGTCATATGTTTATGTTTGCCGATGGTGTTATGGATCATGGCGTATCCGTCGATTTTTTGATCCGTTTCACCAATGTAGACGTCGAAGGCTTGCTCTGGGAACTTCCACCCGATCCGCTGTTCAATCAGGTCCTTCTTTTCCTGAGTCAGTTGAAGCGCCTCTTTGCGAATATGCTGAGATTTGGGGAGGATGATTTTCACGGCCTCTTCTTCCGACATGAACACCTCGGCATGGTTGAGCTCATCTTCGGTAAGATAGCGCTTAAGGTCGTTATCCCACACTTTTTCCGCCGATGCCGAAACAGGCCAGAGTGTTGAGAGGGTGAGGCAGACTGCTATGTGAGAGATGATGCTTAGGTGGCGATGCATCCATGCTCCTGAAGCTTTGCATCGATACGGCGCTGCAGATCGTGCATGACCTGCTCGGACGGATCAGTCGGCGCCCAACCGAATAGGCGGGATCCTCCCCGAAATACCCAGCTCTGCCGTTCTTCAACAAAAGAAATATTGGCGATGTCGTCTTGCTGCTTCACTTTGAGTGTAAGACGAGATCGGTCCTTGCTGTCCGCGACGTCTCTCCGGAAGATGCCGTAGGCTCGTCCCTGCATGGGAATTTCAAGCCAGTGCGTCACGATTAACCCGTCGGCTTTATCTTGTGTGTCGGATGAACGGTCTTTCACGGCGTCCACTGCCGCAGCCCAGGCATGATCGTAACTGCACACGGTTGAGCGTTGCTGCATACCACTGAACGCAGCGCAGCCGATCAGGCTGCCAAAAAGAAATGGAAGAACCAGTACGCCTCTACGAAAAAACCTTGTCATATCATGAGCTCCCCGCCGATATGGCGGGGAGCCTCCTTCCTACTATGGTTAGAAGTATGTGGCTGCCTGGAATAGGAACCCATCTCCATCCATCGGGCTACTTGATGTTCCCAAATCTCCGGCAGGTGTGAGCCCCACCGCTCCATTTTGCGTGTTGTACTGCCAGTTGATTTTGAAGACCGTATCTTCAATCGGCCTGAAATTCAGACCGACGGTCAACCGATCCAACTCGCGCCGATTCCCGAGGGTATTTGCTCCACCCACAGTCCGATTGTCGGTGTCGGTATCGACCTGCTCCCAACGCACGGTCGCCGTAAAGGTAGATGCTTCAGAGAAATGGCTGGGGGCCAGTCTTTTGAGAATTTCCGGCATGAAGTGGTAGTTCCCCTGAACGTAATAACCGAACATACCTGAAGGACCGATCCCATTGCCGGTGACACCGGTTGCGTTATTGTTGCTGATTCTGACCCACGCGGCTTCCCCGATCAACTCAAAGGGGCCACGCTGCAACGTCCAATCGACCGCAAAGATATCGATATTGCCGGAGCCAACCGTCGCCGTCGAGGGCTTATACTGGCCATGGTAGCCGGACCCGGCGATCTCAACACCTAACATAGGGCTAAAGGCCAGCCGTCCGACAATAGCTTTGCTGTCGTCGCGGTCGCGAGATACGCTCCCACGTGCGCTCCGGACGCCAAGGTCGGTAATTGCCCCGGCGGTCTGAGTCATGCCGTTTACCGCGTAGAGTTCATAGTCGATCTTTGACAGCGTCGTCGGGTAAAAGGTGCCGTAGATCCCAGCGCCGGCTTCAAACCAGGTGCTCGGAATGACAATTCGTGACACCATCGGTCGATCAACAAGATCGTTCAAGGGAGAATCGTGGAGGAGGTTGAACTTGCCGACCGGCATCAGAAGAATGCCTCCGCGGATATTGATTCTCTCGTCAATCAGGTAGTCCAACTGGGCGAATTCGATCTGAATCGATCCATCCCCTTGCGGCGAGTTGGTGCCTCCACGTTCGAGTTCGAGTTCTGCCGCAAATTTCACCCGATCGGTGATGTCCGCATAGATAAACGGCACGAGGCGCTGCTGGCCGAAGCTATTGCGGCTGGGATTATCCAAGTTTTGACGAGAAAGAATGTTGTACATCACGTCGGCATAGCCGCCGATCGTGGCTTTTGGCGCGCTTAAAAACGGCTTGGCATAGATCAGTTTTCCGGATCCGGTTGAGCCGAATCCTAGCGGGACCCGCTCTTCTCCCTTGCGCTCATTTTTGATATCGCTCATGGGCCCGGCCGACATGGGATAGGGGGTCGACGGCGGAGTCGAACGCTCACCTGGAACTTCACGAGATTCGCGCTCCTGTGCTCTCTGTAACGCCTCTTCAAGTCGTTTCACTCGTTCCTCAAGGCTTTCTTCTGCGAAGACCGGAGTGACGGCCAGCGCAAGAATCGAAAGAGCCCCGAGGATTGACCGCATCTTCATCGGTATCCTCCCTCATGAGTAAAGTTGTGGTCTGACTCGGGACTCGATGGTCTCTGGTCTTCAGGTTAATGAGAATGTGCTGTATGGAGCAGCGACTTGGTCCTCCTCATGTTGGCAAACGTCAAACTATACTGAAACTGCCTCCCAACCTTCGATTGATGAAAAAGGAATCACGACAATACGCTTGCAACGTTTACACTTCAGTTCCAACCCTTGCCCACAGACTTTCGCAATCAATTGTCCGCACTCACAGCGCGTTTCCAATACGTGATCACGTTCCAACGAATGCGCCTTCGACATAGCCATAAAGATTTGTCCGCCAAATAATGAAATTGAGAACGATTATTAATATCTCAGCAGGCGTTTCGTTGTCAAGAGTATGTTTTAGCGAGGCGCAATGATGGTTGTGCGTGCGTGGCTGTCGTGGCCTATAATTTCCGTATGGCATGGAAGCTTGTAGGGAGTCATCACGTGCTCCCGGTTGTCATGACATTGACTGTCCTGGGCTGTGCGATGCAATTAGATGTTGTGGCCCCACCCCATCAGGTCACGGATAGCCTGGTCGTGGGGCGAACCGTAACGGGTCTGCTAGGTGAACGTGCGCGACGGTATCTCCCTAAAATGCAATTTTTTGAATTAGAGCACCAGGAGTCTCACAAACGATTTCAGGTCATGATCGAGTCTCCAGATCAACACTTTGCGATCAGTGTGCCGCATGGAACGTATCAACTCACTCGAGTGCAGATCAGCGAAGGGCCGTTTAGATCTATGGCCGATTTGCCCATGACATTTTCAGTCGGCGTCGGGGCTGTTACGTATGTGGGGGCCTGGCAGTTCGGAGTAGATTCACCACGCTATGGACGGATGGTCGCGGTCTCTGTAACTGTTGACCAAGCAGAAGCAGCGAGGGCACATGATTTTTTCGATGGCCAGTATCCGACTTTTAAAGACCGCTCCATGGTCGAAATGCTCCCGCAGCCGACACAGATGCATGTGCGGCTGTACGAGGTCACGCCGTACCCGCGGTATTCAAGGTATTTTCGCCGACATTGGTGGTGAGGACATTGCTCCGATGAAGAGCTCTCGATCCTATGGCAGTGCTAGAAGCATGCTGTGTCTCGTCATCACCTTGATGACCGGTTGTGTGGAAATGCAACCGTCGCCTTCACTCGTTGTCTCAAAGCGTACTCAGATGCACATGGGTACTCTCGTGACGGTCACGGCTGTGGCTCCCGACAAAAATCGGGGCGATCGGGCTATCCAGGCGGCGTTCGACGAGATCAAGCGACTTGAGGCGTTGCTGAGTACCTGGCGCCCGGACAGTGAGCTTTCTCGGGTGAATGCAGAGGCCGGTCTCCAGCCTGTGCAGGTGAGTCGGGAAACAGTACAGCTGGTTATTCAGTCTCTAGACATTGCAGCGATGACACAGGGTGGATTCAATATTGCCCTCGGTCCTGCGATTGAAGCCTGGAGTGTGACCGAACGGCAGCATATTCCGAGCGACGTGGAATTACAGCGTCTGAAGCTGCTCGTCGATTGGACGAGTATTCAAGTGAACAGAGAACGGCGAACGATTTATTTACCGCACAAGGGGATGCGTATCGATGTCGGTGGGATCGGTAAGGGATATGCGGCTGATCGGGCTGCAGAAGAAATGAGGCGCGCTGGAGCCATGGGTGGGGTCGTCGCCGTATCAGGGGATATCAAAACGTTCGGAGTTCTTCCAGACACAAGTGGGTTTCCTGTCGGGATCCAGCACCCACGTGGCGAAGGTGCGGTAATTGCCGTGATCGATCTGAAGGATGAAGCGATTTCAACGGCAGGTGATTATGAACGGTTCTTTGAGCAGGAGGGCGTTCGGTATCATCACATCTTGGACCCGCTCACGTTGCAACCGGCACGTGCTTGTCAGAGCGTCACCGTCGTTGCCAAGGAGGGCGTCATCGCCGATGGGTTGGATACTGGAATTTTTGTCCTAGGGCCAGAGATGGGGATGGCATTGGTCGAGCAATTGGCTGGTATTGAGGCGATCATTATCGATGCTGAGGGAACGATGACAGTTTCATCAGGTCTCCGCGACCGGATGCATGCGCCATGACAAATGAGTCAGCGAGCAGTCTTCAAATCATAACTGATCGAAAACTTCACCGGCATCTGGGTTCGTTGCAACGGGCGTGAAAGGGTAATGGAGGGAGCGTTTTGCACGTCCTCCAACGCCACCTCATCCAGCGCGGCATTACCCGAGCTTTTCACGACACGTACGTCGCTCAGCCGTCCGTTCTCGTGAAGCATCGCCATCAACGTCACTTTCCCCTGTACGCCTTCGGCCCGCAATGTGGCCGGGTAGTGCTTGTCCAGACCCTCGATCCACTTTGCCATCAACTCGGTGAGCCATCCGAAATCGGCCTTGGCTGACAGGGCTGGGGCAGGAGCTGTCGAAGCATTCGCGGAGGACGACAGAGGAAGCGGAGCGCTTGTGGTGGCCTGCGATTCAAGGGAAT
>CABVRR010000046.1:14998-16935 GCA_902500705.1 uncultured Nitrospira sp.
CGCCGGAGACGGTAGCGCCGTCGAGGTGGTCATACTGGGTTGCACTGACCGCTCCATTGAATGGGCATTCGTCGTTGGTGGGAGAGGTCGCTGAGGGGGCGGATTCAGTGGAGCGACCGATGGAGCTGGTGATGTAAGCCCCGTCGAAGGGGAGGGGGTGCTTACCATAGCCACATTCCAGTGGAAGGGGTCAGCCTGTGGGGCCAGCTGTATGTGCCGGACAAAAAAGAGTGCAACAGCAGCCACTCCTCCATGCAGGAGACACGAGGCCAGCCAACTGGCTGCCAGTGGGCCTGTGCGATTGTCTGGAAGCGACAGGGGACGATTCATTGCAGTCGAATAACCTCGAGGCTGACTTGTTGAAACCCAAGGCCGCGAATTTCATCAACGAGCGCCACGAATTTCTCGAGCAAGGTCACCTTGTCGGCTCGCACGACCACGGCCGACTCACGAGGCTTCGCGTCGAGTGCGGAGGAAAGGCTTCCCGCAGGGAGAGGGGCGTCGTTCAAAAACAGGCTTCCATCAGCCGTCAAGGAAATCACGATCGGGACATCTTTTCGATCACTCACTTCCTTGGCTTTGGCTAAGTTGACGGGGATTTGCCCGGTGCTGATGAAAGTAGCAGTAGTCAAGACGATGACGAGCAAGACCAACATCACGTCGACGAGCGGGATCACGTTGATCTGATCAATGTTCCGTTCCATGGTGTGCCTTATATTCGGTCAGGAGCTCACTTACACGGCGGCGCAGCACGTTATTCATGACGACACAAGGAATGGCGACCAGCAGACCGACCGCAGTCGCTTTGAGCGCCAGGCTCAGGCCGATCATGATGGTGTTCACAGCCATCGTTCCTGATGTTCCCATTGTATGGAATGTTAACATTATACCAAGAACCGTTCCCAGGAGACCGATATACGGGGCATTAGCGGCCACGGTTCCGATAATGACGAGGCGTTTAGTCAGTGTGATTTCCAGTAGTTGTGAATTTGAAAACTGGGCAAGATTGACGTGTCGGTAGAAGAGCCAGCGCTCGATGGCGACAGCCACAGACCACATGCTTAAGACCAACAGTAAGCCGATGACTCCATAATCGATGACGTCTTTCAGTACGTCCATAGCAACTCCCTAGATAGTGGAACGGTAGCTCAAGCCGGGCGGGGAAAAGCCGGAGCGGTCGTACATCCATGCCAGATCGCGAAGACAGCTGTCAATCTGCACGTGCACTCAGCCGATACGTGTCGCTCTTATGGGTTCGAAGATTGTTCGTCCGGGAACAACACCGTATGCGTGGCGGAGACACGGAGTTCGACGGATGTCCCATCCTGATAGACGCTGGTTGAGCTTTCACTGCTGTGGACGACTTGTCCGGATGGCAGACGAATCGTGTACAGATTCTCCGAGCCTCGGAACTGGCGGGCCACAATCCGAGGCTCGGCCGACTTGTTGGGGATCAGATGAATATCGTCCGGGCGGATCATGACGACGACCGTGCTTCCCTCAGCGCCGTTCAACGTATTAGGGAACTCCCCGAGCTCGGTATGGACCAGGCCCTGTTGGATCCGTCCGGTGATAAAGTCGGCTTGACCAACAAAGTCGGCTACGAATCGCGTGGCCGGGAGGTGATAGATCAGTTCCGGAGCATCCATCTGTTCGAGTACGCCCTGATTCAGAACGGCGATGCGATCCGCCATGGCGAAGGCTTCATCATGATCATGCGTCACTAAAATGGTCGTCGTTTTCATGCGGCGTAACAAGGCATGAAGTTCCTGCCGCATACGGCTTGCCATATCAGGGTCAAGATTGCTGAACGGCTCATCCAGCAGCAATAGAATGGGGTTTTGCACGAGCGCTCGGGAGAGCGCCACGCGTTGCTGTTGCCCACCCGACAGTTCATGCGGGTAGCGTCGCTCCAGCCCTTCCAGGCCGGTCAGCTG
>CABVRR010000046.1:17035-24944 GCA_902500705.1 uncultured Nitrospira sp.
GACACGGAACGAAGTTCCAAGACCGAAGAGGCCGAGGGATACAGATGGACCTGATTTTCTGGTCGGTCGGCATCCACCGGTGCGATGTGTGAAGGTGCGCTCATGATCAGCCTATGCTGCCCGCCAATCGCGGGAGAGCAGTAATAGCAGTGCCGGTAAGCCGACGAGCACGATCAGTAAGGCGGACGGCGCAGCCAGTTGATAGTATTCTTCGCTGGCCTCCAACCAGACACGGATTGCCAAGGTATCGAACCCCACCGGCCGCAGCAGCAGCGTCGCCGGAAGTTCCTTCATGGTTTGTAAAAAGATCAAGACCCACGCCACGATCACTCCATTGCGAATGAGCGGCAGCGTGACGCGGCGCCAGATATCTCGAACAGGAAGCCCCAGGGTGCGGGCGGCTTCTTCGAGATTGGGCGTGATTTGCTGGATCGATGGTTCGAGCGACTGTAGGCCGGCTGGAAGAAAGTGTAGAACGTAGGCGACGATCAGCACGACCACCGTTCCATAGAAGAACGGCATCAGCTTGAGGCAGAGCACCAGCACCGCGAGCGCCGCGACCGGCCCGGGCAGAACATAGCCGGCATAGGCTGCCTGCAGGCAGCCGGTATTGAGCCAGGTTGGCTTCCGGCTGGCGAGGTAGGCGAGCGGCAACCCGATGCACACACCTGCAGTAGCGGCGAGAGTGGACAGCAAGGCGCTGTTCCAGACGAAACCAAAAAACCGAGTATCGAGAACAGCCAAGGCTTCCGCAGAGAGACTCCAGGTCACCAGCAGAGAGGTCGGGATGCCAAACGCGAAGCTGACAACTGTGGCCAGGCAAGCCGTCAGGACTACGCTGTACCCCCACCCACACTGAATTCGTTGTGGGGCACGGTAGCGCCCCGTCGTCTGATAAAACCGGCTCTTTTGGCGAAACCATCGCTCAGTCAGTAAGAAGAACAGTGCCAGAACAACCAGCAAGATACTCAGGATGCTGGCCGCTTGGTTGTCGGAGCGCCCCGTCATTTGCTGAAATACGGCGTAGGTCAACGTTTGGTAGCGCAAGAGCGAGACGGCCCCGAAGTCTGAGACGACGTATAAGACAACAAGCGCCAGGCCTGCAACGATAGACGGTCGTAGCAGCGGGAGAGTGACGAAGAACAGTCTCCGAAGGGGTGATGCGCCGCACGTGCGGGCGACTTCCTCGAACGAGACGTTAAAGCTGAGGAGCGCACTGCGTGTGAGCAAGTACACAAAGGGGAACGTATCGAGTGCCATGACGAGAGTGACTCCCCAGAAACTTTGGGGAGATACTATGCGGGCCTGAGGTCCTGCAACTATTTGCCACAGCTGTTCGGCTGGGCCACCGAATCCCAAGAGATAGTTGTATACGTAAGCCAAGACATACGTCGGCATGGCAAGGGGGAGCACCAAGGCCACTTCCCACAGGCGCCGGCCGGGGAACTCAAATCGTGTGACCAGCCAGGCGGTCGAAACGCCTAGTAGGAGCGTGAGCAATGCTACGGCACCGGCTAAGGAAATCGTATTGAACAGCAGTTCAGGAACACGGGTGGTCCAGAGGCGATACCAGACCGCGGGATCGGCCGACAAGGCGAGGGTGGTGACGTACCCTAAGGGCAGAAGTATCAGCGCGGCACTGGCCAAGGCGACGAGTTGAAGCGGGGACACACATGATCGGAGCACGGCCATCACACAGTGCCCGCGGTGTTACCGCATCCCCACTTGCTCGATCAGCAGGAGCGTGGGCTCCCGCAGTTCGGCGAGTTTCGTCAACGGGACCAAGGCGGCCCGGAAACTCTTCCGTTCGATGAGGGCCGGATCCGCTTTGACATCGGGATGGAGCGGGTACTCTTTATCAAGGTCGGCGAACATCTTCTGACCCGCCTGAGCCACGAGAAATTCCACGAGCAATTTGGCATGCTCCACGCGGGAAGTATGCTTTAGGATGCCGATGCCCGCCACGTTCATGATCGCGCCCATGCCGCCTTCCTGCTGGTCAGGCATCAGGACTGCCAGTGGAGCGGTCGGCTGGGTGGCAAGATGTCGATAGACGTAGTAGTGATTCACGATGCCCATGGCGACCTGCCCCTTGGCGACGGCCTCGACGATCTGCGAACTCTTTTGATAGACCTGCGTGCCGGCATTGTCTCGTATCCCCTCAAGAAACTTCTTGGTTGGATCGTCGCCGAGGCTCGCACGGATCACCGAGACGCCTGCCTGTAAGTATTCGCTGCCGGCATTGGGGATTGCGATTTTGTCCTTCCACTTGGGATTCGCCAAGTCCAGTAAGGAATTAATCTGGTCTGGCTTCACCAGCGTCGTGTTGTACACGATGATCCAAAACCGCCCGGACAAACCGATCCAGCTGTGGTCCGCCGCACGAAATTGAGGAGGAATGGCCCGTTCAACTTCCCGTATGTTCACGGGGCGAAAGAGTCCCGCAGCACGGGCGATCTCCAAGCTGCCGGCGTCATTGGTAATGAAGACATCGGCGGGGCTGCGACCGCCTTCGGCTTTCATGCGGTTCACCAGCTCGGTCGTGCCGGACGAGAGCAACTCGATTCGGATTCCAGTTTTTGCCGTGAAGGCATCCAAGACGGGCTTGAGCAGGCGTTCCGCTCGTCCCGAGTACACGGTCAACTTGTCGTCAGCCGATGCAATAGTCGGCTCGACCAACCAGCAGAAGGTCAGGGCGGAAGCGACGACAACACTAAAGAGCGTGAGTGAAACGACGCTCGTTGTGATGCGACGAGAGGATCGATGGTGCGTAGGCATAGTCTATCCTTCGAGTATTTTCAGTGTCGGGAAAATTTGAAATTGATAAACTGTATCAAAAAGGATATCAGAGAACCAGGTAGGGGGTCAATGACGGCAGCGGGAACAGAGTCCGTAGAGTTCGAGCCGGTGCGTCTGGATCGTGAATCCGTTTTGTGATGCGACTTCTTCTTGAAGCCGCTCGATGTCGCAGTTCTCAAACTCCACGATCTTTCCGCAGCCGGTGCAAATGAGGTGATCATGATGGCCTTTATGGGAGATGTTGTCGTACTGGGTCTGCGTGCCGAAGTGTCGAGCCTGGGCCAGGCCGGCTTCACAAAAAAGATTGAGCGTGCGGTAAATGGTTGCGAGTCCCAGGTGCGGATCCTTGCGAGCCAACTGATGGTACATGGCTTCCGCCGTGATGTGCTCTTGCTTAAGGAACGCGTCGAGGATCAATTCTCGCTGGCGCGTAAACTTCAGTTGGTGCTTTCCGAGGTGCTCCTTGAGGATTCCCATTTCTTTGGCATGCTTTGGCATCATAATCAGACGGCCTCCTAGGGCTGGGATTAAAGACGAAACGGAGCAGCCGGTCAAGAGTGTCGATCGCACGATCATCGGATCACCTTTGACGGTTGCGTCCACGGCTGTTTATAGTACAGCCTTCAGCGATACGCTACGTATGCCGTGAGAACACCCGCTCAAATTACCGTCGATCGCGTGCTCTTGCTGTATGTCCTGCAGCTGGCTGAACCGTACGGTCAGTTGAGCGATGTGAAATTACAGCAGCTCTGTTTTCTGTGTGAGCTCCAAACCTTCGCCAAAGGCCTGAAAGCGTTTCATTTCGAATTCTTTCGCTTTGCATATGGCGCGTTCAGCAAAGACCTCGATAACGACCTGACCTCTCTCCGTCGGAAAGGACGGATTGAGAACTTTACGGTATCCGATCAGGTGAAAGAGGAAGCCATTCCGTTACTCCTCGATGCGGTCGAAGGGCTAGAGGACAATGAGAAGGTCAAAGATATCGTCGACGCCGTTGTCGCAGCCTATGGGCCGCAGGACAGCAGTGCCATCACGCACTCCGTCGAATCGGTTCAGTTGAGCACGCCCCAGGACCCAGAGTTCAAGATTCCTATTCGAGATATCGTCTTCCACACCACGTTGCTCGTCCCGCATCGGATCGAAGTGCAGGCTGAATTTACATTGCCTCCGGCTGTCGCCACAAAGCTAAACGCTGCAATGGGCTATGACAGCCGTCCGGTGATCGATGCTCAGAGTTGGTAGAGCTGACCGTATTTCTTTTCTACATAATTCAGAAAAGGTTCTGGGCTCACCGTGGAGCCGGTCACACGTTCTGCAAGGTGGGGCGGTGTAAACATGCGGCCCCAGCGATGAATCTTCTGCTCCAGCCACCGGCGCAAGACCAGCAAGCGGCCGGCCGCGATCTCATCCTCCAAATGTGGAATCTCTCGCGTGGCTTGTTCGAAAAATTGCACGGAGTAGAGGTTGCCGAGAGTATAGGTAGGGAAATAGCCGAATGCACCGAACGACCAGTGTACATCCTGCAAGACGCCGTCGGCGTCGGACGTCGGAATAATTCCCAGGTAGTCCTGCATCTTCTGGTTCCAGATAGCCGGTAAGTCTTCGGGCTGGGTCTTGCCTTCCACGAGATCTTGCTCGATCTCGAACCGCAGCATGATGTGGAGGTTGTAGGTCAGCTCGTCGGCTTCTACGCGGATCAGCGAGGGCTTCACACAATTGATCGCTGCATAGAATTGCTCGATGTCCACACCGTGCAACTGCTTCTGAAAGGTCTGCTGCAATATCGGGTAAAAGAATCGCCAGAAGGCATGCGACCGCCCCACACAATTTTCCCAGAGGCGAGATTGACTCTCGTGAATGCCGAGAGAGACCGAATCGCCCAACGGCGTGCCGAAATATCGTTGATCGAGTCCTTGGTCGTATAACCCATGTCCGCCTTCGTGAATACAACTGAAGAGGCAGGATTGCAGTTCATGCTCATGCACGCGAGTGGTCACGCGTACGTCGGTCGGGTGAAACGAGGTGGTGAAGGGATGCGCTGAAAGGTCTAACCGACCACGTGTGAAATCATAGCCCATCGCCGTCAGGACCAGTCGGCCGAATTCCAGTTGCGGAGTCTGGTCGTAGGAGTGGCGCAGAATGCTGTCATCGATCTGCACGTTGCTCTGAGTGATTTTTTTGAGCAAGGGCACCAGGCGGGCCTTGAGCGTCTCAAACAGGGGGCGAAGTCCGGCGATGGTCGCGCCTGGTTCATAGACATCCAACAGCGCGTCATAGGGGGAATAGCGATAGCCGAGATACTGCGCCTCTTCCTGCTTGAGCCGAAGGATCGTCCGGAGATTCGGGAGAAACATCGCAAACGCGTTTTTGGATTTGGCATCGGCCCACACTTGTTGGGCGAGGGAACATTCGCGGCTCAGCGTGACGACGAAATCTGAGGGAAGCTTTTTGGCACGGCTGAAATCCCGCCACACCTCGCGCAAGAGCGAGCGTGACGGCTCATCCCAGGCTGCTCCGCTGTGCTCGACGGCTTGGCCGGTGGCGGGATCGATCCATTGAGACAACAGCGTTTGCATCTCTGAGGAGACCAGCTTTTGATGGGCGAGACCTTGCAGCACGGCGATTTGCTCGGCCCTCGCTTCACCTCCTCCGGCAGGCATGTACGTTTCCTGATCCCAGGAGAGGACCGACGCAGCGCTGTTGATCCGTTGTATTTCCAAAAGTTTTGTCGTGAGTGGTTCCAAAGTCGTCAGTGTGTTCAACGAGGCCTCCTCCGTGGTCGCACTATGCTAAGATCCGGTCGCCGCTGTCGCTGCATGGTGGTGTGCAGTCTACGCACGCACATGATCTTTTTTCAAACCGTGAAAGGCATTCCGTATGAAAGCTCTTGTCGCTCCCGAGATCGAAGCCTATGCCGAGTCCCATTCCATGCCCGAGTCTCCGGTCTGTCAGGCCTTGCGTGAAGAGACGCATCGGACGATAGAACATCCGCAGATGGTCGTCGGTCCGTTAGAAGGGGCGTTTCTCAAAATGATGACGCAGCTGGTGGGTGCGAGGCGCATCCTCGAAATCGGTACCTTCACTGGCTACAGCGCCCTGTGCTTTGCCGAAGCCCTGCCGTCGGACGGAACGGTGATCACGTGCGACGTTGATGAAACGTCGGTTGCGTTGGCTCGGCGCTATATCGCGCAGGCGCCGTTTGGGAGCAAAATCAGCATTCGGATGGGGCCAGCTCTCGAGACGATGAAAACGCTCACCGGTCTGTTTGATCTTGTCTTTATCGATGCGGACAAACCCAATTATCTCAATTACTACCGCCGTTCGCTCGATCTGCTGGCGCCCAACGGCGTCATCTTGATCGACAACGTACTCTGGAGCGGCGAAGTTTTGAAACAGCCGGCACCGGACGCCTCCACGGCGGCTATTCAGGAACTCAATCGCGCCGTCTCAACTGATCCGCGCGTGAGCGCTGTTCTGGTTACGATCAGGGATGGGGTGTTGGTGGTGAGGAGAGCAGGGTAGCGTCTACACGTTTTAATCCGAGATGTACGCCGCAAGTAGCCCAAGCTGCTCAAAAAATCACGGTTCTCAACCTCTCCTACTTATGGTATCTGTACGGATACTCCTTGTATTCAGTTGGATACTAGGCGTATGCCGAGAACGTCTCATGCCCTCCTCGCGCTCCATGTTGAAAAACATGCGGCTTGTTCTGTGTCTTCATGGACTTGTACCCATTCTGCCTCGTCCCATGAGGCGCTCACTTCGCAGGCATTGTCATTGCTTCGTGAAAAGGCGTGCATATGTATGTGGGAGCTATCCTGCTCGGCCTAACTCATAATCCTGTGACGAGGGAACCATGGTAAAAAAACCGATTGACTATCAGCGGCTGCGAGTCGAGATGGATCAGCTGATCACGGCAATCGACTTGCCGGAACTGAACAAGCAGTTTCTCCGAGCGCGTTGGTTGGAGCAAATTACCTGGATGGAAGAGAAAGCGTTGGATGCGCTGTGGTGGCATCGCGTGCTGCGTCTCGCCACAATCATCGGTGGCGTCATGGTGCCGGCCCTCGTCAGTTTTAACGTGAGCGATGACACCGCCGGCTTGATCAAAAGTCTGACGTTCATCGTGAGTCTTGTGGTGGCATTAAGTGCCGCCGTGGAAGAGTTTTTCCGCTACGGCGAACGATGGCGTCATTACCGACGCACCGTCGAGTCACTCAAAAGCGAAGGCTGGCAATTTCTTCAACTGAGCGGGCCCTATCTCAACCTGACGCATGCTCAGGCCTATCCGGCGTTTGCCACACGAGTCGAGGATCTCAGCCGAGAAGAAGTCGATCGCTACATGACGCAGGTGGCGAAAGATAAAAAGGACGAAGACCGGATACCCTCCGCGCCGTGATGTGGGAGAGTTGACTTGGCCGACGCGGAAGGGAGAGACTCACCCCTATATGGTGTTGATGCAGTCGGACAACCAGCCGAGGCAGGTGTTTCTGTTCAGTGGCCATATGATTGATGCGCCGTCGAGACCGACTCCGCGTTTTCCCGCGGCCAAAGTACCGATTGCTGCGCAGAACATTGCGGAGGCGTTAGATCAACTCGGCGCCGGTACGGAGGATCTCGCCCTCACGCAAGGCGCCTGCGGCGGCGATCTACTCTTCACGGAGGTCTGTCAGCAGCGAGGAGTGACGGTGCAGTGGCTGCAACCATTCGATGAGCCTGCATTCATCCAAAAGTCGGTCGTGTGTCACGATGAAGCCTGGCGCGCACGGTATCTTGCGGCCAAAGCCAAGCTCACGACAGAGATCCGTTCCGCTCCACAAGTGCTTGGTCCGCTACCCGCAGGGGTTGATCCCTATGAGCGCTGCAACCTCTGGCTCTTCGAGACCGCCCTTTCCTATGGACCTAGTAAGGTTCACTTTATCTGTCTCTGGAATGGTGGCGGAGGCGACGGCCCTGGTGGTACGGCGCACATGTATCAAGAAGTGAAGCGCCGGACCGGGCAGGTCACCTGGATCGATACCCGCACGCTGTAGCTGACTGAATCTGTTTCGATACGTGCTGTATCTTTTGGGATTCTCCATCCTGTTATTGTTCTGGTTCAACGAATCTT
>CABVRR010000047.1:0-2167 GCA_902500705.1 uncultured Nitrospira sp.
ATGCCGCTTGATGCCGATCTCGGGAAGAAGATGTTGCAGCTGATCACGTCGCGCTACGATGATCGGCATTGGCGAAAACGAATCGAGAAGACCCTCAGTCTGCCTCAGTCCGGCGTCACGGATCCGATTCAACAACAGATCTTTGTCTATCTGAAGCATGGCTTGAAAGCCTACAAGTCTCGCCGAGCCGACCCCGATTCCTGGATCATCGGTGGCTATGCCACGAAGGAAGTTATCAATCGCGCGAAGTTTCAGCCGCAGCTCGTCGGCTCGTCCATCACGAAAGAAGACGTGGCCTTCCTGGGCACAGACCCAGGAGAGGATGTGACTGAAGTCTGGTGGGAAGAGATGCTGGTGCAGTGGTTCGATGTGCCAGAAGAAGAGAAGCCTGCCGAAGAAGAAAGTAGCGAAGCCGAAGAGTCTGAATCCTCATCGACGCCTCAATCGAAAGTGTAACATCTGCCCGTCGTGCTCATTGACCTCGAGTTTAGTTTCGAACTTCACGAGCCGATGGTCGAGGTCTCTCACGGTCTTGACGAGTGTCACGAATATTGCCCGTCAGCGTCGTCCCTCCTCCTTCAAACACGATGATCTTCCACAAAGCCGATAAGGATTCGTCGGCCTAACTGATCGCGTGCATGCTCTGAGAGGGTACATTTCTATATGTGCTTGCTAGGGACAGAGTAGGCCATTATAATGGCCACTAATGAAGCTAGATGGAGATGGCCATGCCGCAAGTCGATGAGTATGTTTCCGTGAGTCAGGCCAAGAACAAACTCTTGGACTTAATTCGGCGGATGAAGCACAAACAAGAAGTGGTCGCGATTACGCGGGACGGTGTCCCTTCGGCTGTGCTTTTGAGCATGGATCAGTTTGAGGGACTCATGGAGACGATTGAGATTCTGAGCGATCAAAAATCGATGCGCGTACTCCGGCGATCCTTGAAACAATCAGAGAAAAGGAAGTGGGTAAGCCATGATGCGGTGTTTGGCCGCGAGGAGTCGTGAAAGCCTATCGTGCTCGGTACACGCCGGAGGCAGCTGAGCGAATCCGCAAGTTTCATCCTCAAGTTAAACGGGAGATCAAGGAAGGTATCAGGGAGTTACTGGTCTCTCCATTGACAGGTCATTCCCTCCAGTTTGAACTCGCCGGACTTCGATCTTATCGTATTCGGACCTATCGAATTATCTACCGGGTTCAGGATGATGAATTTGGCCTTGATATTGTCTTTGTCGGACCACGTCGCAATGTGTATGAAGAGTTAAGGACGTTGCTGCTCGCAAGAGGAGAGAGCTGAGTGTCTTCTCAGGATAGACTTGAAACAGCGCAGTTATCCGAATAAATCCATCTGCGCAGGCTGGGGGGATTCAATATTCAAGACTGGTGTGGCTGGGGTAGGGGTTGTGTTGGTCGATTCGGCTGGCTTGCTGTTCTTGTCGAGAAATTCTTTCAGTTTCTTAAAATCTTCCTTCAAAGTGGGAAGCAGATTACCTTGATGCAGAGCGGCGGCTGGGTGCAGCAGCGGGAAGAGTACAAAATCCTTCATGTAGAAGGCCTGCGCTTTGACTTTGGTGATGCCGACCTTGCGTTCCAGTAAGGTCTGCGTGGCCCAGTTGCCTAGAGTGCAGACGAGCTGCGGACGGATCAGCTGGATCTGCTGCATTAGGAACGGCTTACAGGTTTCCACTTCGTCCTGCTCCGGGTCGCGATTGTTCGGTGGTCGGCATTTGATCACATTTGCAATATAGATCTGGTCGCGCGAGAGTCCTGCCGAAGCGAGCAGGTCGTTCAAGAGTTTGCCCGCGGCTCCGACGAACGGCTCACCCTTCTGATCTTCATTGAAACCTGGCGCTTCTCCCACAAACATGATACTTGCGTGAGAATTCCCGACGCCGAAGACGACTTGGCTGCGTCCCAACTTGGCGAGCTTGCAACGCTCGCAGTCGACGAGTGATTGCGCGAGTTCTTGAAGAGGTGTAAGTGTCATGATGTGTGAAGCCAACCAAACTGATGGCCGCATCTTAAAAACGGAATGCCCAGGATGTCAATCGAGATAATGAGGTGATATGGGGGGAGGGAGTCATGAAGTTTACGAGCATAGGCAGTATGCTGCTGGCGATGTTCCCGGCGCTGGCTGTTGCAGCGTCAGTTGATGTGGCCGCGTTCG
>CABVRR010000047.1:2267-24720 GCA_902500705.1 uncultured Nitrospira sp.
GTGCTTGACCAAGTCAACTGGCAAGATCTGAGTCCGCTGTTGGCGACCCACAAGAAGTTTGAACGAACCGGCGGAACCTATCCGTTGATATCGCTCCAGATCGGCAAGGCTCAATCCTCCCCGGCATTGAGCCTGTCGTTTTCACTTCGCCCCTTCGTCCTTGATGGTGTGACCTATGTTGAGCTGACAGATACGAGGCGCGAATGGATGGTCATCGCGAAATATCGAGACGGCGAGCAGTTTGAAGATCTGTGTTATTTGCGAGCCGGTCGGTCGTAGCTAATTGAGGCGGTAGCCTTTTGCCGCCAGGCAGGTATCTCGCATTGCGTTGATCGTTGAGAGGCCGTGCAGGGCGCGGGCGTGATCCGCAGGGCTCTGAGGGCCGGAACTAAATGGAAAAGGGGAGCTCTGGTTGTAGAAGTGCTGTTCGTTGGCCAATCGTGCTTTGTACTCGCACTCCATATAGTCTCGCTCAACATCATATCGACTGAGTCCGTTGGGGGAGCCTCCGCGTTCGTAGGGATGTGGGGCACAACTCCATCCGAACAGCGCAAGCAGAAGCACGAAGCCTGTGGTCCACGAAGGCATGAGGGTACTCGTACCATCGAGACCTGTCCGCGTCAAGCGAAGCGGCCGGCGACAAGCTCCGCACAACGGCGAGCGCTGACCACTGCGCTCTCCAGATTGGCAGGCCATCCGGTGTCGGTCCAGGCTCCGGCGACGAGCAAATTCTGGATGGGACTTTGCTGAAGCGGTCGTAATCGCGCGGCACCGGGTGTCAGAGACAGGGTCGCGTAGTTCTCGCGACAGATGGATTGTGTCACGACAGCTTCCTTGGCCGTTTCGGAAAACAGCTCGCCTATTTGAGCCTGTGCGGCCTCGATCACCTGATCGTTCTGCAGTTCGGTGAGCGGGCTTCCAACCGCAGAGAGCTGAAAGCTTATCTCACCTGACGTGAGGGGCGTGCTGATGAGTTGCTGGAATGATTGGCCCGGCAGAAGGAGCAGGCGAGGGCGGTGCTTCGTGGACGGGTAGGTCAATTGGATGACGACCCCTCGCAGGCTTTTGATTTCTGTGATCTGCGCGAAATAGGCATAACGTGTCAACAGTCGTTCCGGCAGCAGCGGTAGGAGGTTCTGATAGGACAGGGCAAGGATGTATCGGTCAGCGTGGAGTCTGATATCGTCGGAAAGTCGGACTTCACTCACGCCGGACTGTCCGAACCGAAGTGTAGGGTGCCGGGTGAGGGAGACCATTTGCACATTCCCCTGCTGGAGTGTCTGCTTCATGGGGGCGATAAACCGGTGATCGATGGAGCCGGAGAGATGGGTGAGTGTGGCATCAGATGCGTCGCGGAGAAAGACAGTCGACAGGAGATGGACAAAGGTTGCGGCAGAGAGACAGGTCAGCGCATTGCCGGTCAACCATTGAGCGAGCGGATCCCATACTCGTTCTCTTGCTTCGGGGCTTTGCCCGGTTGATGACAGCCATTCGTCCGCAGTCCGATTCTCTAAATCAGCCGGGAGGGTTTGGGCCTGTTCCCAAATTTGCTCGACATGGGAGAAGAGTCTCCATCGGTCCTGCCAGGAAAGGCCGTGGAAGTTGAAGAGGCTCATCATCCACTGAAAGGCTCCGGGAAGGCGAGCCGACTGATAGGGGGTGATTCGTCCATCGGGTAGCCGAAATTCCAGTGGAATCGATCGGTCGGTTTTAAAAGACCCTTCTTGATCGAGTGCGCGAAGGACCTGCCGTGTTTCATGGTGACACCCCAACACCACCGGGGTTGGTGCGGACGCATCGGTCAAAAATCCATCGAGCCAGTCAGGATGATCCAGCAGGGTGACGCGGTGGCCTCGCTGATGAAGGTGGTATGCAGTCGTCAATCCGGTCAGTCCTGCGCCGAGAACGAGGACGGTGTGTGGAGAGGAGGCTGTCACGAGAATCGGGAGCGAAGCCAGACGCGCAGGGCGATGATCACCCGTTGAGTGGTGGTGAGGCTGATGCGTGGTCCGAAGACCTGATAATTCGACCGTTCGATCTGTTCCAAAATCCGGCTGTAAATACCGCGCATGATTTCCGCCACCGCCAATGCGCGCCGTTCCTGAGGCGGTAGACCCTTGAGGGCCGCGTCGGCTTTCTTATAGTAGTGGTGCGCCCGCGAGGCCTCGTACTCCATCAAGGCGCGAAATTCTGGGGACGCGTTCCGATTGAGCAGCGCCTTCTCAGGGTAATTCCACTTCTGCAAGTCGTCCAATGGAAGGTAGATTCGGCGGGCAGCGGCATCTGTTCCGACATCACGAAGAATATTTGTCAGTTGGAATGCCATGCCGAGGGCCACTGCATAATCCTGCGCCCGCGCGGACGTGACGCCGAATACGTGCAGACAGATGAGTCCTACGACGGACGCGACGCGATAGCAATAGAGCGATAGCTCATCAAACGTGATGTAGCGATTGTTGAACAGGTCCATCTCGACGCCTTTGATCAACTCCTCAAAATATGCCTTCGGAATACCCAACGTCTTCACATGGTGAGAAAGACTCACCATGATGGGAGTCGTCGGGGTGCCGGCATAGACGGCATCAAGCTCTTGGCGCCAATGTTTCAGTTCGTCCTGTGGGTTGCTTCCGGCTACCGGTTCATCGACGGCACTGTCGACGGCCTTGCAGAAGGCATAGACCGTGTACATGGCGTCGCGCTTGGCTTTGGGTAGAAAGAGAAACGAGTAGTAAAAATTGCTGCCGCTTTGCTTCGTGTAAGCCGTGCAATAGGCCTGAGCTTCTGAGGCTTTCATGATGCGCAGCCCGTAGCGAGTGTCGTCGCCTCAAGTTTGATTGCCTTGGCTGGGTCGAGCGGCTGATCAAGGGCTGTATGGAGAATGGTTGCGAGCAACTCCACGCCGTCGATGAGTCGTGGGCCGGGGCGGCTGAAGAAGGAGGCGGCATCGACGACGTAGAGATTCGGCCACTGCTCGCACGCTCGCCGCCATGCATCGCCGGTTGGTCCGCCTAGCTTTAGTTCGTTGACCGTGCGCTCGACGGAGTATCCGCAGGGCATGATAAGGATGACGTCTGGCTGAGCAGCTTCCACGGCTTGCCATGTCGTCTCATGCGATGGGGTGTCCTGAGAGCCAAGGACGTTGTGGCCGCCGGCCAGTTCGACCATTTCTGGAACCCAGTGTCCGGCGACATAGAGAGGATCCAGCCATTCAAGACACAGGACACGCGGGCGTGGGCGCGTCCTATGGGTTTCGGCGCGTACGTGGTCCACTCGACGACGGAGCTCCTGGGCGAGTGCCTGTCCCTTCGCAACAACACCGGCCGCTTCGGCGATACGCTCCACATCATGGATCATCCCGTCCAGTGTCGTCGGGCTCAGTGTGAGTACCTGAGGCTGATCGTGAAGTGACTCGACTGCGCGTGTGAGTTGATCCGGCGTGACGGAGCAGACGTGACAGAGGTCTTGCGTCAGAATCAGGTCCGGGCGGGCTCGATACAATGCATCCTCGTTGAGTCGATAGAGGCGCTGCCCTGATGCCACCAGTTCTTTGACCTGTCGATCGATGTCCCCACCGGTGTCTCCCTCTTTTCCGACCAAGGGGTCGATCATGATAGGGACATGTCGGACTGAGGCGGGAAAGTCGCATTCGTGGCTGATGCCGACCAGTCGGTCGGCTAAACCGAGGGCGGCGACCACTTCTGTTGCTCCGGGGATGAGTGAGCAGATTCTCATTGTCGTCGTGCGTTTACGTCGGCCACAAGCGAGCGCGCACATCTTTGAGTCGCGTTTCCTTCAAGCTAGGGCTGATGGCATCGGCCTCATGGAGGTCTTGCTCGGTGTGCGTATTGGTGACTGCCAAGACCTTCATTCCGGCTGATCGTGCAGCCCGGATGCCGGGACGAGAATCTTCGATGACCAAGCAAGCATCCGGCAGGATTCGAGCCGCAGGATGCCGACGGTTCAATCCGGCCAGGGCATGCAGAAAGGGCTCTGGATTCGGCTTGCCGCATGTCACATCCTCCGCGCTGGTGATGTGGCCGAACACATTCCGGATTCCGATTTGTTCCAGCACCAATTCAATTTCGGCCCGCAAGGCTCCTGATGCGATCGCAATGGGATAGGTAGTCGAGGCCTCTTCGATAAACTCTTTGACGCCCGGGAAAATCACGAGATGGTCCTGGATTGTCGTCAAATACGCGGCGGCCTTTTTAGCCATGACTTCTTCAACGTATGAAGGAGAGATCGGGCGGTGATTGACTCGTAACGCCTCCAGAATACATCCACGATCGTCGAAGCCGAGATAGTCGGCATAATATTCTTGTTCAGTCAGAGTGATGTCGATGTCCGCCAATATCCGGCGCAGACTTTCAAAGTGCAGCGGCTCGGTGTCGGCGATGACACCATCGAAGTCAAAGATTACAGCGCGCATGGATTCCTGAGGTCGGTACTGATCACATCGACGATAGAAGCGCGAACGGTCGGCATTATAGCACAGCGGGCGGCGAGATGATCGCCGCCTGCTGTGCCTGGTGAGTCTCACGTTGCAAGACGATCAGGGTTTCAATTGAAGCTGTTTCTCGGTCAGCCACCCCTTCGTACCGAAGTCACTGCGGACAGAATAAACCCATCCGCCGGCCTGCAGGTCGCCGTCGAGAATCGTGAGAGGAGTTCCTGGTGGAATAGCCGGTCCTGGTTTTGTCCCCTCAGCATCTTGAGTCAGGAACACTTTCCCTTTGGGATTCGAAGAATTTCCAAGCACGCTGACCCGTTGTCCCTCGCTGAACAGCGGAGTCGGTGACGCGGTGATGGGCGCCACGGGTTCGGTTTCCGGTGACGATGGAGATTCTGTCGGCGTTGAAGCCGTCGACATCAGATCAGTGGATGAAGCCTGCGGAACAGGAGTTGTCATCGTGTCTGCAGCCTGCGGTGACTCGACCGGCGGTGTTGCAGCGGGCGGAGCCGGAGCAGCCGCTTGAGGTTGAGCCGGTGGGATGGGCGGCTTCGGTATGGACGGTTTTCGCGCAACCGGCGGTGGTGGTTGCGGGGCCGGCGATTCGCCTAAAAGCGGCCCGACATAGTCCATGATCATATCCGGTTCCATTGCGACATAGGCGCCCCCACCGATCAATACCAAGAGAAGGAGCCAGAGAAGAGGGCGTCCATTCGATTTTTTCGGTGGCTTCACAGGCGAAGGTGATCGGATGGTGGTGGTCTGTTCCAGCTCCTCTTCCGTGAACTCCAGGTCCGGTTCCGGCTGACGGGCAAAAAGCAGGCTCCAATTCAGAGGACTGCCGGCGAACGACGGGCCCCCAGCGATAGCAGACATCGAGTACCTCCCTCTAGCGGACAGCATCGTAGGATCTGCAAAGGTACTTATCACCAAGACTAGGGGCTGTCAATTTTGTACGCGTTTTCGACTGGGTGTGTTGAGCCCGAAAGAGGATTCGGCGGAATTGCACGTGTGAATATTGCGTGCAGGGACACGTGGCTCTTTTGATCATTGGATCGATAGACGATCAATCTTCAATAGTCGAGTGCGTACGCGGCAAGGAGACGACTCCATGCGGCAGGCGAGGAGCCCCGCGAGCCTCTTGCATGTCCGTCGAAGCGGCAGGCACAATGCGATGTTGAGCGATGATGAAGTCCTACCGCGAAGAACTCTGGTTTGAGACCAAAACTAGACGAGCCTACCTCAATATCACGTCTCATGTTGAGGCCGTGATTCAAAAGAGTGGGATACGGGAAGGCCTCGTCCTGGTGAATGCGATGCATATCACGGCTAGCGTGTACATCAATGACGATGAGTCCGGCTTGTTACGGGACTACGACGATTTTTTGGAGCGACTCGCTCCGCAGGAAGCGGTGTATCGGCATAACGACACCGGCGAAGACAACGGCGATGCGCATCTGAAGCGACAAGTGATGGGGCGAGAAGTCGTCGTTGCGCTCACCGAGGGCAAACTCGACTTCGGCCCATGGGAGCGCATTTTTTACGGTGAGTTCGATGGTCGGCGTCGTAAGCGGGTTCTCGTGAAGATTATCGGTGAGTGAAGACGTGCGTCGAACAGGCCGTCGCGAGTACGAGTAATCGTTCTGATGCTTGCATGGGGGAAAAAAGTTTGGCAACATGCAGGTGAAGTCATTCGAGTCATGACTGTTGGCTCGGACAGTAGGGAGCCTCGATGTTAGGGATGTTAGGTTGGTCTCGTCCTGATCCACTTACCCGGGATCTTATTCATCTCATCAACGCTCGTCGCCACGATCATGGCGATACGGATGATGCGATCGATACCTTGCAGGCGTTTCTTGAGCAAGGGCGTGAGCATGATCTCCTGACCGTCCTGGCGGCGCTCGACGAAGACATGGCTGAGTGGTTGTTCGATTTGGTCGCCGAGGCGAGCTGTACGCTACTGTTGGATGGACCAAACGACGAGAAGCCGGCCTATGCCACGATGGCGGCGCTGGCGCTTCCTTTACAGGCCAATTTAACTGCGCCGCTCAAACTGAAGATCGATCCGATCGCCACGGCCGATTTGCTCCACAAGTATCTCCAACTTCCTACCGGAACCGTCGTGCGTGTTGAGTCGCGACTATTGACCGATGCCACCTTGGAGATGTTGAATCTTCAGCAGTTCCATGACCACCTTGTGACGGTTGCTGACTCCAGGCGTACGCAATCCGTGGCGGCACGGTTGCTTCCTCCGGTCGAAAATACGGCATTTCTCCTGTTTGAATTGATCGGTGCTCCGGACCCCGGTTTGCCTGAGACGTGGGAAGATCATCAGCGCCGCGAGATTCTCGAAGGGTTGGTGAAACAATGTCCGGAGCTGGCCTGTGCGCCCGATACGATCGAAGCGCCGGTCTATGCCGCCTATGCTATGTTCGACGCACAGAATGCGGTACGGCTCCACCATCTGGCCGATGAGACCGCGGCGGTCTGGCGTGAACTGGACCCGCTCGTGAGGTCTCGGACCATCGTGCATCTCCATACGCAATGTGGTAATGGGGTCTACATGCCCGTGTGGACCGATCTGTTCGATCCGGAGCTTCCCGACGAGCATGGTCCTGTCTGGACGTCTCCCGATGTCTGGGTCTTTACCGCCGATCTGCCGATCGAATGGCCGGGTGAGATGTTGACCAATCGGCTCCTGGCAGAAGGCTGCACCCGGTTCGAAAATCACATCGTCGAAACCCCCGACAACTAGATTCACGCACTCCTGTTCGTTCCGTATGGTCCATCCTTTCAGCGTGTCTGTTCGAACGTCGCCACCGCTCTGCGAAAAACTTCTGTTTCAATGATTTTCGGGAGGCTTTATTTTATTCTCACGGTAATGAAGACCGCCACTACCGAGGAACGATCAGGAAAAGCCATCACGAACTCCATTTCGGTGGCGGGATTGATCTTGGTGTGGTCCATCATCTGGGCGAATTTCCCCTCTCAAGAGGAATTGCTCTCGGCACAATCGGCTTCATCAATCGTCGAAGTCGCGCGCGTGCCTGAACTCGACCTGACGATTCCCGGCGTATCGAATCAACCGACTGAACGTTCGGTCGGAGTCGGAGCCGAGGCTGTTGTGACGCCTCGTGAGAGCGTGGCCGTCCCTCGCGACAGTCGAGCCAGGCAAATAGCAGAAGTGAAGTGCGAGGCAGAAGTCCAGCAGTATTGCCCAGATTCTCTGGTCGGTGAAAACAGGCAGCGTTGTCTGATGCAGGGCATCAAACGGTTGGCTCCTCTCTGTCAACAGATCGTGCGACAGCGGCTGGTACGTTGGCGAGAAACTGAAGGGTATCGGCTTGCCTGTGTCGATGATGTGAAGCGGGTCTGTGTGATGGTGCAGCCGGGTGATGGCCGTATGCTGCAATGCCTACAAGAACATGAGCAGGAGCTTTCAGAAGGCTGTTACCAGAGCCTGCCCAAAGGGCATCTCCACTTACAAAACTGAGGATTGCACGGCCGAACCATCAGGTGTTCAGGCGGCCATTCCTTGGCGACACGAGCGAAGTTCTGCGGCGAATTCGCCTGCGCGTCGGTGGCGGAGCGCGGGATCTTTTTGCAGCGCGCGATCCAGGATTTTCTTAACCAGGGGAGGAAGATCCGGCCTGATGGATTTCAGGCTGGGATGCGGCGTGTGAGCGACGGCAAACAGCAAGGCCGAGACGTTATCCGCGGTAAAGGGTGGGCGACCGGTCAAGAGTTCGAACATGACGACCGCCAGCGAAAAGATATCGGAGCGTCCATCGACTTTCTTTCCGGCGATCTGCTCAGGAGACATGTACATAGGCGTTCCCAGTACGATATCCGTTTGAGTTCTCGACGACGTCGCCATCTTGGCGATGCCGAAGTCCATGATCTTGACGACCTCTTCTGTGGTCAGCATGATATTCGCCGGTTTGATGTCGCGATGCACCACACCCTGCTGATGAGCATAGTCCATCGCGTCGGCAACGGTCGCCAGTATCGAGACCACCTTTTCAAGCGGTAGGAGGCTCGGTTTCCGTGACCATTGTTTGAGCGTAGTGCCCTGAATCATCTCCATCGCGATGTAGCCGAGGTTGTCTTCTTCCCCGGCGTCAAAGATCGTGACGATATTGGGGTGAGACAATCGTCCGGTCGATTCGGCTTCCCGAAAGAACCGCGCTTTCACGTTCTGAAGTGTGCCGTCATCGGTGATCTCGTCGAGCCGCATCGTCTTAATCGCCACAAATCGCTGAATCGTCGGGTCTTTCCCAAGATACACCACCCCCATTGAACCTCGTCCCAACTCCTTTAAGACTTTGTACCGACCGAGTGTGCTGGGTGGGCCATGCGGCGTGGTGAGTAGGTGCGGTCCCGTCTTGGACTCGATGTCTTCTTGTGTAAGGTCGTTGTCGATGATCTCTTCGCTGAAAGGCTCAGGGTCTTTGCGCCGGGTTGATGGCAAAGGTGTTACAAAAAATCGATGTAAGGCGTCGAGATGCAGGAACCACACAGCGGTGATCCAGAGTCCGACCAGCGTCAATGCGGCTGCGTAGACGAGTGAATAGCGTACGAATCCCACATGATCGAAAAGCGAGAGCCCTGCCGTCCGGACCGTCTTATCCAGCACGATCAAGGCGAACAGGGTCGTAACAGGAAGTACCAGCCGCCGTAAAAACGAGAAGCCTCGTCCGGTATCCGGCATCTGTCGGAACGCACGGAGCGAGAGAAGGCAGAGGGCGAGCAGCCCGGTTCCTTCGATAACGAGGCGAATGGTTTGGAAACTGGTGAGGCCGAACGGCGTGAGAGGAAACGATTGCGCCGCCGGGAGTTTGCTCAGCGCGGAACCGGCAAAGAGCGCGACGAGCACGACGAGGATATATTGTAGAGCCCAGCTGGACGCGTTGACCATGGATGCTGAGACCTGAGGATCATCAGAGTCTAGCGAATCCCGAAGAGGAGTCAACGGATTGAACAAAATAGACGTGAGCGATCCGCTAGTGTCGCCCGGCGGCTTCCTTCATCTTGGGAAGTAATGAGGTTGGAATGTGCAGCGTGCCTTTGCCGATGCCGACGTCGATGTCGGGTTTCGTGAGGCCATGAAAGTCGCTTCCACCGGTCACCAACAGGCCCAGCTGTTGTGCCAGGCTGAGGTATTCGCGTGTCTGACGAGGATTGTGCGTACTGTAATACACCTCCACTCCGTCCAGTCCGTCCGTCCGTAGTCGTTGGAGTAGATCCCGCAGCGGCTGGTCCGTCGTCCTGACCCACGTGGGGTGGGCCAGCACGGCGATGCCTCCAGCCGCTTTGATCAATTGGATGGCTTCGGAGGGAGTCGGAAGTTCTCGTGGAACATGCGCCGGTTTTCCTTCGGCGAGAAAACGATCGAAGGCTTCTTTTGCCGATGTGACGACCCCTTTGTTCATCAGTACGCGGGCGATGTGCGGTCTGCCGATCGATTCAGTCTCCGCCAGCGTTCGAACCTCGTCATAGGTGATCTCGATTCCGAGTGTCTGTAATCGTTCAATGATAAGAGGGTTGCGGCGGTGACGACTGTCTCGCAGGGTTGTCAGGCGAGCGAGCAAGTCGGAGTCCTGCCAGTCCAGAAAGTATCCAAGAATATGTAACTCGGAGTTGCCGGTGGATGAACTGATTTCCACTCCGGGTATGATCTCGATTCCATAGGGCTGTCCGGCTGTCATAGCCTCTGCGATACCCGTCACGATATCGTGATCGGTAATAGCCAATGCCGTGACCCCTGCCTGGTGCGCCAGGTTGACCACTTCTGTGGGCGTGCAACTTCCGTCGGAGTGGGTCGTGTGCAGGTGAAGATCCAGGCGACTCATGTCGATGGCCCTGGAGCAAAAGGTTTCTGTGCCACAAGCTGGGCTGTGTAGGCTGATGTCAACCCATTCGCTCCTTCGTGCGGCCCTTCGTCATAATGGAGAGTACGAAGGCCTGATGTGAGGTCTAGGAGTTCACCCTGTGCAAGGCAAAACTCTCGACGTTTCGGATGCCGATATCGGACGTGATTCTCAATGGTGAAGGTTTCATATAGCAAGATACCGCCGGGCTTCAGCGCATTGATAAGCGCGGGAAAAAGCGGTCGATGTAGGTAAAAGAAGATGAGAACGGCATCGTACGCCTCATATCCCAGATTCGGTATCTGCGTCGGGTGTTCCAGATCGAACATGCGGGAACTGACGCCGACGAGACGCCGTGTTCGGGCGCCGTCGGAAAGGTGCGCGAGTGCTTGTTCATCGCGATCAACGGCGTCGACCTGGTGTCCCAGCGAAGCGAGAAACAGCGCGTGACGGCCGCTGCCGGAGGCCACGTCGAGGACGTTCCCTTTGGGAAGACGATGAAGCTGCCGGACAAGAAACTGAGCCGGTGGAGGATCTGCGCGGAGCACGTGCTGTGCGAGCCTGGTGCGTTCAATGCTGATCCCAACGGACCGGGTGACGAGAGAGATGGGAGGATGCAGTTTTCGTAACCATACTGTGGCGCGTTCGATCGGGAATTCATCGAACAGGGTTGTCAGGATTCGTTCCGCCAGGGTTTCCAAAAGTTGCGACTCTTGGACTGTTCCGATATCGACGACGCGCTGCGCCACGTGGGCATAGTCGATTGTGTGGGCGAGGTCATCGGACATCCCCGCCGTTTCCAGCTGACAATCCAGTTCTAGATCAACGGCCAGAGGTTGTGGTCGAGCACGTTCCTCGGGCGTGACGCCGCAACGTCCACGAAATTCCAATCGTTCGATCACGATTTGTTCAGGCATGGTGGTATTGTCGAAGATTGGATTTCAGCCTGTCAAGCAAGGACGTCGATGGACTCAGGGGGATGAGAAGAGCGTCGAGTACGATGGTCAGACGAAATACCGGCTGGTGTCGAATTTATGTTCCGTGTTGTCGATCAGTCGAAGAATGCTGTGGAGGTAGTCACCGGCCTCGTCTTTCGCGGTCAGGTCCAACTCGGGGCCGTGATCGATCGGAAGGCCCTGTGCATCGGTAATGACTTTGACGATCGGCCGCTCGGTCTCGGTCTTATCGGTCGCGGGTTTGAGCACGACGGCGAATTCATCGGAGTCGAGGACTACAAGGCTACCGATCGGAATGATGCCCACGCAATTGACGAACAGTTTGATGAGCGTCGCGTCGAAACTTTTCCCGGATTTCGAGAGCATCATATTCAATACTTTCGAGGGCGACATCGGCTCTCGACGGTAGACGCGCGACGACGTCATGGCATCGTAGCAATCGGCGATCGTGAGAATACGGCCGGTCAAAGACAGTTTCCACGGTGTCTGGAGTTTGGGGTAGCCGGAATAATCCAAGTTCATGTGGTGCTCAAATGATGCTGAGGCCATGCGCGACGGAAGGTTCGTGATGCCGCGCAGCTGTGTGAGGCTCAAGACTCCTTCCGTCGGGTGATTGCGCATCATCGTCCACTCCTGTTCGGTGAACTCGCCCGGTTTATTCAGGACGTCCAGGGGAATGGTCGACTTTCCCATGTCGTGAAACAGCGCAGCCAAGCCAAGATCGGCCAGCTCGACTTTCGGATAGCCGGCTCTGTTTGCGAGCGCAATGGACAGCAACGAGACGTTGACGGAGTGGTTATGGGTATATTGGTCGTGACAGCGAAGTGTGGTAAGGCCGAGCATGATCGACTCGTCTTGCATCATCAGATCGACGATATTTTGAATGGCGCGTTTGGCCTGCTTGAAGTTCAGCGCTTTGCCGTCGCGGGAGGATTGCGTCAGGTTGCCGACCGCGTCGGCGGCTTTCCCGTAGACGGCTTTCGAGCGCGCTTTGCGCCGAACCTTCGCATCCCCGTCTGTTGCGAGCTCATCCAGGTTGAGCAGTCGTGCATCTTTCAGCTCGATGCCCGACGCACCCAGCGCGGTCAGTTCCTGCCGGAAGTCCTCGATCGATTTGGTGGCGGGGTCAAGCGTGACAAATAGGTGGGCGAACTCTCGAAGGCCTTTGGAGGAGGCCGATGAGGCAAACGTCAACCCGCCGATCTTCCATTTTTTCAAGGCATCGAGAACACTCGAGACGACGAGCATTTGTTGCGCGGTCACTTTGAGGTGGTTCTCACCGAGAAAGAGGAAGTCGTCTTGCACCCACAAGGTGACCGGTTGGTCGTGGGCAAGCGTCTCGATGAGGGTCAACATTGTTTCGACAGGTTTGTCGAGCGCAGCGTTCGCACGGCCATGAATCTTGGATGTCTTGATCAACGTATTCAATTGCGTGATGAGCTGAAATCCAAGCATCACCAACTGTTGATCGAGGATATCGCCGGCTTCCGATCCTTGGCCGATCTTGCGAGATAACGACTTTTCATGTGTCAGAATCGGTTGAGTCGTGTCTTCGTCGGGCGGGTTTTGCACGAGCTTGGTCTGGGGGGCCGTCACGATCGCGAGTCCTCAGATATTGGATCGGTGGAGGGGAGATTGCGTTGTAGCCGTTGCGCTTGCAACAAGGCCGCTGCACAAGCCTGACGAACGGTGGCGTTTCCTTTTTGAGCCCCGACCGAGAGCGCCTCGATGGCGGAGGGGGTGGCAAGCTTTCCGAGCGTTTCTGCTCCGATGACCGCCAGCTCTTCTTTTTTTCTCCGATTCATCCAGGCCCATTCGGTCATCAGCCCCTGCCAATACGGCACCGCTTCGTCGCCGCAGGTGGCACGGACGGCCTGGAAAACCGCTCGGCGCTCACTGATCGGGCGATCCATGAATCCTTCTTCCGACAACAGAGGCATCCACACAGAGAAGGACACGGTGTATTGGCCGGAGATGAGTAGCTTGAGCGCAGCAAACCGGACGCCTTCGTCCTCATCGGTTGAGAGAGGAACGAGTTTCGTGCCGTTGCCGTTGGGACGAAAGAGGCCGAGGGCGCGGATCGCATCCCGGCGAACCTGCGCATCGGGATATCGAATCAATTTTTCCACCGGATCGGCGAATTTAGGGTTGTTCCATTTGGCGAGGATCGAAAGCAGATTGCGAACGTGTCCAGGCCTGCGATCCGACAACCCCCGCAGCAAAGGGTCAGGAAGGTCTTTGGCTAAAACCGTGAGCGCCTCAGAGACAATGGCCTGATGGACCGGTGAGGTGACGTTCGCCAGCAGTGAACAGAGCGAGGGAACGGCATCGGGTTTCATCAGCAGGAAGATGGTGGAAAGCCCGGTTACGTTGGCGTCGGGACCTCGGTTGAGATACCCCTCGATCATCTTCACTCGTTCGGCGCGACCGAGCCCATTGAGGAGCGAGGCTAACTGTTGCTTATGTTCCTCGCTCAGGTCGGGTCGCACGGAGTCCGTTTCATGGAGAAGACAGAGGACGCGCTCCAGTACTGTCCATTTGCCTTCGCGAAGGAGGGATTCCACGATAGTGCCCCACAGACTGAAGAGTTTGGTCAACAACGCCGGAGACTTCTCTGATGCGAGGATCGCGGTCAGCATATCCAGGATGCAGAGAAGGTTGTCCTGCTTTCGCTCCGCTTCGATCTCTTGTGCCAGGACGGCAAGTTCTTCATCCGTGACTTCATAACCCGTGAGCCCGGATTGGAACCGGCTCTTGGCGTTTCCGGAGCCGCCGCCATCTGCGTGAGTTTTCGCGTCGCTCTGTTTTTTCCGTTCCCGCTCCCGGTCCAGCAATTCGCGAAGAGTCGAATCGGAGGAACTCATCGCTCCATCGGGGCGTGTCCCGCCGTCGTTTCCCACCGTGGATTTTGAGAGTTCTTCGGCCGTCACGAGCGTGATCGTCGACAAATTTCTGGACCACAGGCGTGTGACGATATCATCATCCTCCTCGTGCGAGTCGGCATCGCTCCATAACGAGGCGAGGAAGAGCGACAGATCTTCCTGGGTGAGGCCTTGGTGCAGGACCAGTTCTCGGATGCCATCGGCGTACAGCTTGAACGCAAGGCTCTCGCTTGCCCCCTCCCGTTCTGCCTGGTACACGACAGCGTCTTTGCACAGCAATTCAGAGCGTTGGATGAGAAACGTCAGTTTGGAGTAAGTGGTCAGGTGATTTGTCAGCTCTTCAAACAGTTGTTGCGTAAATTTCTGGGCAACGGGGTTGGTCGAGCCGTACGTCCGATTCGATTTCGACGTCTTGTCCAGCAGTTTCAAGACCTGCCTGACGGACACGATCTCCGGATCTTCGGTCGTGCGCGCGGCGACTGCAGCGGCCATCATCTCTTGAGCCGTCTTGAGATCCGTCGGCATACGTAAGACGTACCGGTAGATTGCCGATTGGTCAAGAAAATCGCCGTTCTGTACCGTGGATTTTCACCGCATACGTATTCGACTGGCGGCTTGTTTGTCCCAAGAGGCCTCAGTAGAATCATCCGTACGATGAGGAGAACATCACTTGTCATCTGTTTCGGCGATAGTTTGACGGCGGGGTTTCAGTCACCGACACGGGATAATCCAGCTGGGCGAGAGACGCCATACGGGCAGTTCCTGCAAGCATTGTTAGGCGATTCCTGGCAGGTGCGGACCTCCGGGATCTGCGGCGAATTGACCGGCGACATGGCCGTGCGATTTCAACGTGATGTGCTCGACCTTCAGCCAGGCTACGTGCCGATCTTGGGAGGGACAAATGATCTGGGGTGGAATGCATCACCCTCGGAAATCGTACGCAATTTGATCACAATGTACGAGCGGACGCTCGCAATGGGTGGGACGCCCGTTCCGGTAACCGTTCCGTCTATTCGAGTTGAAGATGCCGGAGCAAGCCAAGCGGGACGAGCGTGGGTGTCCGAACATCTTGCCGGTCGAAGCCGACTGAACAGGCTGATCCAAGAGTACGCCGACGCCAATGGTCTTGTTTGTGTCGATCTGTTCGCCGCCACCGTAGATTCGCAGAGCGGGCAATTGGCGGGCATCTATTCGAATGACGGAATCCATTTGACCACTGCCGGGTATCGTCTCTTTGCCGAGCAGGTAGCACATATCCTGAAGTTGCTGTTGGCACAAACCACGCCGTCCTGAACTTCATGCTTCAAGCCGTCACTGATCGAGAGTTTGACCGAGTGGTTGAGTCAAGCCGAGTGCCTGTCTTGGTGGAATTCTGGAAACCTGGCTGCGGCCATTGCCGCGCTCTTATGGGAGAGCTTGAACGTGTGCAAGCCGACCGGGGATCGAGCCTGCTCATCCTTACAATGAATGTGGAAGAAAACTTTCAGATTCCGGCCGAACTAGAGGTCTCGTGGCTTCCCGCACTGGCGCTGTATCGAGCCGGAGAATTCATGAAATTTATCGGAGGGGTCGGAACAAAAGAAAAGATTCTTCAACACATTGATGATGCGCTGTCCGGGTGAGCGCCGTATAGGTAGTGCGGGTGTCAAGCAATAGTTCTTCCTAGTGGCATCCTGTCGATGGCGCTGTGTACAGGGGCGGGCCACGCATGACTTCACCACCTGTGAAGTGGTAGGTTTTAACTTCTCAAACAAGACGCCACAAGATGTCTTAACCCAAATAGGAGGAAGATCTCATGGGACTGTTCAGCTCTATCATGGAGAAGCTGGGTTTCGGTGCCAAGTCGGCGCAAGCCGCCACTCCACCTCCCGCGGCGGTTCCGAACGCGCCATCCACACCGGCAGCGGCTCCGTCTCCGGTCGCCATGTCGGCAGTCGATGTCGTCGGGAAGCTCGAAGGCCTTGCAGCGAAAAATTCTCAAAAACTCAATTGGAAGAGCTCCATCGTCGATCTGCTGAAGCTCTTGGGTCTCGATAGCAGCCTTACAGCCAGGAAAGAATTGGCGACGGAACTGGGTTGTCCGGCCGATAAGATGGGCGACAGCGCCCAGATGAATATGTGGTTGCACAAAACGGTGCTTAAGAAACTCGCCGACAACGGGGGCAACATCCCAAAGGAACTGTTGAGCTAGCTCGCCGTTCTAGCAATCCATCCGTACGAGCGGCTTGGCGAAACACAACCGCCAAGCCGCTTCTGTCGTGTATGGATAGGTGTCTGTTCAGTAGAGTCTTTGTCGCGTGATTGAGAAGCGCAGAGCGCGCGCACAGCGTGACAAGACGGGAGTCGCCCATTCCAGTGTCACGGTAAGCGATAAGATGTGCGGTGGTACTTACAGCACCCGCCAGCTTCGGCCGTCGTTTTGGATGAGCCGGTCGGCTTCCACCGGTCCCCAAGTGCCGGCTTGGTATTCAGGCAGCCAGCGTTGGCCGGATTTCTCCCAAGCTTCCAGAATTTGAGTAATCCAGGCCCAAGACGCTTCGACCGCGTCGCGCCGCATGAAGCGCGAGGCATCTCCTGCCATCACGTCGAGCAAGAGACGCTCATAGGCTTCCGGTGATGGGCGACCGAAGACTTCCCCGTATTTGAAATTCATTTCAACCGGATGGGTTTGTGCGCGCGTGCCGGGCACTCGCGACACGATACGCAGCGAGAGTCCCTCTTCAGGTTGAATCTTCAGTGCAAGCACGGTCGGGGCTTGAGGGTTCTGTGCGTTGGAGTTGAAGAGGATCTGCGGGATCTCTTTGAATTGGATGGCGACTTCGCTGGCGCGCAGCGGCATGGCCTTTCCCGTCCGGAGGTAGAACGGCACTCCGGACCACCGCCAGTTTTCCACGAAACATTTGACCGCGACATAGGTCTCGGTGGTGGAATTCGACTTCACGCCTTGCTCACGCCGGTAGCCAGGAACGGGTCCGTCATGAGCGGTTCCCTCCGTGTACTGCGCCCGGACCGTGAATTTGTCGACATCCTTTCCCGTAATGGGCCGCAGGCAGCGCAGCACTTCCATCTTGGCATTCCGCACGACGTCCGGGTCCAGCGAGTAGGGAGGCTCCATCGCCACGAGACACAGCAATTGGAGCATGTGGTTCTGGATCATATCGCGGAGCGCGCCGGCTTCCTCGTAGTAGGAGGCGCGCGTGCCGACGCCTTCGGCTTCGCTCACGGTGATTTGGACATGGTCGACGTATTTATAGTTCCAGATCGGCTCAAAAATGCTGTTGGCAAAACGGACGACCATGAGATTTTGAACGGTTTCCTTGCCCAAATAATGATCGATGCGAAAGATCTGTGATTCATCAAATACGCGGCCGGTGACTTCGTTGATGGCCCTCGCGGTGGTCAGATCACGACCGACCGGCTTTTCGACAATGATGCGGGTGTAGGGCGAGCGCGCACCGGGAGTGCCTGCAAGTCCGGAATGGGACAAGCCTTCACAGACGGAGGTAAAGGAGCTGGGAGGAATACTGAGGTAGAAAATTCGGTTTCCCGGCAGGTTGAACGTACGTTCGAGTTCCTCGACACGTTCCTTGAGTCGTACATAGGTCTGGGCGTCGTCGTTGGTTCCCGCCAAGTAAAACAGGTGCTCGGAGAACGCGTTCCACTTCTCGTCGATGAGCGCCTGTCGGGAATGTTTGATCACTCCTTCGCGAACGGTGGCGCGAAACTCTTCATCGCTCATCGGGGTGCGGCCGAGACCGATGACGACGTAATTTGACGGCATCAGGCTGTCAAGGAGGAGATTGTAGACGGCCGGAATCAGGCGGCGACGCGCCAAGTCTCCCGAACCCCCGAAGATCACCAACGTGCAGGGTTCGACAGGAGCCAACGGTTCTTGCGAAGGGCTGATATCGATTCGGGGACTCTTGATCGGGGCCATTGATTCTCCTCAGTATGACTCGTCCGTTATCGTCGAACGGCGTGGCCGCCGAACGCATTCCGCAGCGCCGCCAACATTTTTTCGGCGAACGATTGTTCCTGCCGTGAACGGAATCTGGTAAAGAGCGCGGTCGTCAACGTCGGGACCGGAACGTCCTTTTCAATGGCGTCGGCGATCATCCAGCGACCCTCGCCGGAATCTTGCACGTACCCTTTCAGTTTTTCCAGCTTTTGATCTTCTTTGAGCGCCCCTGCAGCCAGTTCCAATAACCAAGAGCGGACGACGCTCCCGTGCATCCAGAGGTCGGCGATGCGAGCAAGATCAAGCTTGTACTCGCTTTTCGACATCAATTCGAACCCTTCGGCATAGCCCTGCATCATGCTGTACTCGATGCCGTTATGGACCATCTTGACATAGTGCCCGGCTCCGACTGCGCCGACGTGAGCCCACCCGTTTTCGGGCGCCAGGGTCTTGAACGCCGGCTCAAGCCGCTTGACGGCGGCGTCTTCTCCGCCGACCATGAGGCAATACCCGACGGTCAGTCCCCAGATCCCTCCGCTGGTGCCTGCATCGACATAGTGAATGCCTTTTTTCTTCAACTCGGCCGCGCGCCGCACGTCGTCGTGAAATCTTGTGTTGCCGCCGTCGACGATGATGTCACCGGGTTGCAGGAGCGCCGCCACGGCCTGGATGGTTTCTTCGGTCGGGGCACCGGAGGGCACCATGACCCAGACGGCCTTGGGAGTGCTCAGCTTGCCGACGAGATCAGCAAGAGACGAGGCGCCGACGCAGCCCTGGCTTTCGGCCTGTTTGATCAGCTCGGTGGATCGATCATACGCCACGATGCGATGTTGATCGCGCCGAAGGCGCGTCACCATGTTCATCCCCATTTTGCCGAGTCCGATAAATCCCAGTTCCATGTGCGAGCTCCTTAGGTTTATTGCCGGTGGCAGTCGATGCGGGGCGTCTCACAGCGCCTGTGATCGACCGAGAGGCAACCGATTGAATATCCTGCTCCGGTCAATCGATGCGAGCAGGGTTCGGGACATCTTTAAAAAGAAGATCGGCAAATTGATACCCAAAGTTGAGCCGATCGGCGAGAGTGGGGGCCGTCAGGAATTGTCCGGCCAGGTCGGCCAGCGCCGGTTCGCGTGAAAACATGAAGCGATGCACATCCACCGGGGCGACCAACCAAAACCCTCTCAAACGAAAGAAGGCTGCAATACAGTCCTCATAAAAGAGCGTCAATAGGTAGTGGGCCGTTCCCGGCTTGTCCACGAGATCCTGCGTTTTCCCCAGTAAATGGTAACACTCCGCTTTCAGGCGAATCCGTTCGTTGATTGAAATCGACGGCGGCCCTTGACGAAACTGATGGTGGACCTTTTCGATCAGTTTCGCACAGATGCCGTCGTGGTCGTAGAGGATTCTGCCTTTTCGAAGCAGCGAGGGGAGCCGAAGCGAGTAGGCGAGGTCTTCGTCGACGGACTGGTAGCCGTGGTAACGAATATCGGCGAGACGGTCGCCGACACGGAGAATTTCATGGTTGTCGGCCTCTCCCTTGACGAGCGCGATCAAGTCGATATCACTGTGAAGCGTCAGGGCTTTTCGTGCTCCTGATCCGACGAGGATGATGCCGACGAGATCCCCGCCTCTTCGGCCCTTGACGTGCCGTAACGCAACGTCCAGCGTATCTTCAAATCCTGGCGGCGGCGGCGATTCCGGCTGCTCCGGCGGTTCCGGGACTTCGAGCAGCTCGGCGTTCAATTCTTCACGAGTGGGAGCGCTGGTGGTGTGTGTGTCCATAATCCTGTTCTAACCGTGATGTTGATGAAAACTGTTCGGAAATCATGTGAATCGATCACCGAAGAACTTGCCCGTCGTTCTCGTCCGGCTCTAAGCGTGTGATCTGTCCGCCATGGGCGAAGAACGGTGTCGTCTTGGCATTCTATGGATAGAGGAATATGGTGTCAACGCTGAACGATCACCGAGAGAGGACGTCGGTGAAGACAACGGCGGCGTCGTCGATCTGCTTGTCCGTGATCTGCAGATGGGTGACTGCTCGATAGCTCTGTCCACCGATAGCGTTGATGAGCACGCCGTGTGCTTTGAGCGCGGCCACCAACTCGATCGGAGAACGACGTTCGTCGACGATATCGAATATCAGGATATTCGTTTCGACGTGCTGCGGGGCAATCTGGACGGCGGGGATTTGCTGCAGCAGGCGAGCCAATTTTTTCGCATGGTCGTGGTCGGTCTTGAGTCGAGTAACATGGCGCTCCAGCGCGTAGATGCCCGCAGCAGCTAGGATGCCCGCCTGGCGCATCGCGCCTCCGTACATTCGACGAAAGCGGCGTGCGCGCTCCATGAGTCGCTGGTCGTTGGAGAGCAACAGCGATCCGACAGGAGCTCCCAGTCCCTTCGAGAGGCACAGGGAGACGGTCTCGAAGTGTTGAGCATACACCGTTGCCGGCAGGGTGGTGGCGGCCACGGCATTAAAGAGTCTGGCCCCGTCGAGGTGCAAGGGGATGCCATGTCGCACGGCCAGGGCTCTGATTTTTTCGATCGTGGAGAGCGGATAAATCGTGCCGCCTCCGGCATTGTGTGTATTTTCGATGCAGATCAACGCCGTCGTGATGCTGTGCGCATCGTTCGGTCTGATGGCGGCTTCCACCTGCTCGGCCGTCATGATCCCTCGCTCGCCGGTCACCCAGTGCAGTTGCACGCCGGCCAGTGCCCCGGCCGCGCCCTGTTCATAGCGAACGACATGGCTCTTGCTCTCGACGATGATTTCCTGTCCCGGTTGGGTCTGCGACCGGATCGCCAGCTGATTGGCCATGGTGCCGGAAGGGACGAAGAGGGCAAATCGCTTGCCGAGCATGGCCGCCGCCATATCTTGCAGACGATTGACGGTCGGATCTTCGCCGTACACGTCATCGCCGACTTCAGCGTGCGCCATGGCGTTCCGCATCTCGTCCGTCGGCATAGTTACGGTGTCGCTCCGAAGGTCGATCATGAGGGTCGGTCTCCAAAAAAATCCGTACGGTCTGAGCATCTTAACAGATCTTCTCCTTGCAGGCGAAAGCACACCTGCTACACTGCGCAGACATGAGTGAGCCCAACTCCAAAATACTGACCCGATTGATCGATTTCTTGGGCGCCAAGCCGGAAGAACGGTATCCGTTGGCGTGGGCCTTCGCCTATTTTTTCTGCCTCCTGTGCGGCTACTCCATCCTTCGTCCGGTGCGCGAGGAAATGGCCATCGAAGGCGGATTGCAGCATCTTCCCTGGATGATGACGGGGACTTTCCTGACCATGCTGGCCGTCACGCCGCTGTTCGGATGGCTGTCCTCGCGGTACCCGCGCTACCGACTGCTGCTGATCGTGTATGCGTTCTTCATCGCGAATCTGATGATGTTCTATGCATTGATGACGAGTCATGTGTATCCGGAGTGGGTCGCGCGAGGATTTTTTATCTGGTTGTCCGTGTTCAATTTGTTCATCGTGTCGGTCTTCTGGAGCTTTATGGCCGATTTGTTTACCCCGGAGCAGGGGGCGCGGCTGTTCGGTGTCATTGCGGCGGGCGGCAGCAGCGGAGCGCTGGTCGGGCCGTTGTTGACCACGGGCTTGACGTTCATCGTTCCGGTTCCGGTGTTGATGGTGGTGTCGAGTGGGTTCCTGGCCGTCTGCATCGGCTGTGTCTATCGACTCGAGCGCTGGGGACGAGCGCTGCCTGCGCATCATCAAACACCGCAAGGCGAGCCGCTCCACGGAAGCTTTTTGGCAGGCGTACGTCTGACGTTTTCCTCTCCGTATTTACTCGGGATTTGCGGCTACCTCTCGTTGCTGACGATGACCGCCACATTTCTGTATCTCGAACAGACACGGTTGGTCTCGGACTATCTCGATCAGCCGGAAGCCAGGACGCGGCTCTTTTCCAGCTTGGACTTTGTCACGGGTGTCCTGACATGGTTGACGCAGATCTTCGTCACCAATCGGCTGATCGGTCGGTTTGGACTCGTCGCTCCGTTACTATTTCTGCCGGTGGTCAGTCTGGCGGGATTTGTGGGAATCGCTCTGTGGCCGACGCTCGCGCTGTATGTCGTGTTTTCCGTATTGCGACGAGTGGGGGAATACGCGCTTTCCAAACCGGCGCGCGAAGTCTTGTTTACCGTCGTCAGCCGCGAGGAAAAGTACAAGGCGAAGAACTTTATCGATACCGCGATTTCTCGCGGTGGCGATGCCTCGACCGCATGGCTGGTGACTGCCGTGAAAACGCTCGGCGCCACCTCCACCCACATCGCCTGGGCGATGGTGCCCTTAATGGGACTCTGGGCGTGGCTGGCGACGATGTTGGCCAG
>CABVRR010000048.1:0-4793 GCA_902500705.1 uncultured Nitrospira sp.
AAAGTGATCTCATAACTACAAACCGGAGTAAGGAGAAAATTCAATAGACAGTATTGTGAAGGAGGATAAAGGGATACAGGAGAGTCAAGTAATCCTGTGCCTTGTGATAGAATTCTTGAAGGTCCTTAGTTCTTCAGCTTCTTTCTTATAGGCTTCAGCATACTTAGACCGGAAATCGTTCACTTTCTGATCAACTCGCTCTAGTAGCTGGCAATTTCCCTCCAAGAATGCAAATTCAACATCTCCGACAGTACACAGGACTATACATGCTGTTATCGCACTTATTGGAATGCATTCTTTGCACCAGGCTTCAATATAAGGAATATAATCCTTGTACGGACTGACACCCCTAGCCGCACTATTTGAAATCAGTTTGCCATCCAGTAACAGCCGATCCAAGATCATGATGATAGTCACTGGAGAGTCAAATAGGCGAAAGGACCATCGAAAAAAAAGACCATCACGGCATACTTCGACAGGCTGATCTTTTAGATCAAATAGACAAACAGCTTTAATAGAATAGCCGTAGCTATTGATAGTCTTAGGAAAACTAAATGCTCGATTGTCTGTATTTGGTCGAATGAAGCCATCTCTTTGGATCTCTTGAAACTGAGTCAGACCTGTGCAATGAAACAGTTTACTTTGAAGCCGATCAAGCAATAAATCCTCTGTGGCGCTTGTCATTGTCTCTGACCTATCTTGCTCTCCGTCCCATCCCGCAACCGTTCCATATTCCCTTTGTGCTTGACGGCGATCAATCCACTTATGGCGAGTGAGAAAAGCATGAACGGCGTTGATGGATGGATCAGCGCAGCAATGATAGGAAAAAGCCCGAAAGCCGTCAGTGCTCCGCCGGAAGAGTAACGCCACATTGCCACAGCCGCGATCCATGCTAAAAGAAGGAGCAGCCCGATCGACGGCGAGACACCAAGGACAGAGCCAAGCGCGGTTGCCACCCCCTTCCCGCCTTTGAATCCAAGAAACGGCGAGAAGAGATGGCCAAGAAACGGAGCGATCGCCACGGCCAAGATCGCCCACTCTGTTTCGAGAAGCCGCATCGCGGCAAATCCCATTACCCATCCTTTGCCGATATCCCCGATCAAGGTGAGAATACCGGCTGTCTTGCCCGAGACGCGCAGCACGTTGGTAAATCCAATATTTTTGCTGCCGATGGTTCGCGGGTCCGGCAGTCCCATCGCCTTGGAGACGACGATTCCAAAGGGGACAGCACCCAGCAGATATCCAACGACCACGAGCCCGATCATGAGTCCTGTCTGATCCATTCAATCTCTCTGTGTTATCAGCATTGAGGTAGGAGCACTGTCTTAACGACTACTGAAACTTCTCCGGATGTGTAAAAAACTCCAACATCATCCGATTCAGATTTGGCCAGTCGCGATGACTGCCGGTTCCTTCGCAGTAGAGGGTCGCTCCGCCTGAGGCACAGCCTTGATATATACGACATCCGCCCTCTATCGTTTTTGTCTTTGTGACATCACAGTGATTACAACCTGCCCACCAGGCTGAGGTTTGAGCCCCCCAGTCTGGAAACAGGCTGTCATGTTTGCTGTGCATGATCATGACCGGTATAGGCGATCGACATTGAAATGCTTCGAGGTCTTTACCGGTCACCCCAGCGGCACTTGGCGCAATCACCGCCGGCACCTTTTTCGTCTTGTCGAGCACGGCCAGCATCAAGGACGCAGTCCCTCCGTCTGAATGCCCGGTGACGGACACACGACTCTCGTCGACACACCATTCTTTTGCGATCAAGCCAGGAATCGTTCCAAGCTGTTCGACAGTAGCAGGATTCAGTTGTTTATGATCGGCATAGGCCACAACAAACCCTGCGCCGGTTGCTGCGGTCGTGAGCCCTGTCAGACGCTCCGATGCCCAACGACTTTGTCCAGCTGGCGCGTAGACCATCAACAGCGGATGGGTAACTGTGGCATCGTAGTTCGACGGTGTGCGCACCATATACCGAATGCCGTCTACGGGCGATTTTCCATCGATGGCACCGGCAAGCCCAGGACGAGACCCGGCTTCACATCTGATTATCGCTGGAGTATTGGAATAGGTGTGGTTTTCTAATTGAGGAGGGGTTCCGTTTTCTGTACAGGCTATGAGCAAGCAGAATAAACTAGTAGAGAGAATGAAAAGTGACGCTCGGCGGATAGCCTGGCATTTCAAACCCATGTCAGATCCGGCTTGGTGACAATCAATACCGAGAAGAGGGTTGCTGGAGAAGTCCAATCCAATACTACAGGATGTTCAAACTAGACATCCAGCGAGGTCGCAGCAAGTGAAGGGCCGAGGCATACCCTCTGGGGTATGTTGAGGATCTGAACGATGCGAGAACGAAGCTAGGGGCTAGTTTCAACATCCTGACTAGAGTCCTTTTGCCACGACCTGCTTCCAGAAGCTCCACACATATTGCCCGCCGGAGAGATAACCCAGCACCAACGATAAATAGAGGGTCGCCGTGCCGGCCAAGTGCATGTTCCCGAGCTCAGCCAGGCTTGTCCCTGCCAAAATCAGTAGGATGATGCCCACGACTTGCAGCGCCATTTTATACTTCCCGGTCGTCTCTGCCGAGATGATCATCCCTTCACCCGCCGCAATGGCGCGAATCCCCGTGACCGCAACCTCTCGGGCAATGATCAGCAGTGCGACCAACGCACTGACCCGTTCCAAGTTCATGAGCAAAATAAGGGCCGACAAGACCAAGAGCTTGTCTGCGATGGGGTCCAGCAGTTTGCCGAGTGTCGTCACCTGTCCTGTACGACGAGCGATGTAGCCGTCCAGCATGTCTGTCACCGCTGCAACGGTAAAGACTATCGCTGCCGCCAGCGACTGATCGGGCGTCGGGTTGACGAAAAGGATGATGAAGACCGGAATTAGGAGGATGCGGACGAGCGTCAGCACGTTAGGCAGATTGAACGACTCTGCCCCGATGTCACGCCACAATTCCAGCACGCGGTTCATGACAAGATGCGTCTCCTAGACGATGCCTCGCTTCAATAGATCATGCAAATGAACCACCCCATTGATGGCGCGGCCGTCTTCCGTTACGACCAACGTCGTGATGGAGAATCGTTCCATCATCTCGACTGCCTTTGCCGCTAACTCTTCCGGCCCAATGGTCTTGGGGTTTTGCGTGGCCAACTCGCGCGCCGTCGTCTTGACCAAATCCGTTCCTCGTTGGATAAACCGCCGCAAATCGCCGTCCGTGATGATGCCGACCAACTCGCCTGCTTGATCGACGACGGTCGTCATGCCGAGCTTCTTTGCTGTCATTTCAAGCATGGCCGCCATGCCGCCGACGGAAGCCTGGACCATTGGAATCTCCGCCTCGGCATGCATGAGGTCTTTGACTTTGATCAATAACCGCCGCCCTAACGTGCCACCTGGATGAAATCGCGCGAAGTCTTCTTCCTTGAATTCGCGTTTCTGCAACAGTGCCACGGCCAACGCATCACCCAAAGCCAACGTGGCGGTTGTGCTGGCGGTCGGAGCCAAGCCCATGGGACAGGCCTCTTCCTGAACCGACACATCGAGCGCGACATCAGAATTTTTTGCCAAGGTCGACGTCATCCGCCCCGTGAACGCAATGATGGGAATACCTAGACGCTTCACGAACGGAAGTAGTTGCAGAAGCTCTTGCGTCTCGCCGCTGTTGGAAATGGCAATCAACGCATCCCGGCGTGCCAACATCCCGAGATCGCCGTGCACCCCTTCGGCGGGATGGAGGAAGAACGACGAGGTGCCGGTGCTGGCCAGCGTCGCCGCAATTTTTTGTCCGATCAAGCCGGACTTTCCCATTCCTGACACCACGACTTTCCCTTTGCATTGCACAAGGACATCCACGGCCTTGGCGAATCTGGCATCCAGCCGGTCGACTAATGATTGAACGGCACGCGCTTCGATTTCAAGCACACGCCTGCCGTCGGCCAGGCTGCTGACGATTTTCTCCGTCTTTGAGGCTCGACCGGATGTCGTCATGATTGCGGCTTTGCTGCGTCGCATATGCGGAGGATTCGTTCCAGCAAGGGCTTCAACTGATGCAACGGGACCATATTGGGTCCGTCGGACAGCGCCTCATCCGGGTTCGGGTGAACCTCCATGAAGAATCCATCGACACCTGCTCCGGCTGCGGCACATGCCAACGGTTCGACAAACTCCCTCTGGCCGCTGGATTTCGTCCCGCCACCTCCCGGTAACTGAACACTGTGTGTCGCGTCAAAGACGACAGGATACCCGAAGTTTCTCATGATAGGGAAGGACCGCATATCGACGACCAGATTGTTATACCCAAACGACGACCCGCGCTCGGTCAGGAGAATTCGTCGATTCCCACATTCTTCGAGTTTCTTGACGGCATTACTCATTTCAGCCGGCGAGAGAAACTGGCCTTTCTTGACGTTCACGACTTTTCCTGTCTTTGCGGCGGCAATCAGTAGATCCGTCTGCCGACAGAGAAAGGCAGGAATCTGGAGCACATCCACGACGGTTCCGGCTTCTGTCGCCTGCTCTTCCGTATGGACGTCGGTCAAGATCGGCAGTGCGAAGTGGTCCTTGACCTTCTGTAGTATGGCCAATCCTTGTTGAATGCCAGGGCCACGAAACGACGTGATTGAGGTGCGGTTGGCCTTATCGAACGATGACTTAAAGATGTACGGGATCCCTAGCGACTTGGTCAGCTCGGCGACTCGCCCTGCCGTATCCATGACTAACTGTTCGCTTTCGATCACACAGGGACCGGCAATCAGAAACGGGCGTTGCCCTTGGCCGAC
>CABVRR010000048.1:4893-7154 GCA_902500705.1 uncultured Nitrospira sp.
CGCGTCCCAAAGCCACCGGGAATCAAGATGCCGTCCGCCTCCCGCAAGATTCGTTCTGTGCCCTGCCGCTCGATATCTTCGGACTCGATCCAGTTGATATTGACCTTGGTTTCATGATCGATTCCGCCGTGAACCAGTGCTTCGCCTAAGCTTTTGTAGCATTCCTTCAAGCCCACATACTTGCCGACCAGCGCGATGGAAATTTCATGTTTCGGCCGCTTGATCTTCTGCACCAGCGCGTCCCACTCACGCAGATTCGGCTGACCAGTCTCCACGTGAAGTTGACGAACGATCAATTCGTCCAACCCCTCTTTTCGGAAAACGATCGGCACTTCGTAGATCGTCTCGACATCTTTCGCCGTGATGACGGCATCTTTATCCACGTTACAAAACATCGCGATCTTGCCCTTGAGTTCCGGAGGCAGATATCGGTCGGTTCGACACAACAGGATATTGGGCTGGATGCCGATCTCGCGAAGTTTATTCACGGAATGTTGCGTCGGCTTGGTCTTCAGCTCACCGGCCGTGCCGATGTAGGGCACTAAGGTCAAGTGCACATACAGCACGTTCTCACGCCCGACGTCGTACGGGATCTGCCTGATGGCTTCGAGAAACGGCAAACTTTCAATGTCACCCACTGTTCCGCCGATTTCGACGATCGTGACATCGATTCCTTTCGAGATCCGCATGATCGCCTGCTTGATCTCATCTGTCACATGCGGCACGACTTGAACTGTGCCGCCGAGGTAATCGCCGCGTCGTTCTTTCGTGATGACCGAGTGATAGATGCGACCGGTCGTGTAATTGCTCTCCTTGGTCAGTGACAAGGTCGTGAATCGCTCGTAATGCCCGAGATCAAGATCTGTCTCTGCTCCGTCGTCCGTGACGAAGACTTCCCCATGTTGATAGGGATTCATCGTGCCGGGATCGACGTTGATATACGGGTCCAACTTCAAAAAGGTGATTTTCAGCCCTCGGCTTTCAAGCAGGTTTCCGATGGAAGCCGATGCCAGCCCTTTCCCGAGCGATGAGACCACTCCACCGGTCACAAAGATAAACTTGTTCATGACTGCCCTCTCTCGTGGACGCCAGACCACTCCACTCCAGATAGGAATCTCATGACTTGAAAAACACCCCGCTATTCCCTAACTCACGCTTGATCGCCTCAAACTGCTGCAACCGATCTGCCACGTCTGGCACATCCTCCGGTCGATCGACCCGCAGCGATGCATGTTTGGTTTCCCACACACGGATACGAATCCCATGGTCCAAGGCACGAAGCTGTTCGAGCTTTTCGGCGTCTTCCAATCGACTCGTCGGCAGAGCCGCGAACCGAAGTAACGTCTCCTTTGTATATATATATAATCCCAAATGAATATAGTGCAGCCCTCCGATCGCATGTTGTTCTTGATCGTCACGGACGAACGGGATCGGGGCTCGTGAAAAGTACAGGGCATTGCCTCTGGCATCGGTCACGACTTTCACCACGGCAGAGTTAAGCAGGTCTTCCGTCGGGTCCATCACCCGCTTGAGCGTCCCGATACCAGCCCCGCTGTCGGCAAAGGGCTCAATCAGATCCGTCAATAAATCAGGGCTCAAGGGAATTTCGTCGCCCTGTAAATCCAAAAAATACTCCCCCGCAAACATACGAGCCACGGCAGCGACCCGATCCGTTCCGGTCCGACACTCACCGGACACCATAACCACACGCCCGCCGAACTGTTCGACGGCATGCTTGATCCGCTCGTCATCGGTTGCGACCAACACGTCGGACACGGCCCGGCAGGCTACCGCCCGTTCATAGACGTGTTGAATCATCGGCTTGCCGTTCAACTTGACGAGGGGTTTTCCTGGAAACCGTGATGAGCCGTATCGGGCTGGAATCACCACGGTGACCGATCGTGAGGTCTTAGTCATTCTCCAAACGCCTCGGACAGCTGTTTGGGCGAGACCGTCGCGGTGCCGACCATTCCCACTACGATCCCGGCTGCATAGTTCGCCATAACCGCTCCTGTCTTGATACTGGCCCCGGCCGCCAGCGCCAACGCCAGGGTTCCAATGACCGTATCTCCTGCACCGGTGACATCGTAAACTTGCCGCGCTTTCGTCGGGAGATGCCACGAGGCGCCGTCGCCCTCGTACAAGCTCATGCCTTTTTCACCACGCGTAATCAGGACGGACTGACACCCCAGACGCTGCCGAATCATCGATCCGGCTTCGTCGATCGTCTGGTCACTGTCGCCGTGCAACCCTGAGGCTTG
>CABVRR010000048.1:7254-24295 GCA_902500705.1 uncultured Nitrospira sp.
GCGCCGCCGAGCCTGAGCGATTCCGATTCGACATGGACCACCGGCACCGGCGCTTCCGGAGAGATCCGGCTGACCCGCCCCATCACATAGTGATCAAGAATCAGGTCGCCTACGACGAGAACCGAGGCTTGCGGAAACCGCTGAAGATACTGGCGGAGTACTTTCGGTGATGGGGCAACGCTCTTCTTGGTCGAGTCCTCCCTCGTTGGAGAAGGGGCACCGCGTTTCGTCATTGAATCGCCTTTCCGAATCGATCCCACCTGACCCACTCCGTCCAATTACCTTGCCCGTTCCACGACCAGTAAATGCGGAAGGCCTTTCCGCGGATCTTTTCTTCGCGCACATATCCCCAGAACCGACTGTCCAGGCTTTGGTCGCGATTGTCGCCCATGACAAAGTAGGATCCCTCCGGCACGGTTACCGGTCCGAAATTATCGCGAGGATTGATCGTGCCGTCGATGACGCCGGGATCGATGCGTTGCGTAAAAGCCTTGTCGTCAAGCGGCTGGCCGTTCACCAGCACGACCTTGTTTCGCAGATGGATGGTATCTCCCGGCAGCCCGACAATGCGCTTGATGAAATCCTTCTCTTCATCCTCGGGAAATCGAAACACGATGATGTCGCCTCGCTGCGGCTTGCCAAACGTCACAACCGTTTCGGAGGTGTAGCAATTGACCGGAGGAAAGCTCCATAGCATCTGACAGTCCGTCGGCCACTGAAGACCATACGAGAGCTTGCTGACCAAAATATGATCACCGATCTGCAGGGTGGGAATCATCGAGCCCGATGGGATCTTAAAAGCTTGCACGACGAACACACGAATCGCGAATGCCAACAGCATCGCCACGATGATCGCTTCCGCATACTCCCGGACGATGGACTTTCGCCCGGATTGCTCCGTATTGTCTCCGAGTTTGGCGCTAGGGAGCGACGCCGGCTCCCCTCCCCGCTGAGCACTCGGGAGTTTCTCCATGTTTCTCTGATTCTGATCGAGGCTCATTCGTCTCCTACCTTCAAGATCGCCAGGAAGGCTTCCTGCGGCACTTCTACACTTCCCACCGCTTTCATACGCTTCTTCCCTTCCTTCTGCTTTTCCAGCAACTTCCGCTTTCGCGTGATATCGCCGCCATAACATTTCGCCAATACGTTCTTCTTCATCGCCCCGATGGTTTCTCGTGCGACGATCTTGCTTCCGATCGCCGCCTGAATGGCGATCTCGTACATCTGTCGTGGAATCAGTTCTTTCATTTTTTCGGCAAGCTGACGCCCACGCTGAACGGAACGATCTTTATGCGTGATAAACGACAACGCATCGACCGCTTCGCCGTTCAACAGAATATCGAGTCTGACAAGATCGGAGGCTCGATAGCCGAGCACCTCATAGTCAAGCGACGCATAGCCCTGTGTGCGCGACTTGAGCTTGTCGTAAAAATCGAGAATCACCTCGTTGAGCGGTAGCTCATAACTGATCACGACTCTGGTCGGGTCGAGAAAATGCAGGCCTTTCTGGATTCCTCGACGTTCCTGACAGAGCTGGAGGATAGCGCCCATGTACCGCTCGGGCGTGATGATGGAGGTCAAAATAAACGGCTCCTCGAATGAGTCGATGCTGCTGGAAGGCGGGAGCTGCGACGGATTATTCACTTCGAGGACGTCACCCTTGGTGGTCAAGACACGATAGACGACGGTCGGAGCGGTCGTGAGGAGGGTCAGATTGTATTCACGCTCGAGCCGTTCCTGAATGATTTCCATGTGCAGCAGACCCAAAAACCCACAGCGAAAGCCGAACCCCAACGCGAGCGATGTCTCCGGCTCATAGGCGAACGAGGAATCGTTTAATCGTAATTTGACCAACGCATCGCGCAAATCTTCGTATCGGCCGGTGTCTGTGGGATAGAGCCCGCAGAAGACCAGCGGCTTCACTTCTTTGTAGCCGGGAAACGGTTCGGCCGTGGGCGTGACGGCATCCGTCAGGGTATCACCGATTTTGACGTCGGCGACTTCTCTCATATTGGCACAGAGATACCCGACTTCCCCGGTCAGCAACTCTGCTTTCTTCGTTCGTTTTGGAGTGAATTGGCCGACTTCCATCACTTCAAACGTGCGGTCATTCGACATAACTTTGATCTTCATCCCCGGACGGATCGATCCGTCCACAAGCCGCGCCAAGACAATCACGCCTTGGTAATTATCGAACCACGAATCGAAGATGAGTGCCTTGAATGGTGCCTGCGGATCGCCGGATGGCGGAGGCACTCGCGCGATGATCGCCTCCAAGACCTCCGGCACGCCCTTGCCGTCCTTCGCACTGATGGGAAGGGCCTCGTCCGCTTCGAGTTGCAATACCTCCGAGATCGAATGCTTCGTCCCGTCAACGTCGGCACTGGCCAGGTCGATCTTATTGATGACCGGGATGATCGTCAGGTTATTCGCCATTGCCAAATTCACATTGGCGATTGTCTGAGCCTGCACCCCTTGCGTCGCGTCGACCAGCAACAACGCTCCCTCACAAGCCGCCAGACTCCGAGAGACTTCATAGGTGAAATCGACGTGTCCCGGCGTATCGATCAAATGCAAGGCATACGTCTTCCCGTCTTGCGCCTTGTACCGGATGGCTACGGCATGGGCCTTGATCGTGATGCCACGTTCCCGCTCGAGGTCCATGGCATCGAGGATCTGATCTTTGGCCTCTCGAGCAGTAACTGCGCCCGTAGCTTCTAAGAACCGGTCAGCGAGGGTTGATTTGCCGTGATCGATATGAGCGATGATTGAAAAATTGCGTATAAGGCTTTGCAAATCCTGGCTCATTGGTGAAAATCGATCCATTATAGTAACTGCCTTCTAGGTTGTCAAAGACATGCCGCGCTCGTATAATTCGCGCCGCATGCGATGCATTCCCCTCTCAGATATCAGACGGTCGGAGGTATCTTTCAACACCATGCGAGACGGCTACCGCTTCTTCGGCAAGGGGGATCGGCCCCTGTCATGAAACGTCGTCAACCATCGGCTCGTCAATTAAAGGATTGGGACCGGCGCTATCTCTGGCATCCGTTCACGCAGATGCAGGAGTGGACACAGGAAGATCCGCTCATCATTGAGCGTGGCAAAGGGTCCTACCTGATCGACACAAGCGGAAAGCGGTACCTCGACGGGACTTCCTCGATCTGGGTCAATCTGCATGGACATCGCCACCCGATCTTGGACCGTGCCGTCAAACAACAGCTCAACAAAATCGCGCATTCCACGTTTCTCGGTCTGTCCAACCCACCGGCTATCGAGCTGGCTCGCGAGTTGATCCGGATCGCACCGAAGGGGCTCTCACGCGTCTTCTACTCGGACAATGGGTCGACCGCGGTTGAGATTGCCTTAAAGATGGCCGTTCAATACTGGCAACAGCGTCGTCCTGAGGCAGGACCTAAACATACCTTTCTCCACCTGAAACTCGCCTACCACGGCGATACGATCGGCGCCGTCAGTGTCGGCAATATCCACCTCTTCCATTCTCGATTCAAACCGTTGCTCTTCCCGACCTTGGAAGCCGAACCGCCCTATTGTTACCGTTGCCCGCTTCGCCTCACCTACCCTTCCTGTGCCATGGCGTGCCTCGAACCAATCGAAGAGATTTTGAAAGCCCGTCATCGCGAACTTGCAGGTTTTGTCATTGAGCCATTGATGCAAGCTGCGGCGGGCATGGTCCTGCAACCGCCGGGTTACTTGAAACAGATTCGAGAACTCTGTACCAAATATGACGTGTTGTTGATCGCCGATGAGGTTGCGACGGGGTTCGGGCGAACAGGAACCATGTTCGCCTGCGATCATGACGGCGTGACGCCCGATCTGATGGCGATCAGTAAGGGGTTGACCGGCGGCTACATGCCGCTTGCGGCAACCCTGACAACCGATGAGATCTACCAAGGGTTTCTCGGAACCTATGAAGAGTTCAAAACCTTCTTCCATGGACACAGCTATACCGGTAATCCGCTAGGCTGTGCCGTGGCGCTCGCGAATCTCACCATCTTTCGACAAGAGAAGACGCTCCGTCGATTATCGTCAAAGATCACCCTGCTTGCTCGATGGCTCAAACCGGTCGCGGCCATGCCCCATGTGGGAGAGATCCGGCAGCAGGGAATGATGGCAGGCATTGAGCTGGTCCGGAACAAGAACACGCGTGAATCCTACCCGCTCAACGCCAAAGCCGGTCATCGTGTTGCCTCGACGGCGAGGGATAAAGGGCTTATTTTACGGCCGATCGGGAACGTGCTGGTTCTGATCCCGCCCTTATCGACGTCGACAGAGGAATTAAAGAAAATGGTGGAAATCATCCGCAAATCCATAGACACTCTCGGCGAGACGTAGTATCGAGACTTTGATTCAGGATACCGACACAGAACGAGCGAGACCATATGCAGACCTGTGATTTTCTTATTATCGGAGGCGGAGTCATCGGCCTCAGTATTGCTCGCGAGCTTCACAGACGGCGGACGGACGCCCACGTCGTGTTGATCGAAAAAGAGCCGTCGTGCGGCGCCCATGCCAGCGGACGCAACAGCGGCGTGCTGCATGCCGGGTTCTATTACACCCCGGACAGCCTGAAGGCAAAGTTCACGCGTCTTGGAAACGAACGGCTGACCGCCTATTGTGAAGAGAAACGCATTCCTCTCAACAAATGCGGCAAGCTCGTCGTCGCAAAAGACGCATCGGACCTGCCGTCGCTCGATGAATTATTGCGCCGTGGTCAGGTCAATGGCATCGAGCTTCAGGCCATCACGGAGGCGGACGCGAGATCTATCGAACCCCGTGTCAAAACCTACCAGCGAGCACTGTTTTCACCGCGCACCTCAACCGTCAACCCTCTACAGGTTGTCGAGGCGATGCAACGGGATGCGATTCACGAAGGGATCGATATTCGCTGTGACACGGCCTATCGAGGACGGGACGGCGCAACGGTCCACACAAACCACGAGGCTATCGCTGCCGGATATGTCGTGAATGCGGCAGGCCTCTATGCCGATAAAATCGCCATGGACTACGGCTTTTCAGAAAAATATCGCATTCTTCCGTTCAAAGGCCTGTATCTCTATTCCGATGAGCCTCCCGGCGCCATTCGAACCAATATCTATCCGGTTCCGGATCTCAGAAATCCGTTCTTAGGCGTTCACTTCACCATTACCGCCGATGGAAAGGCCAAAATCGGACCGACGGCGATTCCGGCATTATGGCGTGAAAACTATGACGGCTTCAGCAATTTCAGCGTCGGTGAGTTGGCTGAAGTGGCCGGTCGTGGCTTAGGGCTGCTCACGGGAGCTGCCTTCGACTATCGCCGTCTGGCGATCGAGGAAATCTCAAAGTATTCTCGGGGCAAGATGGTTTCATTGGCGTCGGTCCTCGCGGAGGGCGTAAAAGAACACAACTACCGCAAGTGGGGACGTCCAGGAATCAGAGCGCAGTTGCTCGATATCACGAAACGAAAACTTGAAATGGATTTTGTCTTGGAGGGTGACAACCGTTCCATGCACGTGTTAAATGCCGTTTCTCCCGCCTTTACTTGCTCACTTCCTTTTGCCGGCTATGTGTGCGATCACATCGATAAGGCACTAGGCTGAGAATCTTGCTGCATTTCATCATGTGTATGGACCCGTCTCCGATGCCGTCACAGATAGCGTGATGTACCCTTCATCTCAGGAAAGATGCTCCCTTCAGCAGAGACGCACTTCCTCACCCACCCCGACTTGTAAGCGTTGGGCAGCGCTATTTTCTTGAAGAAAGATTTCCAAGCTCCCGCTACTGTTGATCAACGCGGATGGGGCCTGACGACTTCCATGGCTGTAACTTCCGACCAATTCATGAATGACATACGCTCCGATATGGATTTCCACAGCTTGTTCCATCGCCGCCCGAAATTCCCGAAGTTGCTGCACCGTGATATTAGAAATAAGATTCCCGAACCGGTCGACGGAAACGATCTTTCCGATCAGCAACTCCTCATGCCATATCGGGATGGCTACGGAACGACGGATCGGGTCCTGAACCGCCGGTCCAAAAAATGCCGACGGAACTCCTTTGCTCAGCCACGCGGCAGCCGGCGCGAACACATCTCGACCGTCAAACGTCGATCCAATCGTGTCCAAACGGTATTCTGGGTTGGTGATTTGCCAGACCTTCGCTCCAACTTCCTGTTCAAGAATTTCGGTGAACAGTCCATTGTCCGGACCGACAAAGAATGAACCGGATGCAGAGACGAGCAACGCACGGCGCTCCGTCCCGACGCCAGGATCGACGACGGCGACATGAATGGTTCCCTTCGGGAAATACCGATAGCAGGACTTCAGGAAATATCCGGCTTCTTGGATCTGGTGTGAAGTGATTTGATGCGAGAGGTCGATGATCGGGACGGAAGGATTGATCGACAGAATCACCCCCTTCATGCTGGCCACAAAACAATCACGCTCACCGAAGTCCGTCAGCAACGTGATGAGGGGGCGTGCGTCCTGCACGTCAGGGTTCCTCGAATTTGATCTCCACAACCTCGTATTCGACCGTTTTGACGGGCGTCGTGACTTCCACAAAATCTCCGACCCGCTTCCCGATCAGTGCACGACCGACAGGTGACTGCACGGAGATTTTATTGAATTTCATGTCCGCTTCATCTTGTCCGACCAACATATACTGTCTCTTTGATTGAGACTCCTGCTCGACAACCAGTACCGTGGCACCAAAGACGACGGTGTCGCTTGTGCGCCCCGTGATTTCGACGACACGGGCCTCGGCAAGTTTTGTCTCAAGTTCGGAGAGGCGTGACTCGATAAACCCTTGGCGTTCTTTCGCCGCGTCGTACTCTGCGTTCTCGCTGAGATCACCATGAGCCCTGGCTTCCGCAATCGCTTCGATCACTTTCGGCCGCTCAATCTTGCGCAGGCGATCCAATTCCGCTTTGAGCGCGTCATAGCCTTTTTTCGTAATAGGGGTCGGCATAGTCCGATCACTCCTGAACAGGTGATGGCCGATGATACTCCTGTAATGTGCGAATTGCTAAACCCTTTTGCGCGGTCGCTTCAATCCCCATCACGGCGGCATGGGCACCTCGCATCGTCGTGAAATAGGGCACGCCTCGATGCAGCGCCTCCCGCCTGATGGACAACGAATCCATATGAGCCGAGGCGGTCCGCACCGTATTGATGACGAGTGCGACCGCACCGTTCTTAATATGGTCGACAATATGCGGTCGACCTTCTTTTACTTTATTGACCGTACTCACCTCGACTCCATGCTCACTCAAATACCCAGCGGTTCCGCTGGTCGCTTGAATCTGAAACCCAAGCGTCCGCAACCGCTTTGAGAGGTCCAGTGCAACAGGACGATCCGTTTGTTTCACGCTGATAAAGGCGGTCCCTGACGTCGGGAGAATTGCTCCCGCGCCTGCTTGAGACTTGGCGAACGCCCATCCGAAGTCGCCGTCGATTCCCATCACTTCACCGGTTGATTTCATTTCCGGCCCCAGGAGCACATCGACGCCAGGAAACTTATTGAACGGAAAGACCGCTTCTTTGACCGAAAAATGTTTCGGCATCGGGGCGTCCGTAAAACCTAATTCTGCGAGCGTTTTCCCCATCATGACCTTCATCGCCAACTTGGCGAGCGGGACGCCGATCGCTTTACTCACGAACGGGACGGTTCGTGATCCGCGCGGGTTGACTTCCAGCACATAGACGGTTCGGTCTTTGACGGCAAACTGTGCATTCATCAGCCCGATGACACCGAGTTCCAGCGCCAGCACACGCATTTGCCGCTCGATGTCGCGCACAATTACTTCATCCAACGTATAGGGAGGCAGCGAGCAGGCCGAATCGCCGGAATGTACTCCGGCTTCTTCGATATGTTCCATAATTCCGGCCACGACCACAGTGGTACCGTCCGAAATCGCATCGGCATCGACTTCGATGGCATCGGCAAGATACTTATCGATCAAGACCGGATGCTTGGGTGACGCCTTGACCGCGGAGCGCATGTATTCCAGTAACCCCGTTTCGTCATACACGATCTGCATGGATCGTCCGCCCAATACGTAGGATGGACGAACCATGACGGGATAGCTGATCCGCCCAGCAATGCGTACTGCTTCCTCGACGGATCGAGCGGTTCCACTGTCCGCTTGCCGCAAACCCAACCGATTCAGAAGATCTCGAAACCGTTCCCGGTCTTCCGCCAAATCGATGGCATCCGGACTGGTGCCAAGAATCTTCACCCCGGCGTTCGAAAGCGGGAGTGCCAGCTTCAGGGGCGTCTGTCCGCCGAACTGTAGGACCACTCCGATCGGCTGTTCTCGATGGACGATGTTGAGCACATCTTCATGCGTCAGCGGCTCAAAGTAGAGTCGATCCGACGTATCGTAATCTGTGCTCACCGTCTCAGGATTACAGTTCACCATAATCGTATCAATGGCCTCTTCTCGAAGCGCCATCGCTGCATGGACACAACAATAGTCGAACTCGATCCCTTGTCCGATTCGATTGGGGCCTCCACCGAGAATCACGACCTTCTGCCGATTCGCCGGCCAGGCTTCGCACTCTCTGCCGTACGTGGAATAGAGATACGGCGTCTGGGCTTCGAACTCTGCTGCGCAGGTGTCGACTCGTTTATACGTGACCGCGCGCCCTCCTTCCTGCGTGCGTGCGCGTTGGACTGCTGACGTCTCGCATCCCAGCAATTGCGCAATCCGATCATCGGAAAATCCGAGCTCTTTGGCCTCCCACAGCACATCGCTGCCTAATACAACCTCCGGATCGACGGCGTGACCGGCGAGCATTTGTTCAAAGTCCACCAGCTGTCGTACCTGATCCAGAAACCAGGGATCTACTTTGGTCGTGGCGAACAGTTCCTCGTCCGTGAATCCAAGACGCATCGCATCGGCCATGTACCACAGCCGTTCCGGCAACGGTGTCCGCAACACCCGATCGAGCTTTTCGATCGCTTCCATCCGGTTAAACTCGGCGGGAATGCCTCGATCAAGCCCGAACCGAGACACCAATCCATTCAGGTCTAATTCCATAGAGCGAATGGCTTTCTGCAGAGACTCTTTGAAGGTGCGTCCGATCGCCATGACCTCCCCGACCGATTTCATCTGTGTAGTTAAGGTCGGATCGGCCCCCTTGAACTTCTGAAAGGCGAATCTCGGAATTTTGACCACCACATAGTCGATCGCCGGTTCAAAAGATGCTTTTGTGACGCCAGTGATATCGTTAGTGATCTCGTCCAGCGTGTACCCCACGGCAAGTTTGGCGGCGATCTTCGCGATCGGGAATCCGGTCGCCTTCGATGCCAACGCCGAGCTGCGAGACACCCGAGGGTTCATTTCTATGACGATCATCTCCCCATTGACCGGGTTGATGCCGAACTGAATATTAGACCCTCCCGTATCAACCCCGATTTCTCGGATGATCCGAAGTGCGGCATCCCGCATCCGTTGATATTCTTTGTCGGTCAACGTCATGGCCGGTGCCACCGTGATACTGTCTCCGGTGTGCACGCCCATCGGGTCGAAGTTTTCGATCGGGCAAACAATGACGACGTTGTCCTTCAAATCACGCATGACTTCTAATTCGTACTCTTTCCAACCGATGACGGATTCTTCGATCAGGACTTGACTGACCGGACTCATCGCCAGGGCCCAATCGATCAGCCGCTCGAATTCCTCACGATTGTAGGCAATGTTTCCACCGGTCCCTCCCATCGTAAAGGACGGACGAATGATCGCGGGAAACCCAACGCTATCAAGAATAGTCAACGCCTCTTGCCGCGTGTGCGCCGTGCCGCTCTTCGGCACCCGCAGGCCGATTCGATGCATCGCCTGTTTGAACGCTTCTCTATCCTCCGCTTTATGAATGGCCTCTGCGGACGCGCCGATGAGGGAAACCCCGTATTTCTCGAGAACGCCACGCTTGACCAACCCCATGGTCGCATTGAGGGCTGTTTGCCCTCCCATAGTGGGGAGCAAGGCATCCGGACGTTCCCGATCGATGACTTTTTCCACCACATCGAGCGTAATCGGTTCGATATAGGTCCGATCAGCCATCTCCGGATCCGTCATAATGGTCGCGGGGTTACTGTTGATGAGAATAACGGTATACCCTTCCGCCTTCAGCGCTTTACAGGCCTGTGTGCCGGAATAATCAAATTCACAGGCTTGGCCGATCACAATCGGGCCTGAACCGATCATAAGGATTGACTGAATGTCAGTACGTTTTGGCATGTGAGATCGGTGGTGTCAGCTGGATGGACGCGTAGGTCCAATGTGTGGGTAATAGGGTGCCGTCGGCACAGGCTCTTCGTCGCCTTGTGCCGCATGATAGTACGTCATCGCCTCCGGGAGCCAGGTCTCAATCTGGTTGATGCGCGCCAGATCGGAAGGATGCGTCGACAAAAACTCCGGGATATTGTGCTGCGATCGAAAACAGACCTTGTCGATCATCTGCCGTGGACACCCGCTCATCCGTTCCCAAAACGGCACGGCTTCTCGCGGATCGTAGCCGGCCTGCGCCATTAGTTTGAGGCCGATGTAATCGGCCTCGGATTCTTGTTTTCTCCCGAACGGGAGAGAGACGCCGACCCCATAGGCACTCATGGCGGCCATGGCCGCATCCGGGCGTCCGACGGCCGCTCCGGCTGCCAGGGCACCGACCTGGCCGATCGTTTCCAGGATGCTTCGGCTGTACCGCTCCGCCCCATGCCGTTGAAGCGCGTGCGCGACCTCGTGTCCAATAACGGTCGCCAACCCGTCTTCGGTTTTCGTCAACTTCAGAATCCCTGTAAATACAGCAACTTTCCCACCGGGAAGCGCGAAGGCGTTGATCATACGATCATCCCGAACAATAGCGAATTCCCACTCATACTCCGGCTTATTCGCCACCGCGGCAATTCGTTTTCCAACTCGGTTGACCATTTCATTGAGCTGAGGATCCTCACTCATCGGCGCTGTGCGAAGCAGCTCACGATAGGCACCGATGCCCATCGCTATTTCTTTCTCTTCCGATATGTAGATAAATTGATCTCGTGCCGTTCCCGGTGCGCGAACGCACCCTCCCAGGGTTGAGACCACACCGCCAGCTGCTCCCATGCCCAACAGGCACGCCAGTCCCAGCATCCTTCGTGCTCCCTGCAGAAGCAAGGTGCGACGCTCGACAGATTCTGAGAAGAGCGGATGAAGCTTTTGGTCGGCTGGCTGTGTCATCTCGATTCTCGCGATCGAAACTGATTAGCCTTATCTTATCAGTCCCACTACTGCCAGTCATGCGATCGGCACCTTCCCTCACTTAGGGCATCCACAAGTACATGAACTGAGGAGTTCCCCCACGAACAACGGTCATCAGGTCGAGATCGGCAAGCCCAGCAAGCCCACTCGGCGCCACTAGCTTGGAATAGACATTGTTGGAGTATTCACCAGGGCGTCGGTATGTCACGACGCGGGCTTCTTTCAGACCGGCTTTTTTCTTGGCCAATTCGACCGCGTCTTCCAAGTAGCCGATCTCATCGATCAAACCAGCTGCCTTCGCTTGATCCCCGGTATAAATTCGTCCATCCGCCAACCGCTTGATCTGTTCCATCTGTAGATTGGAGCGGCCCTCTTGCACGATGGTCAAGAAACGCTGATAGAAGGAATCGATCAGTTCTTGAAAGATCGCCCGCTCTTCCGTCGTCATCGTTCGAAACGGCGAACCCATATCCTTGCGTGGCCCCGATGTCACCGCCGTAGCCTCCACTCCTACCTTTTCCAATAACCCTCGCGCATTCATCGTGAGCATAATGACACCAATGCTCCCGGTCACGGACGAGGGATGCGCCATCACGGAATCTGCCGCCGCCGCGATGTAGTACCCTCCTGATGTTCCTAGGTCCATGATCGAGGCGATGATCGGAACTTTTCTGGTAGTTTTGAATGTCTTGAGCTCGTGATAAATGATGTCCGAAGCCGTGACCGTTCCGCCGGGCGTATTAATGCGGAGGACAATGGCTTTGACCTGTTCATCCTTCGCCGCCCTCGTCAGCTGTTCTTTCACGCTTGCAATCATGCTGGGCGTCGATCGCAAGCCCTCTTTTTCCTGTGAGCTGATCATCCCGGAGATATCGATCACCAGTACTTTCGCTTTTCCAGTCCCATCAACCTGAGCTTCTTGTAACGGTCCAGGGCCGGGAAAGAGTGGGAAATTGAAGGTGCAGCCGGACAGCAACAGCCCAATCACACCCATCATGAAACCATTACGCATGGTGTTTCTCCATAAGTCGTTCGAATTCATCGAACAAGTAGGCAGCATCATGAGGGCCCGGTGCAGCCTCCGGGTGGTATTGGACGGAAAAGACCGGATGATCCAGACAAGCCATTCCCTCAATAGAGTAGTCGTTCAAGCTGATATGGGTGAGCGACAGGTTTCCGCAGCGGGTCTCGATCACGGGTGGGACCTTCGGCACGTCACGGAGCGACGGTGGTCCCTGCACTGCAAAATTGTGGTTCTGCGAGGTAATTTCCACTGTTCTCGTCCGAAGATCCAGCACGGGATGGTTTGCGCCATGGTGACCAAACTTCAGCTTATAGGTCTTGAGGCCAAAGGCCAAGCAGAGAATCTGATGTCCGAGACAAATACCGAAAATCGGATAGCGTCCGATCAGTTTCTCCATGGCTTGTACCGCATAGGGAAGCCCCTCAGGATCTCCAGGGCCGTTTGAGAGAAAAATGCCGTCAGGTTTGAGGGCGTCCACTTCAATGGGAGATGTCGAGGCCGGGACCACCGTGACTCGACAACCGACATCCACCAATCGTCTCAGGATGTTGTGCTTGATGCCGAAATCATAGGCGACAATGCGTCGGGGCTTGGACATTCCACGCTCCCTGCCGTTTGCCGACGGCGCCCAATCACCCGTCCCCATCGTCCACTCATAGGGACGTGCGCAGGTGACATCAGCAACGAGATCGCGACCGACGATACCGGGAGCGTGCCTGGCTTGTTGTACGGCTCGATCACGGTCAAGATTGAGATGGGTGATGAATCCCTGTTGTGACCCATGCTCGCGTAAGTGCCGCGTCAAGGCTCTCGTGTCGATGCCCTCGATTGCAACCACCTTACTCTCAATCAGTGATTCCTGAAGAGTCTGTTTGCTCCGCCAATTGCTGACAAGGCGGCTGGCTTCCATCACCACGAACCCTTCTGCCCAGGCTCGACGGGATTCCACGTCCTCCGGCGTCATCCCATAGTTCCCGATGTGGGGGCATGTCATCGTGATGATTTGTCCCTTATACGATGGATCGGTCAAGATCTCTTGATAGCCGGTCATGGCCGTATTAAAGACGACCTCCCCGACCGCCTCGCCCTCATACCCAAGTGCGCGGCCTTCAAACACCGTTCCATCAGCCAATGCCAACAACGCCTTTTTCACTGATACCTTCCACCCTGGTCAAGTGACTGTTTTGCCTTGATTCCAATGAGCATGATCCCCAAGAACAGGTTGAGCATCGACAAGGCTCGAATCGGGAACAGGATACGAAACAGCTCTTCCAACGCTGTTTTTTTAGCCGCATCATCTTTGGTCGCGAATGCGTGTGCCTGAAGCACCGCAGCCTGTGGGTGCAATACCACAATAATAAGCCCGGCGATTATTATCATAGCGGCCAGGACGATCATCTCACTTCGGCCAACTTCCATGATCAGATCCCCACTCCATCGACGATACCAGAGGGTCGCACAGAGAACGATTCCGGATCCGATGACAAAACGATAGTAAGCCTCGAATGCCCGTGTCAAAAACATGCCTCCGGAATCCTGTCCTCCGAACGTGTTGAATACGGCCGGAATCACTGCTCCACTCAAGACGATCATGCCTCCCACCCAGATAGCCAGTGCAACCCACTCAAGCGCCAGACACCCGACCATTCCCCAGCGAGGCAACCGTCGCACAGCACTACCGTTCCACCGGACCAGCCTCGAACACCACCTTACCGCCTACGATGGTTGTCTGCACTCGCCCTTTCACCTTCCATCCGGCAAACGGCGTATTCCGACTCTTGGACCGGAACTTGGACGGATCAACATCCCACGATTCATACTGGTCGACGATGACGACATCGGCATCTGCACCGATCGCTAACGTTCCCTTTTTGAGTCCGAACGCCGCTGCCGGAGCTGAGGTCAATTTCTGGACGGCTTGTTCCAGCGACAGCACCCCTTCCTCCACCAATCCCAATGTCAGCGGGAGAGCTGTCTCAAGCCCGACGATTCCAAACGGGGCTTCTGTAAAATCCTGCTGTTTCTCTTGCGTTGCATGGGGGGCATGGTCGGTCGCAATCACATCGATTGTGCCGTCACGCAAGCCTTCCTTGATCGCCAGGACATCAGTTCTGGTGCGTAACGGAGGATTCATTTTTGCATGCGTGTTGTAGCCGCGTACCAGTTCTTCCGTGAGCAGAAAATGATGCGGACAGGCTTCGGCGCTCACAGCGATGCCACGGGCTTTGGCCTCCCGCACCATTCGAACCGATCCGGCGGTGCTGATGTGTGCAAGGTGAAGACGGGCTCCCGTCAGTTCAGAGAGGGAGAGATTGCGTGCCACCATCACATCTTCCGCTGCCGAGGGAATACCAGGCAATCCCAACTCGGTTGAGACTAACCCCTCATTCATGCAACCGCCTTCAGCCAAATGCAGATCTTCGCAATGGTCGACGACCGTCAGATCAAACGCCAACGCATATTCCATGGCTCGCCGCATCACCAGGCTGTTCATTACGGGCTTGCCGTCATCAGAGATCGCTACACAGCCGGACCGCTGCAAATCACCGATCTCGGCCAGTTCTTTCCCTTCCGATGCTTTTGTAATGGCACCGATCGGCAACACGTTGGCCAAACCAGCCAATCGTGCTCGTTCCAACATGAATTCTGTCACGGCTTGGTTGTCGTTGACAGGGTTCGTGTTGGGCATGCAACATACCGTCGTAAATCCACCCGCCACGGCGGCGGCACTCCCGCTCTGAATCGTCTCCTTGTACTCAAACCCCGGCTCGCGAAAATGGACGTGCAAATCAATAAACCCAGGCAGGACCAGTTTCCCACTGGCTTGAATGGTCCGGCTTCCGACCGGAACAGAAAGATTCATTCCCACAGCGGCTATCCGTCCGTTATCGATCAACACATCAGCGATGCCGTCAAATCGACCTGGGTCAATGACGCGACCATCTTTAATCAAAATCGACACACTCTGCTCCTCTCGTACGGATCTTCGAAATTTTCAATTCACTCCAGACATGAGATAGAGGATGCCCATGCGCACCGCCACGCCGTTCGCCACCTGATCAAGAATTACAGAGGATAAACTATCGGCGACCTCCGGGGCGATCTCTACACCCCGATTGATCGGTCCTGGATGCATGACAATAGCACCGCTGTCGGCCAGTCGTACGCGCTCGGCCGTCAAGCCATACAGCCGTGAGTATTCTCGAATCGTCGGGAACTGTGCACGCCCCTGTCGCTCAAGCTGCAATCGAAGCATCATGATGACATGAACCTCGCGCAATCCCTCATCCATGTTGTGGTACACCTTCGCACCGAGCATCTCTACGGCACGCGGCATCATCGTTGGGGGTCCTACCAGACGCACCTCGGCGCCAAGCTTGAGCAGCGCATAGATATTCGAACGCGCCACGCGGCTGTGCGACACATCGCCGACGATCGCCACACGTAATCCCTGGAAATTCATTCCTCGTTGCCGGATCGTATAGAGATCGAGTAACGCTTGTGTCGGGTGTTCGTGCCAGCCATCTCCGGCGTTGATGACGGACGACTTGACCCCATTCGCCAATGTTTCAGCAGCACCAGCCGAGGAATGACGGAGCACGATGATGTCTGCCTGCATTGCTTCGATATTCCGCGCCGTGTCAAGAAGAGTTTCGCCTTTCACGACGCTGCTGGACGACGGAGAAAAGTTAATGACGTCGGCGCTCAGACGCTTGGCTGCCAATTCAAACGACGTGCGGGTTCTGGTGCTCGGCTCAAAAAAAAGGTTCACGACCGTCTTGCCTCTGAGCGCCGGCACTTTCTTGATTTCGCGGCCGGTCACTTCCTTGAAGGAATCCGCCGTATCCAGGATGAGTTTAATTTCATCCACAGACAACGGGGCGAGACTCAGCAGATCTTTGCGCTTGAGGCTCATGGGATCCTCCGCTTCAGGACTTCAAGATGACGACCCGGTCATCTTCTCCTTCTTCCTCCAACAACACTAGGACCTGCTCATCTCGAGCGGTCGGGAGATTTTTCCCGATATAATTTGCTTTGATCGGCAGCTGCCGATGACCACGGTCAACCAATACGGCCAACTGAATTTCTTCCGGCCGTCCTAAGTCCATGAGCCCATCTAATGCCGCTCGTGTCGTTCTCCCGGTGAACAAAACGTCGTCCACGAGCACGACGACTTTATTCGTCATGTCGAAGGGAACGGAAGTAGTTCTCAGGATCGGCTGGTTCTTACGTAAGGCCAGATCATCACGATATAATGTAATGTCCAATTCGCCGATCGGAACCTGTGCCCCTTCGATGCTCTGGATACGCTTCACAAGTCGATGAGCGAGATGCACACCGCCTGTGCGTATTCCAACGAGTGCCAGGTCCTTCACACCTTTATTTCGCTCTACAATCTCGTGCGCAATACGCATCATGGCGCGGGAAATATCTCCGGCATCCATGATCAGCTTTTCGTTTTTTCGCTCTCCAGGTCTGTTCGTAGAAGTCGTCATAGTCGGTAGGATCTCATCTCCAGATTGATCTCGCTTCAAGACACAAAAAAACCTCCTCACCACACGAGTAGCGAGAAGGTTGCTTGAATACCGGCTACGGCCGGACAGCGACTCATGATCTACTCCTTGCTCACCTCACAGGATGAGTATTAAAGGTTTCGCCATCCTACTGACTCACCTATTCCCTGTCAAGCTCTCGTGTTGTTGAGTAGCGCGTCACTGAGATCCTGTCAATAGGTGTGTAAATGGAATCAGGCGGCGGTCCTCTCGGCCTGA
>CABVRR010000049.1:0-4074 GCA_902500705.1 uncultured Nitrospira sp.
CGAATGTATTGTTGCCCCGGCAGTTGCCGAATCCGACCGTTTAATTCCAATGCAAGCAGCGTCGCCGATACTTCCGCAGCACTCAGCCTTGTGCCCTCGATGATCGCATCGATGGATCGAGCCTCATACGACAGCGCGTCGTACACCAGCGCCTCTTCCTTCCCCAACGACGCCGGCGCGTCCAGCACCGCGTGGTCGAGACGCAACAAGGCCCGTTGTCTGGCATCGACCTGCGGAAGAATCTCTTCGAGAATGTCTTGGGCGCTTTCGATCAGTTTTGCCCCCTCTTTGATCAGACGATTCGATCCGCGACAAGCCTCTTCCTTGATAGAACCGGGCACGGCGAATACCTCCCGCCCCTGCTCCAACGCCAGCTTGGCGGTAATTAACGAGCCACTGTCGATCGCGGCTTCGCCGACCAACACACCCAACGAAAGCCCGCTGATGATCCGATTTCTTCGCGGGAAGTGATGGCCTTGCGGGGCGGCGCCGATCGGCAACTCCGACAGCACGGCACCGTGCGCTTCAATGTTCTGCCGCAATCTGTGATGCTCGGATGGATACGTCCGATCGATACCGCAACCTAAGACGGCAATCGTGCGGCCGTTTGCCGCCAAAGCTCCTCGATGCGCCGCGGCATCGATTCCCCGAGCCAGACCGCTCACGATCGTCGCCCCACAGTCGGCCAGGTCCTTCGCGATCTCTTCTGTGATGAGTCTCCCGGACGGCGTCGCCCGTCGCCCGCCCACGATCGCCACCGCAACCTCGTCCTTTGGTAACAAGCTCCCGCTCACATACAATAACGGCGGCGGATCAGGAATGGTCTTGAGTCTGGCCGGATAGGATTGGTCAAACAGGGTGAGCGTTTGGATCTTGAGACGTTCGCCGATCTTGATCTGACGATCGATCTGGCGACGAACACTCGATTCAGGCCCTCGTCGCACGGATTCGGCAAGCTCAGGACGGCATCCAGCACTGATCAAGTCCTCCCTCGTCGCCCTGAGTACCGCGCCGGGTGACTCAAATGCCTGAATCAACTTGAGCAGGGTGCGATCCCCGACGCCGTCGATCGCGTGGAGCGTCAACCAGTCGGTCAATGATGCGTCATCCATGATCGGTCTCGATCATCGGCCCTGGACTCGTTTCACCGGCAGGATCGTTCGGCAGGTAGAGCATCCTCTCGACCAGGAACGGCGACGCTGAGCATGCTCGATCAGATCACCACAAGATCGTACTGTTCCAAATGCAACTGATTGTCCGGTGTGACGATGATCTTCGCCGAACAATCTCTCTCCAGCACTTCTACACCATGACGCTCTTCATCTTGCAGTAGGTCCGCCACCGTCGGATGGGCACCGACGATAATCCGTTGCTGATCGGCGGACGACTCAATACGCCTGATCTCGCGGAAAATCTCGTACACCACGGTCGTGGGAGACTTCGTGTATCCACGACCTTCGCAGTAGCGACAGGGCTCCGACAACGACCGCAACAGGTCTTCCCGCACCCGTTCCCGTGAAATTTCGATCAAGCCGAGATCCGAAATCCGGGAAATCCTCGTTCTCGCCTTGTCCGACGACATGGCATCCACCAATGCATGGTAGACCTTGTCCCGATTCTTCTCCCGTTCCATATCGATGAAATCGACGATGATGATGCCGCCGATACCCCGCAGCTTCAGCTGATAGGCAACCTCTTTGGCCGCTTCCAGATTGTTGCGCAAGATGGTCTCTTCCTGATCTCGTTTCCCGACGAAACGACCCGTATTGACGTCGATCACCGTCATCGCTTCGGTGTGATCGATCACGAGATACCCGCCCGACTTGAGCCAGACCTTCCGGCTCATGGCGCGAACGATTTCCTGCTCCACTCCTAAGTGATCGAACAACGGCTCGTCCTTATCGTAGAAATGAATCCGTGAGGTCTGTTCAGGGGAAAATCGCTGCACAAAGTTCCGAATGGCGTCGTATTCCTCTCGCGAGTCGATCCACAATCGATCAACCTTTTTGCCGAACAGATCTCTCACGACCCGGAAGCTCAAGCTCAGATCGGAATGCAGCAACGCAGGAGCGGGTAATTGTTCTCGCTTCGTTAAAATGTCCTGCCAAAGGACGTGCAGAAAGTCGACATCGGATTTCAATTCATCTTCTTTGACGCCTTCACTGACCGTCCGCACGATATAGCCGAAGCCAGGGCGCCTGACCCGGCGCATGATTTCTTTGAGCCTGGCCCGCTCTTCATCTCGCGGAATCCGCCGAGACACGCCGATGTGGTCAACGTTCGGCATAAAAACAAGATACCGCCCCGGGAGAGAGACGTACGCGGTCACCCGTGACCCCTTGGTGCCGATCGGCCCTTTTGAAATCTGGACCATCAGTTCTTGCCCCTCGCTCAGCAGCTGTTCGATCGGCTTCGCGCTCTGGCGCTTCGGACGGAGCATGTCCGAATCTTTTTCGTCTTCTTCGGCCTCAACCAGCATATCTCCCGGCTCCGCATCCACCAACAGATCGGAGACATGCATAAACGCTGCTTTTTCAAGGCCGATATCCACAAACGCGGCCTGCATGCCTGGCAACACCTTGGCAACCTTCCCCTTGTAGATATTCCCGACAAAATCCTTATGCTTTGCGCGGTCTCCAAACAAATCGGTGACAACTCCGTTATCCAGGACGGCCACACGGGTTTCCTCCCGCGCGACAGTTATTGCAATCTCACTTCCCATAACAACTCCTTTAGTCTACAAGCCACAGAACCCGTCTGAGAGTGATGCACGTGGGTCAGGCCCAGGTTCATCACGTCCTCCACACATCGGCTCCACCGGCTTCCCATTTATTTATTTTTCTCCGAGCGACGAAATTCGAAGATTCCGTCTGTTCGGTCATTGTTCAGTAAAACAGGCTTAATCGTTTCCGTTTGACGTTCAACAGCAAACCCAATGCTGCCATGGTCATAATCGTAGCGCTTCCGCCGTAGCTCACGAGCGGCAAGGGAATGCCGACGATCGGAAACATCCCTGCCGTCATTCCGATATTGACGACGATGCAAAAACACAGCATCGCTACAATCCCACCGGCGAGCAGCGCACCTAACTGGTCTTTCGCCTTCGACGCGATTTCCAACGACAGCCAGATCAATCCCACAAACAACGCCAACAGGCCCAACACACCGAGAAATCCCCACTCTTCCGCAAAGACGGCGAACACAAAATCGGTATGGCCCTCTGGCAAAAACTTCAACTGACTTTGAGTACCCCCGTAGAGCCCCTTGCCCAGTAATTCCCCTGATCCGATCGCGATTTTCGATTGCAGGGCATGGTACCCCTTTCCTCCCGGGTCATAGCCTGGGTCGACGAATGCCATAATGCGCTGTCGCTGATAATCATGCAAGGACCCCCATACGCCCTCCCAGACAAACGGAAACAGCATGATCGAAAACAGGAGCATAACCCCTAAGGCTTTCGAACGAACGCCCACCATGAGAAGCATCGCGGCATACACCGCAACAAAGCTGAGCCCACTGCCCAAGTCCGGCTGTTTCAAGATGAGGAGGAGACCGGGCAGCACCAAAAGCCCCGGGACGATGACACGCTGTAACCATCCCGTGCGAGGAGCTTTCGAGTAGTAATGCGCCAACACCAACACCAGAATGAGCTTGGCGAATTCAGACGGTTGGAAACTGACCGGGCCCAGCGCGATCCACCGTTGCGCGCCTTTGCTCGTGCGCCCCTCGAACAGCACAAAGACCAGCATCAACAGAATAAAGGCATAGGCAGGATAGGCAAACCGCGCAAGATGATGGTAGTCCGATGCCCACATGATGAGAAACGCCGCTGCGCCGAGGCCGATCCATATCAATTGTTTGAGATAATACGGTGCCAGTCCTCCCTGCTGCCCATGCGTGACGCTGTAAATGGACAATACGCCGATTCCCAGGATGGCGAGGATCAGGCCGACATAGCGGATGTCAAAACCGTCCAGCCCGCGATGCTCGGTCAATCGATCAATCATGAGTCCTTCGGAGACCGTCCGGCCCAGTTGCACCGGACACATCTTCTGACGTGACGGCCGGCACCTG
>CABVRR010000049.1:4174-22281 GCA_902500705.1 uncultured Nitrospira sp.
CGCGGAACGGCCGGCAACTCTTGCAGATTGCCTGACGCTCGATCCATGACCGCCCGGACCAAACGAGGACGATAGGTGACTCCGTCGTTGGCGACGGTCCCGACGAGACTCGCCATTTGTAACGGCGTGACGGTCACATACCCCTGCCCGATGGCGGCTGAAACTGTCTCGCCCGGCAACCACTGCTCGTTCTTGGCCTTTTGCTTCCATGCGGGTGACGGCATGATACCGGATCGTTCGGACGGCAATTCCACGCCCGTAGCCTTTCCAAGACCGAACTCTTTTCCGAACTCGGCGATCACATCGATCCCCATGCGTTGACCGATCGTATAGAAATACACGTCACAGGAATGGACCAATGCATTGTGCAGATCGACATAGCCATGCCCGCTGGCTTTCCAATCGTGATACACCCGTTTGCCGAACTGGTACCCTCCATTACAGAACACGGTACTGGACGGCGACATGGTTTTGGTCTCCAACGCAGCGACGGCCATGGGGATTTTGAAGGTAGACCCTGGGGGGTACTGCCCCTGCGAAGCGCGATTGTTCAATGGGCGTCCTTCGTCTTGCACGATTTCCACCCATTGCTTCGCAGTCAGTTCTCGCGAGAGCACGTTGGGGTCGAAGCCGGGACGGCTGGCCATGGCCAGAATATCACCGCTGGTCGGATCCAACGCCACGATGGCGCCGCGTTCTTCGCCCAGCAAATCTTCGGCAATCTTCTGGAGCCGCACATCAATGGTGAGATAGAGGTCGTTCCCCGCTTGCGGCTTCTCGACGATCGACGCTTTCTTCTCATGCCCGAGTGCATCGACCTCCACGCTCTTTTGACCGGCCACTCCCCGCATGTGCCGATCATAGGACTTTTCCACGCCATATTGCCCCACGATGCTGCCTTGATGGAGATCGACGAATTCTGGCTTTTCCAGTTGGTCCGCTGAAACTTCTCCGACATAGCCCAGAAGATGCGCCGCCGTCATGCCGTCAGGATAGTTGCGTTGCGACTCAACCTGAATCATGACGCCAGGCATCTCGAGACGGCGCGATTCAATCAGCATGGCATCGCGCAGCGTCATGCGGTCTTTGATCTTGCGCGGAAGCAGCTTGCTGCCTTTGGTCGTCATTTTTTTTCGAACGAGCGCCGGGTCGAAGCCCAGCAAGTCGGTCAGCTGCCGAATCAAGACTTCTCGATCTTTCACGTCTTCCAGCATGACATAGAGACTGAAACTCGGAACATTATTCGCTAAGAGGACCCCATACCGGTCATAGATCAAACCACGTGCCGGTTCGAGCAACACCAGTCTAGTGCGATTATTTTCCGACAAGTCTCGATAGTACGGTCCCTCGAGGATTTGAAGATGCCACAGACGAAGGCCGAGCAGGGCCATCACCAGCAAGAGCCCTACCCGGAGAATGAAGAGCCGCCGATGAAGGTCGCCACCATCTCCTTCTGAATAATGCACCGTCGCCATCGTGAGCGCCTACATTCGAGACTCAGACATCAACTGCTCGACATTCAACCGACTCCACATGAGCCAGTAAATCGCTCCTCCGATCACCGCATCGAGACAGGCTTGCGGCAACACAACCATCCAGGCCGCCCACCACCAATCTTGTTGCGGGTTGAGCTTGAGAGCAAATCCCATCATCAGTCCGGTTACGCAAGAGAGAACCAACAGTCCCATGACAAGGATAAAAGGGCTCAGGTAGACCATCTGCCGGCCCGCGAAACCTGCCACGAAACCCACAAGCCCCTTCAAGACTGCGCTGGAAACCAAGTCTTGCGCAGAGAACAGACTCATCGCCCATCCAAGCGCAAGACCGACCAGCAAACCATCGAGCTCTCCGCCTATGAGACCGATCAAGCAGACGGCCACAAACCCGAGATCCGGCTTGACCCCCCAGACACTGACGTGAGGCAGGAGCACGGCGTGAACCGACACCAACCCGATAATCACAAGACAATAGACCAGCGCTTTCATGGTTTGTGCTTCGGAATGCTAAGGCGCTCCCCTTCACCTGGAATAGCAGACGGCTGAATGACCAACACCTCCTCGACTCGATTCGGGTCAACGTCCGGTGAAAGTTCCGCGGATTGGAACAACGCTTCTTCTTCTTTGTCGATTCGAATGATCGTGCCGATCGGGATCCCTCGTGGAAATCCACCCACTAATCCTGATGTCACGATGTGATCGCCGGGGCGCGCGTTGGACAACAGCGGAATATACTTGAGTCGAGCCTGCCCCTGCGTCGTCCCTTCGACGATCCCTTCATCTCTGGTGCGCTGAATCAATCCGGCGATGGCGTTATTGGGATCCGTCACGAGCAGCACGACGGCCGTCGAGGCCGTGGTCTTGACCACGCGCCCGACCACCCCTGCCGGAGTGATCACGCCCTGGTCCGCCTGAAGCCCGTCGGACGCGCCCTTGTTCAGAATGATCGTCTTGTACCAATTCCCGGTGTCGCGCCCGATCACTTGAGCGGCCACGGATGTGGGAAGCGCTTGTTTCTTAAACTCCAGCAGAGCGGAAAATCGCTCCGTCGCCACTGAGGCTTCTCGCAGCTGGCCGTTTTGTTCCTTCAGGAGATCGAGTTCCCTTTTCAATTGCTGATTTTCTTCCTCCACTCCCTGAAGATCGACGTATCGCCCCCAGGTGCCGGCAATCCGATCATGGATCCCGGCCACAGCCTGGAGCGGCCAACTGATGATCCCCCCCAGGGGACCGCCCACCTGCTGCAAGACGCTTTGAAGTTGGCTGGGTAAAAGCAAGAAGCCGAGCGCGAGAATAACGGCAAGAACGAGGGCGACACGCCTTGCGCTGTACGGTGCGCGTATATTGACCATCCGCATGAGGGATGGGACCTTACCGGAGGTTGTTCGCCTGCGACATGACCGATACCTTTCGGAGAAGATCCAGTTCGTCCAGAATTTTTCCGACCCCCAGGACCACGGAGGTCAACGGATCGTCCACCGTAATGATCGGCAAGTTCGTTTCTTCGCGGAACCGTGTGTCCATCCCTTTCAGGAGAGACCCTCCTCCTGTCAACACGATCCCACGGTCGATAATATCCCCTGCCAGCTCGGGCGGGGTGTTTTCCAATGCGATCTTGATCGCGTTCACGATCGTGCCGATAGGCTCTTGCAACGCTTCGCGAATCTCGGCGTCATCGATGACCAACGTGCGCGGAATGCCGGAAATCAAATCCCGCCCCTTGATCATCATGGTTTTCCGCTCCTCAAACGGGTAGGCGGACCCGATTTCAAACTTGATCCGCTCCGCCATATGTTCGCCGATGAGCAGATTGTACTTTTTCTTGATGTAATTCATGATCGCTTCATCCATCCGGTCACCAGCGACCTTGACCGATTCGCTGTAGACGATCCCGCCCAGCGAGATGACGGCGATGTCCGTCGTTCCGCCTCCCACATCGACGACCATGTTGCCGGACGGCTCGGTGATCGGCAATCCGGACCCGATCGCAGCAGCCACAGGCTCTTCGATCAGATAGACTTCTCGGGCCCCGGCCAATTCCGCCGAGTCACGCACCGCCCGCTGCTCCACCTGCGTGATGCGGGATGGCACACCGATGATGATGCGCGGCCGCACAAACGCGCTCCGATTGTGGGCCTTGCGGATGAAATGTTTCAACATCTGCTCGGCCATTTCAAAATCGGCGATCACCCCTTCTTTCATCGGCCGAACCGCAACGATATTCCCGGGTGTGCGACCGAGCATTTTCTTCGCCTCAGAACCGACGGCCAGCACCTTTTCACTCTTCTTTTCAACCGCGACCACAGAGGGTTCATTGAGCACAATCCCTTTTCCGTGAACATACACGAGTGTCGTGGCGGTGCCTAAGTCAATCGCCAGGTCATCGGAGAACCAACCGAACACATCTCCCGGGAACCCCACGGCGTCTCTCCCTTCATATTGGCCGAGTGATCAGATACTCAGCCTGTGTGTCTCGTGTACGACTTACCTAATCCGGGACCGCAAGTTGACCGGCGTCCAACACCTGCGTCCGTGCGACTTCATCACCAAGCCGACGACCCTGCTCATTCCCGATGATCAAAAAGCTTTCAAATGCCAGAATAGCCAGCGATACGAGCCATCCGACGTATGGAATCGCATACGCGATTTGTGCGCCACCCAGCGGAAGATTCCGGATGATTGACTCTCGGAAACCTGCCGCCTCCCGGCCATCCAAACGCATGGTTTGCAGACCAACCAACCGTTTGCCGATACTTTTCCCACCCGCAAACCCATCGGCAATTAAGATGTAAGCCAAGCCGGAAAGAAAGCCGACAGGAGAAGCCATTTCGCCGGCAGCGACAACGATAAACAGATCAATTAATTTCGCGATGAACCGATTCAGAACATAGGCTTTCGGATAGACTCTTGCCTCCAGCCCCGCCGAGGTTGCCCCTTCCCCTACCAAGAGAACTCCTTCTAATTAGTGGCAAAGTATAACAAAATTCATCAACTTGCACAAACAAAGACCGCTCTTTTCTTTCATTTTCTTTTTAAAACTCCTGCGCAACCACGTCTCAGCCTCCTCAAGCTGGGTGCAAAGGAGTCTGGTCTTCTGGACACTCTCAGACTGAACCCATCCGCTCTTGCCTTCCGCCATGGCCGCAAGTACACTGCTGACCCACAGAAGGGGAGAGGATTGACATGATCAAGACCATGCGAGATGCAGCACATAATTACCCTTGGCTCCTCAAGTCCATCATGGGGATCTTAGCCATCGCGTTTGTGATTACCATGGGCTGGTGGGGATTCGGAGAACAAGGCACCGGGCCGGTCGCCAAGATCGGAGATCAATCGATTTCCATCGATGAATTCAAGCGCACCTATGAAAACATGCACCGTATCTACAAGGAAAACGTCAAAACCGACTTTAAAGAGGAAGAATTCAAGGAGTTCGTCGTCGGACAACTCGTCGACAGCCGTGTCTGGATCATCGCAGCTGAAGAAATGGGCGTGCGGGTTTCCGACGCCGACTTGCGTGAGCTGATCATGCAAACGCCGACCTTTCAGAAAAGCGGCGCCTTCGACCCGGATCTTTATAAACGCATACTAGCCGCAAATCATCTCACTCCGGCTACGTTCGAGTCCATCCAGCACCAAGAGGTCCTGGCAAATAAGGCTCGGATGATCGTGCGAGACTCCGTGGCACTCACGCCGGCAGAGATTGCCGAAGGGCAATCTCTTATGACCAGGCCTCAAGATTCCGACCCGGCAAAGGCCGCAGAGTCCAAGCAGCGGGTCCTGGATGACATGCTGTTACAAAAACAGCAACGTGCGCTGGTCTCATTCCAACAGTCCATGAAGGCCAAGTTGCCGATCACCATCCGGCGAGAGATGCTCTAACATCCGACTCGGCTCGTTGGTCACACCAGGCAGGACGAAGTCATAGAATCAACATGGCGTCGCCATAGCTGTAAAAGCGATACCGCTCTTTGACTGCTTCTTGGTAGGCTCTGCGAATCGGCTCAACTCCGGCGAAAGCCGAAACCAACATCAATAATGTGGTCCGGGGCAGGTGAAAGTTCGTCATGAGGGCGTCGACGACCTTGAACTGAAATCCCGGCGTGATGAAGAGCCGGCTCTCGCCGGACATTGAAACAATCTCCTCTTTTTTATTCGCAACGGTTTCAAGAGTGCGGACAACCGTCGTACCGACGGCTACTGTTCGGCCACCGGCTCGTTTGGTCTCCTGGATTGTTTTCGCAGTCTCTTCGCTGATGGTAAATGTCTCCGCACCCATCTGATGATCTTCGATCCGCTCTGCCGTCACGGGCTTGAACGTGCCGGGGCCGACATGGAGAGTCACCGTGGCAACCTTGATCCCTGCATCACGTAGTCGACTCAATAGTTCTTCCGTAAAATGAAGCCCCGCCGTCGGGGCGGCAATCGCTCCGGCATGTTCGGCATAGACCGTCTGATACCAGTGGTGATCATCCGGAGTCGCTGCGCGCTTGATATACGGCGGGAGCGGTATCATTCCATGAGCGTCAAAGAGTCGTGTCACAGGCTCCTGGCTTTCTACCAGTACTTCTGTACCAATAGCATCGCGTTTCACGATTGTGGCGCGAGCCTGTTGATCGAACTCAATGACCTGACCGATGCGGAATGTGCCTTTGACCATAATCTCCCACCGCCCCTCACCAAGGTTTTTTACGAACAACACGTCGACTGGGGTTCCGGTCGGTTGTTTCATACCAGGCACACGCGCCGCCAAGACCTTCGTGTCATTGACAACCAGCAGATCACCCGCATTGAGCAGAGCCGGAAGATCGGCAACACAGCGATGTCCAAATCCGGTCGTTCGGCGATCAAGAAGCAGCAAGCGCGCGCGGTCACGAGGGCAAACCGGCTGCAACGCAACCAGGGTGGGATCGAATGGAAAATCGAAGTCGGAAAGTTGCATCAGGAAGGAGGAACCGATGGAACAGACGGGGTCTGTGTCAACGCAGCATCCCGAAGCTCGGTCCCAGGATAGTAGTATCCCAGAATACTCGAAAACGAATAGCCCAACTCCGCCAGCTCTTTGGCACCCCACTGGCACAGACCGACTGCATGACCGGCTCCGTAGCCGGAAAAAACCACGTCCTGACCGACCGACTCGATCACAAATTGTGTACTGGGCACCACCGTATACCCCACCGATTTCCGCAAATCTTCGCCCTGCAGCGTCAACTCCCCGTTAGAGTGCACAATCCGCAGAGTGGCAACTCGCCCGGCTCGACTATAGGTCAGCGGTGCGATGTCCGAGATGGTACCCATCGCAAATCCTTGCCGTCGCAAGTTCTTCTCCAAGGTCTCAAGCTTGACGGACGCCTTCCACTGATAGTACGGAGACTCGATGTCGAACGGGCATTCCACGCCTTTGAGATACGGAAGATCCTTTGACCACACCGTTATGGCATCTTCCGTGATTCCGGCTGTAGTCGAAGAAAACGCAGCATAGATCGGAGCGCTTTGGTAAGTCACCACGAGACCTCTCGTGGACTCCACCGCCTCAACCACCCGCGCGTCGATGCCGCGGCGACCCCGATACACCTGATCTTGAATGCCTGCGACCACGTCATAGTCTCGCGTGGAGCTGAGCATGTGCTGATACAATGCGTAGGTTCTCGTCGCAACTGCCTGCACTTTCAGCATCTCAAGATGCCACGCCGAATTCACCTCCGCCGGCACAACCCCTTTGACATACTCTTCGAGATCAACGTGATTGACCAGGAGCAGCCCCTTCCCTCGTCGAACCAGCTGGATCACCCCACTGACCTGCAACACCCCTCTGTCATCGCTTGCGTGAAGCGCCGTTGCCTTGTCGTTCCCGTTTAGTCGGAGCTTGAGGTCGTGATTCCCTGCGCGCAGCGTCAGGTGATCGCTCACCACCGGCTTGCCGTTGAGAATTAGCGCATGGCCACGCACCTTGATCCGCACGATCGGCCGATAGGACCAGGCCTGATCATGTTCATCCGTCACCCAAATGGTCTGATCGCTCTGTACGTCCAGCTGCCGGACATCCGGAGCCAACAGCACGCGAATCGATTGCGCTGCATGCGCCTCCGGCATTAGGATCGAGCCGAGGCAGACCCCTAACCCCACGGTGCCTGCGAAAAGTCGTACCGCTCTCATCGGCGAAAGAACCATCCTACGAGATAGAATAGCAGACTCAAGAAGACACTGAGGACAATACTTGTCGTAACTGGAACGTAGAAACTGAAGTTGTCACGTTTGATGGAGATGTCACCCGGAAGCCTACCGAACCAACTGAGAGCATTCCCCACACCGGGCATTCGGTCTATGGCGACAAATAGAAGTCCGAGTCCGACAATGCCAAGCCCGATTCCGATTAGAATCTTGCCGAGGGTCGCCCATTCCGGCATCGATCGCCATCCTAGTAAGCCGTGGACTCAATCGGTCTGGAGACACACCTCACCACACTAGCCATTCACTAAATATTCCGCGATCTGAATGGCATTCAGTGCCGCCCCTTTCCGAAGATTATCGGAGACGACCCAGAGATTGAGCCCGTTTGTAATCGATTCGTCCTGGCGCACGCGCCCGATATAGACGTCGTCTTTGCCTGTCGCATCAAGCGGCATCGGATACAGATTTTTCACCGGATCATCGTAGATGATCACGCCGGGCATGGCTGCCAATGCGGCTCGCGCTTCATTGACCGTTAAGGGCTTGGCTAATTCAATATTGATGGCTTCAGAATGACAACGCAATACGGGGACCCGCACCGTCGTCGCCGTCACTCGCAGATCCGGCGCATCGAGGATCTTCCTGGTTTCCTTGGCAATCTTCACTTCCTCTGAACAATCGCCTCCATCGTTGAATGAGCCGATGTGCGGCAAAATGTTGAAGGCAATCTGATGGGGATAGACTTCGGTCTTGATATCCCGAAACGCCAACAGGTCCTTCGTTTGATCCATAAGCTCGTCCATCGCCGCCGACCCAGTCCCAGACACAGACTGAAATGTCGTGACCACGACGCGCTTCACCCCTACCGCATCATGCAGCGGCTTCAAGGCCATCACCAACGGAGTGGTCGTACAGTTTGGGATGGACACGATTCCACGAGGCATGGCACGTAACGCTGCGGCATTTACCTCGGGAACGACCAAGGGAACTTGCTCATCCATACGGAACACGGCACTATCATCGATCACCACGACTCCTGCTGCGCCCAAACGCAGGCCATACTCTTTGCTGATCGCATCCGTCGCAGAGATGAAGGCGATGTCCACTCCGGAAAACGAGGACGATTCCGTCAACTCTTCTACCGTCCACTCCTGATCTTGGCAGCTCATGACTTCGCCGGCCGACCGTTTAGACGCAAACAGTCGAAGTTCGGCAAGCGGAAACTTCCGCTCTTCTAAGATCTCAAGCGTTTCCTGCCCGACGACGCCAGTCGCGCCAAGAATGGCTACGGTGTACTTTGGTTTCTTCTTCATCATGAAATGACTACTCCAACGCCAATATGCGAATACGGTGATTAAAGGTATCGGCTACCAGCAGCGTTCCGTCGCGATCCGCCACGATACCGAATGGATAACATAACCCCGCCTCTCGTGCGACGCCGTCGTCGCCGGAATAGCAGGGCACCCCTTGCCCTGCCACACAGAACGCCACCCCCGACTCTCTATCCCATTGCCGAATGACGTGATTGTCCGAATCGGTCAGAAAAAGACGCCCTTCGTGATCGAATGCTATTCCTGTCGGGCGTGACAAGCTCGCTGACGGGGCATCAGACGGCGCTTCATATCGGTAGACTCCGCCATCGCCGGCCATCGTGGTCAGCCCTCCTGACGAGAGATCGACACATCGAACTCGACCGTTGAAGGTATCGGCAATATAGAGTTGGTCGGCCACAAGAGCCAATCCACTGGGGCCGGCGAGCGCACTTTCGACGGCACGCTTCCCATCGCCATCGTACGTGGCCACTCCGGTTCCGGCGATCGTCTGAATGATACCGGTCTTAAGATCGACCATCCGTACGCGGTGGTTGCTTTGATCGGCGATATAGAGCCGCCCTTCGTCGTCAACCACCAGCGCCGCCGGCTCATTGAGTGCGGCTCGATCGGCAGGGCCACCGTCACCGGAGAATCTCGCCTGTCCTGTTCCGGCCACGGTCGTGATCACGCCGGTTGCCGCATTCACCACCCGCACACGATGGTTCATGGTATCGGCAATATAGAGATTTCCTTTCCGATCCACGGCGACGGCCGTCGGAAAGTTCAGCTGCGCGTGCACCGCTGTTCCGCCGTCTCCACCGTACCGCGCGGCAGATGTGGTGGCTGGATTCGTCCAATACCGAACGGTTCCGCTCAAATCGGCTTGTTGGGTAAATTTTGTTGAACTAGTTTGGACGGCATCATCGGCCAATGGGTCTTCATCTATAGGCTGAATGGGCATGTGCCGTTCGACTGCCGGGGGAACATGCCCTTCGTTCGACATGCCGGCTACCGTTGAGATGACACCGGTCTCGCGATCGATTTTGCGAACGACGTGATTCTCAGAATCGGCCACATAAACATGGCCATAGTGATCGATTGTCACGCCTTTCGGCTCGTTCAAACGGGCCTGCGTTGACGGGCCACCGTCTCCCGTACAACCACACTCGCCGTTACCGGCGAGCGTGCGGATCATCCATGTAGAAAGCAGAGCTGCCATATCAAATACGATCGAGGCCTAAGGTAAGTTCTTGATGATGGCGTCGCCCATCTCGACGGTACCCACAATCTGCGCGCCCGGGCTTTGAATATCCTTCGTCCTGTACCCAAGCTCCAGCGTCTTCACAATCGCCTGTTCGATGGCCTCGGCTTCTTTGTCCAACTGAAACGCATACGACAGCATCATCGCGGCTGAGGCAATGGTCGCAATAGGATTGGCGATGTTCCTGCCGGCGATGTCCGGCGCGCTTCCGTGGATCGGCTCAAAGAGACCGACTTTGGCTCCGACGCTCGCCGACGGCAACATTCCAATCGATCCGGTCAGCATCGCAGCCTCATCGCTGAGAATGTCCCCGAACATGTTGTTGCACAGTAGGACGTCGAACTGGCGTGGATTTCTCACCAACTGCATGGCGGCGTTATCCACATAGATATGGCCCAATTCCACGTCTTGGTAGGAGGCATGCACTTCGATGACGACCTTTCGCCAAAGCTCCGATGACTCCAACACATTCGCCTTGTCGACCGAGGTGACCTTTTTACGCCGTTTCCTCGCTGATTCAAATGCGACCTTGGCAATCCGCCGGATCTCTTCCGTCGAATAGACTTCGGTGTTGACGCCCCGTTCGTCTCCGTTCGGCAATTTTTCGATCCCTTTCGGTTTTCCGAAATAGATGCCGCCGGTGAGCTCACGAATCACCAGGATATCGATCCCCTCGATCACCTCACGCTTCAGCGTCGAGGCATCCACGAGATTGGAATAGACCTTCGCCGGTCGCAGGTTGGCATAGAGCCCTAAGGCTTCGCGAATTCCGAGCAGGGCTCGCTCCGGTCGCAAGCTATATTCCAACCCCTCCCATCGAGGCCCGCCCACGGCGCCTAACAAAACGGCATCGCTCTGCTTGGCAAGCGCCAAGGTATCATTCGGTAACGGGACCCCCAACTTATCGATTGCCTGCCCTCCGATATCGGCGGGGGCAAATTCGAACGAGTGCCCATATTTCTCGGCAATCACTTTCAAGACCTTCACGGCTTCAGGAACAATCTCTCGCCCGACTCCGTCTCCGGCCAGCACCGCAATCTTGGCCTTCACTGTGGCTCCTTTCAATGACTCAATCGCCGTACGGCTTATTCCAGTATTGTTTCATCCTCAATCCGCCAGGCCGGATCAACGAGACATAAAAACTCGATATCCGTCGTGCCGACATTTTCCAGACATTGTCGTCCTCCCGGCTGAACATAGACCGTCGTACCCGCTTCGATCAGCGTGACCTGATCGTCGATCGTCAGTTTTCCTCGTCCGGCGATAAAGTAATAGACCTCGGACGAAGCCAGGACATGTTGTTTCGACCGATGTCCAGGGCTCAACCGCCCGTGTGCCAGGCTGTACCCAAGTGTCACCTGGTGCTTCGCTGGGTGGAAGATCTCCCTCAGGCGTGTATGATCACCGGCCAGAAACTCCGAACGATCTGCCAGCGTCACTTTCAACACGGACAGGTTTCCTTTCTGCCCAACACCCTCGCACGAGACAGGGAAACTGTACCGTGGCGTTCAACATCAAATCAAGTTCACCTTCTGTTCTCCTTGCGCCTGCTTTGTCGTCAAATATGCCAGTTTATTTAATGCACTCAAGTACGCCCGTGCCGAGGCCGTGATGATATCGGTATCGGCGCCGTGACCGGATACGGTTCGGCCATCTTCTTGCACCCGCACCGAGACTTCGCCCTGCGCATCGGTCCCGCCGGTAATGGCTTTGACGACATACATCAACAACCGGCTCTTCGTCTGCGTGATGGCAGCAATGGTCCGATAGACGGCATCCACAGGCCCGTCGCCGGTCCCGGTCTGTGTCGTGGATACCCCGTCGATCTCCAGTTCAACCGTCGCGGTCGGAACCCGATCCGTTCCACTCGAAACATGAAAGGTTTTCAAGGTGATTCGGTCGGCCATCTTCGCCAATTCTTCCGAGACGATGACTTCGAGATCTTCTTCGAAGATCTCTTTTTTTTGATCAGCGAGTTTTTTGAACCGCTCGAAGGCATGATTGATCTCGTCTTCTCCGAGTTTGTAGCCCAACTCCTCCAAGCGCTGACGAAACGCATGGCGACCAGACAGCTTCCCCATTACCATTTTACTTTCGATCAGTCCGATTGATTCCGGGCGCATGATCTCGTACGTCGTTTTGTCTTTCAGCAAGCCATCCTGATGAATCCCCGATGTATGGGCAAAGGCATTGGCCCCGACAATCGCTTTATTCGGCTGAACCACCATCCCCGTGATCTTGCTGACCAACCGGCTGGTCTTGGCAATCTCCTCGGTCCGGACTCCGGTATCGGCCTGGTAGAAATCCTTTCTCGTCCGTAACCCCATCACGATTTCTTCCAAGGAGGTATTCCCCGCACGCTCGCCTATGCCGTTGATCGTGCACTCGACTTGGCCGGCGCCGTTGAGGATAGCCGCCAAACTATTCCCCACGGCGACGCCTAAGTCGTTGTGACAGTGGACCGAGATTACCGCCTGTCCGACGTTGGGCACCTTGTCGCAGATCCCTTTGATGAGTGCCCCGAACTCCTGCGGCACGGCATAGCCCACCGTATCGGGAATGTTGACGGTACCGGCTCCCGCCGCAATAACGGCTTCGATCACTTCATAGAGATAGGCCGGGTCGGAACGGCTCGCGTCCATCGGAGAAAACTCGACATCATCGACATACCCCCTGGCTCGTTGCACCATCTCGACGGCGCGCTGTTTGGCCTGCTCACGGGTCATCCGAAACTGATGCTTCAAGTGGATATCGGATGTCGACAGGAACGTATGGATCCGGATTTTCGGTGCCCCTTTTAAGGCTTCATAAGCTCGATCGATGTCTTCAGGACGCGCCCGCGCGAGGCTGCAAATCGTCGGTCCTTCGACCTCCTGCGCGATGCGTCGCACCGCCTCAAAATCTCCCGGTGAGCTATAGGCGAATCCCGCCTCGATAATATCGACACCGAGCCGGGCCAGTTGCTTCGCCACCATGACCTTTTCTTCTACATTCATGCTGGCGCCGGGCGATTGCTCCCCGTCCCGCAACGTCGTGTCGAAAATTCTGATCATGCGTGTCATGGCCGACCTCCGATTCACAAGCTGCTCAACAAGCGTTTCGTTCTCACCCACTCACCCCTAACGTGTCAAAGCACGCCTGCCCCCGATCAAGGCGAGGGATGGGCTGAACGCGTGAGAACGCAGTGGGAAGGCTTTTGCAGCAGCTTGTAAAAGAAAAGCCTTCATCCCACTAGTCCAGGGACGAAGGCTTGATGCGCTCCGTGGTACCACCCTGATTTAGCCTGAACGTCATCTGACGGCTCAAGCTCTTCATAAGGCCTCTTACGGAGGCAAGGCGGAATCTCCTACTGGCTCGTTCAGAGATTCGGCTCAGAGGCGAGTTCGGCGACGTTTAGGCTGGTTTGCACCACCCACCAGCTCTCTGCAGAATACGACAGACTCTGCGTCTAAACGACTCGCGTACTATTCCTCGTCTTAGCCGTTCATGAATGCCGTCATTCCTCCCACAGAGGGAGGCCTATGACTTGGGCTCAACCGGCACAGGATCAATTTTTCCGAAACTCTTTTTCCCTGTCGCCGGCGCCACCAGCCAAAACACTTTTTCGACCGGCCCCATTAATGCGTATCCGGCAAAGATGACGAATAACATCACCGCCGGCCAGGCTGCCACCATCATCAAGGTCAGGATTCCCCAGACCAAATAGGTGATCTGTCGGTCCCCCTTAAACTTGAGCTCTTTAAAGCTGCGATACTTAATCGTGCTGACCATCAAGAATGAAAGCGCCAGGGTGATAAGAAGGACCGTGATCGGCCTGACGTCCGTTCCCATCTTGAGCAGATAGTGATCACACACAACCAAGGAGGCCACCACACCTGCAGCAGCCGGAATCGCCAGCCCTGTAAAATACTTCCCGTCCGACAGTGCAACGGTGGAGTTGAATCGTGCCAACCGAACAGCCCCCATCGCGACATACGCAAACATCACCGCCACGCCGAAGGTGCCCTGGCCGCTTAATGCCCACGAGTAAATCAATAAGCCTGGTGCGACACCGAAGGACACCACATCGGACAGTGAGTCATACTCCAGTCCGAACTGGCTCGTGCTGTTGGTCAGTCTGGCCGATTTGCCGTCCAAGACATCAAAAATCATCGCGACTAGAATCGCGATGGCCGCCTCAAGATAATTCGCATTGAAGACGGATAAGATCGCATACACTCCGCAAAATAAATTCCCCGTCGTAAAGAGGTTCGGAATAAGATGCATCGCGGCTTTTCGCCGCTTTCCTTCCTTCCCGAACGAATTCCTGAAGCTTGTCGTTTTCATGACAATTCTCCTAGGATGGTTTCGCCCCCTTTGACGCGCTCTCCGACGGACACTCGGAGCTTGGTACCCATCGGAAGAAAGGTATCCATGCGCGACCCGAAACGGATCAACCCGTACCGTTCACCTCGGACGGCCTGGTCTCGCGGCGACGCCCAACACACGATGCGACGAGCGATCAATCCTGCGACTTGCACGCACAACACCTTGATACCTTCGGCAGTTTTGATCATCACAGCGTTTTGCTCGTTTCGTATCGTAGCTTCAGGCTTGCTCGCGACCAGGAAAAGACCCGGTTGATACTGTACATCTTCGATCGCACCATCACAGGGAAACCGATTGATGTGCACATCAAACACGTTCAAAAAAATCGTCACTCTGACGCTGCGTTCCTTCAGGTACCGCGGTTCGAACTCTTCTTCAATGGCGATGACTTTGCCGTCTCCTGGGGCCACGATAAGATTTGCGCCATGCGGTACCACACGAGACGGATTCCTGAAAAACCAGGCTGAAAATGCGGTTGCAAGTGCACCGAGGGCCACAAGAACCGGCCAGCCCAATAGTCCTGCCACCAGTGTAACGCCAGCAGGAACCGCAATGAAGGGAATTCCTTCTTTGGCAAATGGAACGCCGACCGCCCGATCAGCCACAGCATCTCCCCACGTCTTGAAGGTCCATGTTCGACATCGCTAGTTTTTCGTTTTATCGACGAGCTGATCCTTTTTCAGCCACGGCATCATCCCCCGGAGCTTGGCGCCTACTTGCTCAATCGGGTGCGCCTCACCTTTGGCCAGCAATGCATTATACACCGGCCGATTCGCTTGGTTCTCGAGCACCCATTCTTTGGCAAATCGTCCTGTCTGGATCTCATCAAGAATCTTCTTCATCTCCTGCTTGGTCTGCTCAGTGACCACACGCGGTCCACGCGTCACATCCCCGTACTTAGCGGTCGTGCTAATCGAGTAACGCATATTGGCGATGCCGCCTTGATAGATCAAATCGACGATCAGTTTCACTTCATGCAGGCATTCAAAATACGCCATCTCCGGCGAATAGCCGGCTTCGACTAAGGTTTCATATCCGGCCTGAATCAACGACGTGAGCCCCCCGCAGAGCACCGCTTGTTCACCGAAGAGATCCGTCTCCGTCTCTTCTCGAAAATTCGTTTCGATCACGCCGGCCCGACCGCCGCCGATCGCACTCGCATAGGCTAATCCGACCTGTTTAGTGTTCCCGCTGGGATCCTGATGGATCGCCACAAGACACGGCACCCCGCTGCCCTTCGTATACTCCGACCGAACAAGATGTCCCGGCCCCTTCGGGGCCACCATAAAGACATTGATCGAAGCAGGCGGCACAATCTGCCCGAAATGAATGTTGAAGCCGTGCCCGAATGCCAAATAGGATCCAGGTTTGAGATTCGGTGCCACGTCCTGCCGATAGATAGCCGCTTGCGCCTCATCCGGCGCGAGAATCATCACGACATCGGACGCCTTGACGGCATCACCGACCGGCATAACTTTAAGTCCGCTTTGTTCGGCCTTTTTCCATGATGCGCCCTCACGCAATCCGATGACGACCTGTACGCCGCTCTCTTTGAGATTCAGCGCATGGGCATGGCCCTGGCTTCCATAGCCGATCACGACCACCTTCTTGCTTCGAATCTGCTGAATATCAGCGTCCTTATCGTAATAGATGTTCATACTCACCCTTTCCCTTATTCGTCGGTAGATAGCGTCACGAGGCGTGGAGCCGGGTTCTATTCGCGAACGACCTTCTTCGCCTGCGGAGCGACTGCACGAACCGGCTCACGAGCCACGGCAACTCGTCCCGTACGGACCAGCTCTTTGATTCCAAGCGGCTGGAGCAAATTAATAATGGCTTCGATCTTCTTCGAATCACCGGAGACTTCGATCGTGTACGTAGTCGGCGTCGAATCGATCACATTGGCCCGAAAGATATCGACGATCCGAAGCGCTTCGGCGCGATCCTGATCTTTCGTATGGACTTTAATGATGGCCGTCTCTCGTGAGACAAACTCGGTCTCGTTCAAGTCCACGACCTTGATCACGTCGATCAGCTTATTCAACTGCTTGACGATCTGCTCGATGATCCGTTCATCACCCGAGGTCACGATCGTCATCTGTGACATGGACGGATCGAGCGTCGGGGCGACCGACAAGCTCTCGATATTGAACCCTCGGCCGCTGAATAACCCTGCGACTCGCGACAAGACTCCAAACTTATTTTCAACCGTTACTGAAATAATATGTTCCATGATGGCTTATTGCGCGAAGGCGAAACGTGGTGTTCCCCGTTTCTTCCCTTCGCGACGCGCGCTCCGTTCCTACTCCTATGCAGTCAGGACCGTATCTTTATCTTCCGGCGTCACTTTTGTCGCCCCGGATTGTTTCTTCTTCAACTCAGGCGGATCCTCCATGATCATCTCATGGTTGCAGCCGCCGGCAGGAATCATCGGATAACAATTCTCATAGGGATAGGTCGGCACATCCACGATGACCGGTTTGTCCGTCGCCAAGGCTTCTTTCAGCACGGCGTCCAAGTCACCGACCTTTTTGACCCGCAATCCCACCGCCCCATAGGCATCCGCGAGTTTCACGAAATCCGGCGTCGTCCCTAGATCACTCGACGCATAGCGTCCTTCATAGAACAGATCCTGCCACTGGCGCACCATGCCGTGAAATCCATTATTCAAGATAATGATCTTCACCGGCAGTTTGTTCACCACCGCCGTCGCCATCTCCTGCATGTTCATCTGGATGCTGCCGTCTCCCGCAATACACAGGACCAATCGGTCCCGGAACGCGGCCTGTGCGCCCATCGCAGCGGGAAACCCAAACCCCATCGTGCCGAGACCGCCCGAGGTCAACCACCGGTTGGGCTTGGCCAGCTTGAAATACTGCGCCGCCCACATTTGGTGTTGTCCGACATCCGTTGAGACGATCGGATCCCGATCCTTGGTCAGTTCATACAACCGCTTGACGACCTGTTGCGGCTTGATCGGACCATCGTCCTCTTGGTGATAGGTCAATGGATGAGCCTGTTGCCAGTCTCGGATTTGATCCCACCAGGGTTTCCGAAGGTCTTTCTGTTCTCCATTGACCGTCGCGCGCAAAATCTGATTCAACTCACGGAGCACCGTCCGGCAATCGCCGACGATCGGAATATCGACGTGGATATTTTTCCGAATAGAAGTCGGGTCGATATCGATATGAATCACTTTTGCATAGGGACAGAACTCCGAGACTTTCCCTGTCACCCGATCATCGAACCGCGCACCGACGGCGATCACCAGATCGGAATAATGCATGGCCATGTTGGCTTGATACGTCCCATGCATTCCCAGCATCCCCATGGACAGAGGATGCTCTCCTGGAAACGCACCGAGTCCCATCAATGTCATATCGACTGGGATCTGAGTCATCTCCGCCAGCTCAAGCAGTTCCTGCGAGGCGCTTGAAAAAATCACCCCGCCACCGACATAGAGAATCGGCTTCTTGGCCTTCATAATCGCTTCGGCCG
>CABVRR010000049.1:22381-23443 GCA_902500705.1 uncultured Nitrospira sp.
ACCCCGCCACCGACATAGAGAATCGGCTTCTTGGCCTTCATAATCGCTTCGGCCGCCTGCTTGATCTGCCACTTATTCCCATCGTAGGTCGGGTTGTACCCGCGAATCGAGACTGACTTCGGATAGGTGAATTCCGCTTTTGCCATCGACACATCTTTTGGGATATCCACCAACACCGGACCAGGGCGGCCGGTCGTCGCAATATAGAACGCCTCTTTGATCGTTGCCGCCAAATCGTTGACGTCTTTGACGAGAAAATTGTACTTCGTGCAGGGACGGCTCAAACCGATATTGTCGGCTTCTTGAAAGGCATCGTTTCCGATTAAGTTGGTCGGGACCTGTCCGCTAAAACACACCACCGGAACAGAGTCCATATAGGCATCGGCTAAGGCTGTAATGACGTTCGTCATCCCTGGACCGGACGTGACCAGACAGACGCCTGCCTTTCCGGTCGCCTTCGCATACCCTTCCGCCATGTGCCCCGCACCCTGCTCATGCCGCGTCAGGATCACTTCAACATCTTTCTGCTGATGAAGCGTATCGAAAATCTTCAACACCACGCCGCCGGGAAGCGCAAAGACGGTCTTAACCCCCTCTCGCTTCAGGCATTCGATGAAGATCTCAGCACCGGTGAGTGTCATGACAACCCTCCCTCCAACCGTGCAACGGCATGCATGACCATGAGCGCATCATCATGCAGAAATGTGTTTGAAATCAAGGGGAAAGATTCGAGATTTTATCACTCTCAAACAAAGACCGTCAAGACACTGCGGCTCGAAGTCTCATTCCCAGACAACGCAAGAGAAGTGTATTCACAGAATCATGGCCGCAGGAAAAGCGCGCAGACGGAAGACCTATAAGCCGGATTCTGTCCCGCGAAGAAGTTGTCCTCTCCGCCTGGATGATCATTTCTCTGGGATTCGAGTTACCTCGAACCTCAAGCAACCTACCCGAAGACCTCGACCGGGCCAGTCGGTGTGCAAGAATCCGCGAAGGAGCCTTGCCCATGTCTTCCTATTTGGCCTTGCACCAGGCGACGCTTACCGTGCCGGTGATGTCACC
>CABVRR010000050.1:0-12505 GCA_902500705.1 uncultured Nitrospira sp.
GTCTTGAGCACGAGGAACGGGGAAGGAGCGGGCCGAAGACGCGATCGATGCAGCGACTTAGGTCTGACTTCCGACGAGATTCCCGGACAAGGCAACATCGGCATTGCGGGTCTCCTCTGATCAACACTCATTGCCGCCGAGACCCAGGACGACATGATCCATAGCAAATCTAGCACAATAGCTTCTGAATTACAACTTCACTCTCCGACTCGAACCAAAAGTCCTTGGTCCTTACAATACGCGACTGTGCGATAGAACCAGGCAACGACCATGACGAGCAATACCCCATTGAGACACACTGCCCAGACCAAGTCCCCGACGGGTGAGGCACTCTCGCCTAAGACGGCTCGCATGCCCTCAAAAATATGTGCCGCCGGATTTGCCCATGCAATCATCTGCAGCCACGTGGGCAACACCTCCATCGGATAAAAAACACAGGAGATCGGCTGGAAGAGAAAGACCATGCTCCAGGCAAGCACTTCGGCCTCTTGTCCAAATCGCATGATGAGTGAGGTCGTAAACACACCGATGATCCAGCCTGTTACGACCAAATTGAGCACAAACGGCATCAACCAGACGCCAATAATCAGGATGTTATATGAATAGAACAGGAGGGCACAGCCCGTCATGACGATCGAAACGACCGTCACCTTCATCACACTCATGATCATCGTGGCAATCAAAAACTCGCCGGGTTTCATCGGACTGGCGAACAGGTTCATCAAGTTGCGTGCCCAGAGTTCCTCGAGAAATGAAATCGTGATCCCTTGTTGCGAGCGGAACAGCATATCCCACAAGATCAGCGCGCCTAAAAAAAAGGTGACGAACCCAGGCACTTGGCTTTGGTATCGAGCAAGATACAGCGTGATAAACCCCCAGATCACGAGATCCAGGAACGGCCAATAAAAAATCTCCATAATACGGGGCAAACTGCGTCGATAGAGGTACAAATGCCTGACGACCAATGCCATGATGCGATGGAGTTTCACCGGCACGTTCCATGATCATGTCCATCGTGACAATCGCCGCATCCCTGATGCGAGACGAGGAGCTCTTTCATGAGATGCCGTACCCCCAGCGCCAGATGCGTTCCTGCCCGTTGTCCGTCAGGCATCCGCCGTAACCAAAATCCCGTCAACACCGTCGGCATCCCCATGAGTCCCACTGTAAACGAAGCCGTCATACGCTCAAAACCACTGATCCACCAGATCAGCACAATCCCTAAAGCAAGCGGCACCAATCCTCCCACCAAGCTCATCCATACGACGCGCCATCCGCAAGTACCTCGACACACCCCGACAAGACTGATCGTCAACCAAAAGAGCCCCCAGGCGGCGCTGAGCGCGAGTCCTCCTGTAAAAAATCCTGCTACGCCATCGATCAATAGGTTCATGATGTTCGTCACGATACTGAGTGCCCCTGTTCTTGTGCAAACTTCAAGAACACTTCTTCTAAATCCGTCTTTCCGAATCGGTCAATGATTTCTTGCGCTGTTCCCGTCGCCACGATGCGCCCACGTTGAAGAAAAATGATACGGTCCGACATTTCTTCCATTTCGCGCATGTTATGCGATGTATACAGAATGCTCAGGCCGGATGATCGCCGCGCTTCTTTCAGTAACGACCTGACCTTGAAGGCGACATCAGGGTCCAAACTCGCCGTCGGCTCATCGAGAAAGAGGATTTGCGGCTCGGTAAGAAACGCCTTCGCCAAGGTGAGCCGTGTCATTTGCCCTGACGACAGTTTGCGGGTGATCTTGCCGCGGAACTCCTCCATCTCCAGTTTTTTGACGATAGCGTCCACGCGCCTGGCCATATCCGACATTCCGTAGAGACGCCCCACAACCCATAAGTTTTCTTCGACCGTGAGTGACTGCGGCATAGAAAGATAGGTCGATGAAAAATTGACCTGCTGCAGAATCTCCTCTCGATGCGTCGAAAGGTCCAGACCGAACATGTGAATGGATCCTGACGTAGGGGTCACAAGTCCTAAGAGCATCTGAATAGTGGTGGTCTTCCCGGCTCCGTTTGGCCCCAAGAGTCCCAGGATTTCTCCCGGCTTAATGTGAAAGGATATCCCATTGACCGCCGTAAAGTCGCCGAACCGCTTGGTCAGATCAGACGCTTGCAAGACTGGGGGTGTCATTACGTTGACGAACGTGATCGATTAATTGAACAGCAAGGCGCCGCTGATCTTCTCCGAGATGTGGCAGGTCTCGCATCTACGGTCCAATGTTTTATTGAGATACTGCGTCTTCCCATCATGACAGCGGAAACAGTCGTTGAGTGCCCTTGCGCGAAGATAGGAGCCTTCCGGGTGAGCGGGATACCACGGCTGGTGGTCCGCCGAGACGTGTCCGCGTGGAATGACGACGGGATATCCCTTAATAGGACCATCATGCACGACGCCGGCATGACAAGTCGTACACCCTTCACTCAGTCCGCGAACCCTGAAAGCCTCCATGTGTTGCCGATGGCCCATGATCAAACCCACCTCTTTCACTGGAGAGGGAAGATCTCGTGGCGCCGTCTCCGACACACGAAGGATATGACGGTGGCACCCAAGACATACGCCTGAATCGACTTTCGCCTGAAGATTATGCGCGTCGGGCGGTGTCCCGAATACATAGACGGCGGCGTCTCTGACCCCCGACGCAACCTTATCGGATAACCAACCTTGGAGACCAGGTCTCACATGACAGGCCACACAAGTGACGTCCTTATGGGAAGACTGAGCCCAGGTCTCATAGGCCGGGGCAATCGTGTGGCATCCAGCGCAGAACGTCGGACGATCTGTAAGAGGTATCGCTGTTCCAACCAGCGCCAGAACGCCGATCGCAAGGATCGACACCAACGTGGCCTTAGACTTCCAGTTCATGCTCCCGATGTCGAAGAGGAAACTGCTTGATCAAGAGAGTGGCCACTCCGATCACATCATCTAGATGGAACACGGGAACGGGAGAATCAATCGGCTTATCGGAAACCACTGCCAGAAGGCCGTCTAGAGAGTGGGGAATCTCGCCGAGCTGGTCGCGAACAATGACGACCTTCGGATACCCTTCGCTTTTCCATCCTTCGGCGATAACAAGGTCATACGATGCATCCAAAAAACGATCGCGCACTTCCTCGACCTTCAGCTGTTCGGAGACATCGGCAAACAACGCAAGGCTTCCCTTCGACACCACCACCACGCTACCGGCACCGGCACGTTTATGACGCCAACTATCCTTCCCTTCCGTATCAAGATCGAATCCATGACCGGCATGCTTGACCGTCGCCACGCGGTACCCGGCCTTGACCAACTCGGGGATCAGGCGTTCGATCAACGTGGTTTTCCCGCTGTTCGACCGGCCGATAAATGACACGATTGGAATAGACATTTTGTAACCGTTCCGTACGTGGCCTAGCAGCAGGAGAGTTGATGCCCCCCGGAATGCCCATGCTCTGTTTTAGCGGGCCAGGCCTCACCGCTCAAGAGTTGCACGACCACGTCGTCACCGGGATTGATCCGCTCCACATCCACCGGCACATCAATGAGACAATTCGCCTTGACCATGGAGGTCAGAATGCCTGAGCCTTGGCCTCCCGTCGTTCGAACCTTGAACACCCCTTCGTCCCGCGTAAGAATACCGCGCAAGAAATGTCGTCGATCGCCCCGCTTGGAAAATTTCTCTTGAAATATGGCCCGCACCACAGGGCGCCCATAACTCAGACACCCGCTCATTTTAAGTAACGCCGGCCGCACCAACTGCTCGAACGTCACCATCGACGAAACAGGGTTACCTGGAAGCCCGAACGCAAGCTTGCCCTGGATTTTCCCGAACGCCAACGGTTGGCCTGGGCGAATAGCAAGTTTCCAAAAATTCATCTCGGCGCCGAGCTCACGAAACACCGCTTTGGTGAAATCATAGTCGCCCATCGAGACTCCACCGGACAACACCAGCACATCGGCATTCAACCCCTCTGCAATCTTCTCTTTCAACGCCGCCGGCGTATCGCGCGCGATACCGAGCAAGATCGGAATTCCCCCGGCTTCCTGCACAGCTGCGGCGATCCCGTAACTGTTCGAATTGATGATCTTCTCCTCGCTGAACCGCTCGTCCAAATCAGCCAACTCGTCACCGGTCGAAAGGATCGCTACGCGGGGTCGTTGATGCACGAACACAAACGGCTTGGCCAGGATCGCCAGCATCCCCGATTCACTGGGGCGAATCCGAGTGCCTTTGGCAATGATGCGATCCCCTTTCTTGACATCCTCACCTTGCGGCCTAATGTTGGCCCCTTTCGGTTCCGCCTTGAAGACTCGAACGGACTCCGCCGTAGGTTCCGTATCTTCCACCTTCAGCACGGTATCCGCTCCTCGAGGAATCGGCGCACCGGTCATGATCCGGATGGCCTGGCCGGGACCTACAGCTTTTGACGGCATCATCCCGGCGGGGACATCCTCAATGACCGAGAGCGTGACTGGTTTCTGAATAGCGTGATCCTGCTTGATATCCTCCCATCTGACGGCAAACCCATCCATCGCTGAATTATCCCACGGCGGGTTATCACGGGCAGCAACGATGTCTTCACCCAAGACACGGCCCAACGCATCCAGAATCGAGACTTTTTCAAGGCCCAACAACGGCGCGGTGTTGAGAACGACCTTTTGAGCATCTTGGAGTTGCGTCAATCCGGCTATGGCATCTGAGGCTTTCACCGATTGAATCCTTTCAGCGGTCCGGCAGTTGTCCGCCCCACTTTCATCAACGATGCGCTCTTTTGACAAAATGCCTCCACCTGATTGGCAATACGGTGGTACGCTTCCGCCGTCGGCGTATCGGAATTGAACAACGCAAACGGTTCACCTGCGTCCGACTGTGTGACCACGTCCGGATCGAGCGGAATGCGCCCCAAAAATGGGACTCCCATATCGAGCGCGGACGCTTCTCCACCACCCTTCCTAAACACATCGATAGACTCGTGACAATGTGGACACTCGAGTCCACTCATGTTTTCAACAATCCCGATGATCGGCACCTCGCTATCCTTGCAAAACGTGACCGACTTCCTCGAATCGAGGAGCGCTACTTCCTGCGGCGTCGTCACAATCACGGCACCGCTCACCCCGCCGAGCAGATCGATCGTCGTAACCGACTCGTTCCCGGTTCCCGGTGGGAGATCGATTAAGAGGAAATTCAAATCCTGCCAATCGACGCCCCCGAGCAGTTGATTAATGAATTCATATTTGTAGGCGTCACGCCAGATAATAGGATCATCCGAGTTCTGCAGCAGGAAGGACATGGAGGCGATCTTTAAATTGTAGGCTTGGAATGGAATAATCCCACCCGAGGTGCTGATCTTAAGCTTCTGCCCTTCCGCACCGACCATTTTGGGAATATTGGGACCATGAATATCCATGTCGCAGATACCCACATGCCAGCCTTTGAGCGCAAGGCTCACCGCGATGTTTGTCGTGCACGTGCTTTTTCCTACACCGCCTTTGTTGCTCATGATGAGCACTTTGTGTTCGATGCGCTCCATCCGCTTCGCAACCAGCCATCGGCTATGCCCTTCTTTATCCTTCTGGCACCGCTCATTTTCGTCACAGATGGCGCACGCCCACATGTAGGTGCAGGCGTCCCCGCTTCCGTCGCTGTTGTTGATGACGTTGAGTTCACGTGCCATAGGATTTGTTTCCTGGAATCATGTGCTGTATATCACCCTCTTGTTGTTAGCGACGTCCTCCGGGAACGCCGACATAGTCATCACCAGACGATTTCGGCATCGTCATGCCCGGTGCGCCACTCCCGGCACCAGCCCCTGCCATAGCAACCGTTGAAACACCTGCCTGAGGGCCATCCACAGGGGCTTTCTTGCCGAAACACTTCGCGCCGAAGATGCCGACCCAGTAGAGCAAAAACATCGGACCGGCCATTAGCGTCTGATTGAACGGGTCCGGCGTGGGAGTCAGAACCGCGGCGATGACGAACGATCCCAACAACGCCCACTTCCAATACTGAATGAGGAACGGCGCATCGACCCAGCCCAACTTAGCCATGAGGGTGATGGCCAACGGCACTTCAAAGATCAACCCAAAAACCGTCAAGAACCACAGCGCAAAGCCGACATACTGAGCGATCGAGATCTGCGGCATGAATCCGGCGTTCACTCCGTACGAAATCAAAAAATTCAACGCAAACGGCAGCACGAAGAAAAATGAAAATCCGGCCCCGGCGTAAAACGCTAACGCACTCACACAGACGAACGGCCCGACAAACCGTCGCTCCTGCACATGAAGTCCTGGGACGACAAACCGCCAAGCCTCAAACAGCAGATAGGGCATGGCGAGCACGATGGCGAACAAGCCCGCCACCTTGACGTTCTGCCAGAGCGCTTCAGCGGGAGCCAAGAACACAAACGGCACCAACGGCAAATCGGTCGGTTCCCAGGTTAATTGGCTCGGCACGAACATATTCTGGAGCGGAACCCGCAACCATTTGACCAATGCGTCGGCATAAAAAAACGTTCCCATAAACAGAACTGCCAAGACAAGCACGACACGGGTCAGCCGGCCCTGGAACTCCACGAGGTGCTCCATGACCGGCATTTTTTTGTCTTCCAGCGGCTTAAAGACCGTATCTTGCAGCCACCGATTCAGCTTGTTCAGCACAGGTCCTCACACCGATGAAAATAAGTATCCTCGACGAAGCAAAGAGCGCCGTGATGATCGTCAACTGATTGAGCAATCAACCGATCCGCTCCTTTTCCTTACTTCGGATTAATCGCCACAAACAGGCTGTTCCCTTGCCGATTGACCAACAGCACGGCAAGTTCGTCTTTCTTGATCTTGTCTGAGGCCTTTTGATAATCACCGATCGTCTTGATCGATTCGTGATTGACCTCTTGGATCACGTCACCACGCTGAAGACCGGCGGCCTCTGCCTGTCCTCCTGATTCGACCGATGTAATGACCACTCCGACCGTCTTTGCAGGAATATTCAATTGGCTCATCAATGCATTGTCCAGCGATTGGACTCGCAACGACGCGAGCACGTTGTCCGGAAGCTTCATCGTTTCTCCCGCGTCTTTCGGCGGCGCCTGTTCTTTCTTGGCCAGCATTTCATCCGATGGGCGCTCAGCGACCTTCACCGTAAGCAACTGCTCTTTGCCTTCACGCACCACCTTGATCTGTGCATCTTTCCCAACCACCGTTCGCGCAACAAGATTACGCAGCTGGCTGACACTCTGAACCTCTTTACCGTTAAACGCCACGACAACATCGCCGCGCTTTACCCCAGCGGCATGAGACGGGCCGTTTTCATTGACATCGCTGATCAACACGCCCTTCCGTTGCTCCGGGAGTTTGAACGACTTCGCCAAGGCTGGCGTAATTTCCTGAATGGCGACGCCCATCCATCCACGAACGACCTTGCCTGTTTGCTGCAGACTTTCCACGATATCGAGCGCGATGCTGCTCGGGATAGCAAACCCGATTCCTTCAGATCCGCCGGTTCGCGAGAAGATTGCGGTATTGATGCCGATCAGCTCGCCGTTCATGTTGACGAGCGCCCCGCCGGAATTGCCTGGATTGATCGCCGCATCGGTCTGAATAAAATCTTCATAATCTGCAATGCCGACGTTCCCACGCCCAAGGGCGCTGATGATGCCGAGCGTAACGGTCGAGCTCAAGCCGAACGGGCTCCCGACCGCCAGCACAAGATCCCCCACTTGCAGCTTGTCGTATTCAGCCCACTTCAGCGAGGGCAGATCCTTCGCATCAATCTTGACGACCGCCAAATCCGTCTTCGGATCGGTGCCTACCACCTTCGCCGAAAACTCGCGTCGATCGCTGAGGGTCACGGTAATCTGGGTCGCTCCTTCGACGACATGATTATTGGTCACGATAAACCCGCTCGAATCCAAGATAACTCCCGATCCCGCGCTCTGATCCGGACGACCATGCGGCATGGGTGGCGCGTGCGGAATCGGTGGTGGAGTGGGCGACTCGCCTTCTCCCCCCGGCTCATCTCCAGGAGGCGGGGTCCTGAATGGGTTAGGAGGAATCCCTCCCCGCCTTCGGCTCCCTTCTCCTCCGCCGGTCACCGCGATATTCACAACGGCCGGAGTGGTCTTTTTCACGATTTCCGCAAAGCCCTGAGCCCATGCCGGAGGAACCCCTGCGGCTGATGCGGATGACGCACACCCGCTGCCGGCAAGAGCCCACACCATCAGTCCGCTGCCGATAAGCATCTTGGTCGTTCGCTGACTCCAGTCTGTCGCCATAACTGAATTCCTCCAGGATGTGACTCTCATCGAGAGTACTATTGGGAACGCGCATTTCCACGGATTCAACACTTCATCTTACACTACTCTTTCAATTGGCTTCAAAGAGGAAAAGTCCTTTTCACAAGACTCAACCAAGTCGAACAAGCCACGGAATATTTTCTCATGACTCTCAAGCTTTACAGCAATATCGCCTTTGAAGCTTCAGCCTTGGCATACCCTGACCGAGTGGTTGCTTTCACACGATGTTTCCAGTACGGTTCGAACGGCCCGAGTGATCTGTGTGACCATAGGCCAGGCGTTGATTCCAGAAAAACTGTTCAATTGTAGGGGGTATACGGCAGGCGCGTGGATCGGGTGTGCGCTATTCTTTCTCGCCGCTTGCGTCAAGCATCTGGAATTCCCCCCGCTGGGAGACCCGCTACCTGCCAGAGCCACGCTGAAAATCGCCCCCTCCATCAGCGACCTGACGATTCGCTACAGCGATTCCTGTGGACAGCTCCAGGACATTCCGCTGGGAGATCAACTGCAAGAGGCTCTGCGAGAAAGCATTCGTCGAACGTTCACAACGACAACTATTGAGGGCACCAGCGACATTGCCGTGCCGGAGTATGTCATTCAGGTTGATCTTGTCGATTCGTCGTTTGACTTGAACAAAGAGGCGTTGTACGACCGGGCTCCTACCGTCTTACGACTCAATGCGATCGCCCGTATCCACGATCGGACAGGCATGGTGATTCGCGAAGCCGATATTAAGATTGCCCGTCAAGAACGGCTGCGGCTCGAACAGCTCTCGAAAAACTGCAACTATATGATCGATCCCTTCATTCAGGATACCGTCATCGATTTTGCAACGCGTGTCTCCCTGAACGCCAGACAAGCTGTGGCCGGTCAAGCCTCACCCGCTTCGAGCGAGTCATATCCGATACCGACAGGGAATTTTGGCACGGCGGCCTCGGTACCTTTGGAAACTTCACGCAGCACAGCTTCGCCTGCACAGGCTCTTCGATTCAAAGCGATGCTTCTCGACGAAAATAGTAACCTCCTGCTTGAAGGAGGCGAGCATGTACGGGTACGGGTGGATATCATCAATGCGGGAACCAGATTGATTGAGCACGCCTCTGCCTCGCTCACCGGAACCCCGTCGATCATCGAACAATTTCCTGCCACGACATTGCCGATTCCTGCCCTACAACCAGGGCAAACGAAATCCCTTGAGTTCATCGCCACCCTCCCCTTGACCAAGCAAGCTCAACAAGCGGCGATCCATGTCGCCGTCGCCGAATCGGGAATGCCTGCGGCGCCGCCTCAAACACTCGTGCTGACCATTCAACCTGCCGGAACCGGCACAGATGACGTGAACCATATTCCTGCGCCGACACCGGGATTTCAGCAACCTCTAACATATCTTGTCTCGATCGGAGTCGGTACCTATCGCGATCCGAAGCTTACACCCCGCCGGTATGCCGCAACGGATGCGGAAACCGTCGCCGCCTACTTTCAGTCGCTCGGGGGTGTACCGCCTTCTAACATCCGCTTGTTGCCAAATCAGAAGGCGCTCCGTGCCGATCTTCACGAGGCACTGTTCGGCTGGCTCCCGCTGCATGCCGCTAAGGATGCCGTCGTGATCATCTATTTTTCAGGACAGGCGATGGTGGCACCGACCGGCGATATCTTGCTGGCCCTGCATGACGGGAGTGCTGTGGACTCGGCCCGACTCTATCCACTTCATGATCTTGTGTCAGCCGTCTCCAGACTCAAGGCCAAACAAATCATCTTCTTATTCGATGGCATGGTGTCCAGACTTCACGGTGATGCCAAAGGGAAGGCCACTACACTCCATTGGGAACTCGGTGAAGGACATACGCTAGGGCTCATCGGAGGCGAAAACCTGACGAAGGGACTGGAGGACAACGAGCACCGCCACGGCCTCTTCACCTACTACCTATTGAAAGGACTCCGAGGAGAGGCCGATACTAACCGCAACGGAACCGTCACATTCGGAGAACTCACCGGCTACGTACGCCAAAAAGTCGCCTGGGCCGCAAAGTCCCAGTTCAACCAGGAGCAACGACCGTTAGTGATTCCGTTACTCAAGCCGGACGACCCAGCCGCCTCGCTGGTCCTGACTACACTTCCGTCACTCACTTCTTCTGAAACGCCTTAATCGGAAACAATTCATAGCGGTTCGCAGGTGGAGAATCGAGTCCGTCCTCGTAATGCACAAAACAAAGTCCCATCCCATCGGCCATGCGTTCTACTTGACAGAGCTATATAGGCTCAGGGCAAGAATCTTCTGTCCTATCCCGGCTCCTCATGGATGCTGCATGAGTACATCAGCATCGAGGGTTGGCACCGAGGATGAATTTCTCGCAATATTACAATGCAAAAAGTCAGAAGAGAGGTGTCAGGAATCTTTTCAGCAAGACATATATGGGATCGTATTTTAAATCGCGCATGGCACAGGTCCAACTTTAGCTTTTGACTTCCTGAATAATCGCCAAGCCCCTTCTGATCTCTTTTTCTCCGCCAGTAACTACGTAGCCTACTACGCCTGACGTCTATCCGTCCTCCATTCACACTCGTCATCGCTTCGCGACAAAAAAAGAGGGTGGGGAGTTATCTCCCCACCCTCTTTTGATCGGCACGGTCGGTCCCAGACAGAGAGACACGGACTCGTTTCTACTCAGGCTCTACTCTTACGGGTTTGCCACTTGCAGATGAATGCTTCCCGTATCCGTCATCGCGGGATTAATAGTAATCGTGTACTGGTCTGCCGAAGCTAGTGTGACCGGGCTGAGGTTAAAGCTCGATGCTGAACCCGTCATCCCAGCGAGCAGGATGCCATTCGGGCTATAGAGATTGACGGTCACGCTGCCGAGCTTATTGTTGGTAACCTTGATCGTGGCCTGTTGATTCGCAGCGCCGGTAAAGGTATAGCGCCCATTCTGTCCGGCTCGGCTGATAGTAATCGGTCTGGACATCGCATTCATCTTTAATGAATCTGAAACCTCGGTCGAGAGCGTCAAGGTCATTTTCCCGGTATAGCTGCCGACAGGGTCAACGAGTACCGTGTACGTACCGGTGGTCGGCAAGGGGTGTTGATCTTCAAGACCCCCGCCGGCCGTCCCCACACCCGCTGAGGCCAGAACGGTCCCATCTGATGTCAGAAGCGTGACCGCACTGGATGTAATACTCACCGAGGAAAGTCCAAGATTCACCCATTGCCCCTCGTTGCCGTTGAACGTATAGCGCGCCGTCTGGCCAGCCTTGTTGAGACTAACCGGTACTGAGGCTCCATCAATTGCAATAGTACCCGTGATGGGAGAGGAAAGGGCCAACGTCATACTGCCGGTATAGTTACTCACCGGCTCCACCGCGATGGTGTAAGTCCCCGCAACTGGCAGAGCCGTCAAAGGATCGAGACTGCCGCCGCTGGGACCGATTGTGGTTGATTCCCACTTGCTGCCATCTGGCTTCAGGATGGCCACCGTTGTCATAGGAATTGACACTCCAGTAACCCCAAGATTCAACCATTGTCCTTCCGTCCCGTCAAATGTATAGCGCGCTCGTTGACCCGGAACGGTCAGATTCGGTGTCACAGTCCCTTGGTCGATTGTAATGGCACCGGTCACTTCTGGGGCATTATACAGCGCAAGCTTGAGCCGCCCAGTGTAACTCAGATCCGATTCAACCAGGACAGCATAGGTCCCGGAAGCCGGAAGAACCAGTCCTGGAATCATCGTGCTACCACTTCCAGAGATAAATGAGGTCGGCTTGCCTAACAAACTTCCATCCGGACTAACAATAGACACGTACCCGCTCCGGATGGTCACCTCGTTCAATTGCAAACTTACTGCTTGGCCGCGCTCTCCTGGGAATGTGTAGCGGGCCTTCTGTCCGATCCGATTGATATTGGCTACGACAGCTGAACCGTGAGGCACGATATCACCACTAAGCTCGTTGGATACCGAGATCTTGAAACTCCCGGTATAGGTGCTGAGCGGGTCGATGAAAATCGTATAGGTTCCCGTCGCCGGCAATTCCTCAAGATCAACACTGGCGCCGTTCATCTCACTGGAGGAAATCGTGGCCGCAGAATCGGTTGAAAACTGGTACGCCGCCATAGATGTATGCACTGTTGTCTGTGGGGAGCGTGCCCGCTCGCCCATCGTCGCATAATAGTTCTTCACTGCGGAGACATGTCTCGGCATCACCCCGCCATCAGGTTGATAGAC
>CABVRR010000050.1:12605-23298 GCA_902500705.1 uncultured Nitrospira sp.
AGCACAAGCGTGACTGTTGTCACTCCGACTCGGTACTTCACCCACGGCCATAGGCTGTCCATAGTCGCCCCTCCTAGTTTTAAAACCCGACGGCTCTTGGTGGTCATTACCTCGTGTGCGTTTACCATACGATCTGGCCTGACGCGCGGACTGTACCCTGTTTTGTATACGTGGCGCAATCCCCTTGGCACAGCTTGAATGGACATCTGTACGGCCCCCCCCAACTGGGGGGATGCGGCTAATGTGACTGGACTTTCATCGATGTACGGGAAATATTTGAGGGTTCACCAAGCACACCCACTCACTTGAAATGGACAGACCACCGCAGCATCTGGGTGATAGTAAAAAAAAGAGGGCGGGGAGTCCACTCCCCGCCCTCTTATAAGTCCAACCGAACGCGTCTCAGGAACTACTCGGCCTTGCAGAAGCTCCGCTCGTAGTTGATGATCGCCCAGGCTTCTTCTTCCGTGATCGCAGCGGGAATCAAGGACACCATCCCTGTTCCAGGGCTGCCGTTCTTAATGACCCAAAAGAGCTCTCCGTCTTTCCGCTTCTTGTGGAACTTGCAGTTGGTAAAATCACGCGGGCTCGGGTTCAGGATCTTCCCGGCTTCACCCTGCCCATCTCCAGCCTTCCCGTGACAATTGAAGCAGGTGCCCTTCCCCTCGTAGAGCGACTTCCCTTTGGCGATGCTCTCAGGAGAAGACGCGACCGGATTCTTTAAGCCTTTGGCGTCTGCCATCTGATCGGGTGGAACGCGAGACTTCAATGGATCTTTTTCCTCAGCTCCAACGACCGAGACCGAGAGAAACATCACCGCCGCACTGATTCCCAAGAACTTGGACAAATACCCCATTACACGTCCTCCTTTATGTTGAACCCACCGAACCGTGCATTCGACTCAACATCGCTAGCTTCGCAACTGCACTATTCACAATCATATGAAACCGCTGGACTATACCAACGCCTTTGAATTCCTGTCAAGAAAACCTCCTCTTCTCCATCACCTGCTTCGTGTTCCTCTCACAGGATGAAGATCAAACCTCATGCCAACAGCGATCAGACGGACGGCAAGAAAATATCGAGGCTTATGCGATGGACCAGAAGATTTCTTTCGCAGATTCTACGAATTCGTGACACCTTTGTGCCTCACCCATATCATCCACGCCTCGTCAACATCGATACGAATGAGTGTACTTGCGTAGAAAACAGAGACGAACAGACTGGACTGCAGTCACGGTAGGCCTTGCGCGCATGCTGCGGCCTCTGGAACAGCACCCAGGAAAGCTCTTGAAAAGTAGCCTATCTTCTTTCCTAAATTGACGTCTCTTCGGAAAACGACGACAGGTCTAAACGAGAGTACGGTGGCGGCTTCGGCGGTCCCGTACGAAAAGAACTGACCCATGAAGTGGCCAAAATTTCCCGAGAAGCAGATCCTCTACGCCTCTGCTGGCAATTCGGCATCGCTGGGCAAACGTTCTACGCTTAGAAGAAGACGTACGCTCACCTCGATGTCAGTGAACTCCGTCAGTTACATCACTTGGAGAACGGGAACAGTCGATTGAAGCAGCTGGTAGCGGATCTCTTCCTCGATAAGCACATGCTCTCGGAAGCGTTCTAAAGAACAGGCTGCGGCCCGTCCACCGCCGGAAACTCGCTCGGTGGTTTCACAGGACGTTTCCAGGAAGCTGTGCGTGGGTCTGTCATTCAGCGTAGTTCGGTCGAGCCTCGTGGTACCGACACAGCCGTGCGAAAGATCAATCGGCACTGCAACTGTGCATTCGTGATCTCGCACATGCCCAACCTCGGTTTGGTTATTTGCAATTCTGGGTGTTGTTCCGGCGTGAAGGTTGGCTCATCAATCGGAAGCGTGTCCGCCGTGTGTACCATCTGGATAACTTGCCACTCCGCACGCAGGTACGCCGACGAAAACATCTCGCCCTATGCCGTAGACAGGCTCTCGTGCCGAGTGACCTGCACGAGCCATGGAGTATGGATTTTGTGCCTGTTACCCTAGTCGGCGGTTAGCTGTTTCGTATTATGGCGGTCGTCAACAACTGGAGTCACTCTAATCCCATTGGGGGATATCAGCTGAAATCGTGAGCCAGAGACTGAATCGTGTGCGTGGTGACGGGAGACGTCCTCGCTCTATCACAGTGGATCATGGGACTGAATTCCAATCCCGGGCACTGGAGGATTTGGCCTATCACCACGGCGTCCAATTCGACTTCATTTGACCAGGGAAACCGTGGGAAAGGCCTGTATCAAATCGTTTAACAGGCGGCTCGCGACGAGTACGTGAACGTACATCAGTTCGCCTCGCTCACCGAGGCATAGATCCTCAACAAATCCTGGCAGCCCCACTATAAAACACGCTGCCCGCACAGTTCGCTCGGGCATATAACCCTGAGCAAGCTCGTCAGCCAACGTCAGTCGCTCACCCCCTAGCTTAACGTACAGATGCTAGACAGCTACTCGTCCCTCACTGACAGCATACTCCACCATGTAACTTGGAAGAGAATTCGATGCAATACCGTTGAGAATCACATGAACGGGCCTGTCTGCGCGCAATGATCCAATTGCTTGTGTGACAGCTTGCTTTGACGTCAAGTTCGCTCTCACCACAAGGAGAAGGAGATCGCAATGGCTTTCCAGCACGTTCATTGTAGCTACAGGCAAAATTGGTGGGGCATTTATGAGGATATAATCAAATTCCTCACGCAACTGTGACAAGACACGATTGAGTTGTCCCGCTCTCAAGAGGTCATTGGAGTTAGCCACAGATTCGCCAGCCGGCATAACCCAACATGGAACATCGGTAAAAGAACTCATGGCCTGCTGCAGCGGAATATCACTCCTTAGACAATCAATGAGTCCATACCGTACTGGTGACTCCAGAAAAGCCGTCAGCTCTGGATAGACAAAATCACAGTCCAGCACAAGTACCCGTCTTCCAAAATCTCGTGAGAGCGTATACCCGAGATTGATGACCGTCGTCGTTTTTCCTTCGCCTTTGATGGCGCTCGTCACGGCAACGACCATTGGCGACCCGGTCGTGTTGATTAGCTGCAGCCGTGCCGCAGCCACACGATACTGTTCAGCCGCCATTGAACGAGGAAACATCTTTGCAACAAACCTCCGGTCGATCTCATGTAAATTCGACCGCTCAGCTAATGGCTGCTTGTTCGGTTCGATCTCCGACCGAGTCCCCATGGTTATGCCCAAGGAGGGCCTAGGTAACGCAGGGGTTTGGAAATACCCTGAAGTGTTGGCAGTACGCCACAGCGATGAAAAATCAGGAATAACTGCCAACAGCCTAGGACCCGCGAGTAAGAGCTCTATATCTTCTGGACCCCTGAACTGTGGTGTAAGGTGCTCGCGCAAGATTGAAAGGCCTGCCCCAGAAACACAGCCGAACAAAAATCCTAAGACCAAAAGCTTCAGCTTGTTTGGAACAACAGGGACTCTAGGAAAGTTGGCACGATCAAGAATCCGAAACTTGCCTCCCTTTTGGCGTTTTTCCACATTTTCTTGAACTCGCGTGTGCAGCCGTTTATCGAGGAGCATCGCGTAATTTGCTTTCATGTTGTTGTAGTCGCGTTCAAGCACGAGCAACTCTTGTTCAACATGTGGCGAGCGATCCAGACGCTTCTCGAGATCTCGTTTTGTAACTTGCAGCTGCTCTAAACGCCGCTGGAGAAGCGTTACTTCGGTACGTGCCTCGCTCTGCTGTTTCATTAAATCCTGGAGATAGGGATCCAACGTGGTCTTGTCTGGCCTGATGGCGTCCTTACCGTACAAGTTGGTCAATTCCTCTTCCACCTGACGAATTTCTTCCTTGGTTAGGATGATCTCTGGATAGCCGTCATAAAACTCTGCCCTGAGCTTGACCAACTTCTCCCGGAGTTCCCTCAGATGGCGAAACAACGGATCCGGATCCATCGCACGTCCCGTCGCAAATCCTGGGCTCTGCTGGCCAGACACACGATACTGATGCACCGCCTGACTGAGAGTGGCAAGCTTATCAGAGTGCCGCTGAAGGCTTTCAGTGCTGCTCGTGATATCCACTTCTGCTCGGTCCAAGGCGCGGATGTTGGCGTCTGTCTGTTGAGGAAGGTCTCCCAAATGTGACTTTTTAAACTGGCTGATGGTTTCTTCCCGTTTTTCCAATTCGCGTTTTAATACTCGCAGTTCTTCATCAAGAAATTCCCCTGTACCTTCGACGGCCTTCTCTCGCTCCCGATTGTTTTCCTCAATGAATTTATTGGCAATTCGTGCAGTCACTTGCATAGCGGTTGTCGGGTTCTCGTGCATAAAGGAGATGACAAAACCCTCAACCAAACTCGCCGGAGAGAGGGCTACTGCCGGATCCATCTTGACTCGCTCAACCCGCGTCATATCCAATATTCCAAAGAGGGCTTCACCTTGCGCTTCTTGACGGAGTTCACTTGGAAACAGACTAAACTCTTGTGCAATGTCACGCATGAAATCTATGTTGATGATTTGTCGCTGGATAAGAAAGAGGCGCTGCTCGAAGCTTCCCCCAGTGTCTCCGTCTTTAGTAATAACGTTGTTCATTGCCCCCTGGTCTTCCGCCACAATCATCGTCTGTGACTGATAATACTTTGTAGCAAGCAGATAGTAGGACCAGGCTAATGTCAAAGAAATGGCGATGGCGCCTGCAATGACCCATTTATTGCGTGCCGCAATAAGCACATACTCGCGGACGGCGACCATTGCTGTTTGTTCTGCGGGGATAGCGGCCCCAGGGAATTGCATGCTGACCCTCCGGCTAACGTGTATCTAAAAGTACAGGGGAATTCAGGTATTGTAAATGTGCGTCTACCCAATCACAAACGTATCCGCACTTTACAACGGACCCGTCGGCACCGTCGTAGACTCTGCATCAGAAACGCACGTTTCGAACATCGGAACGATCTCCTTGAGCCGTTCGAGCAATACACCAGTTTCATCTCGATAACTTGCGGCTTCTAATGCAGATAGTTTTTCACGAAATTCTTCAAAGTCAAGCTGGCGTATCGTTCGAATTTGCAAAATTTTCTCCAGGGATGATCGCACCGCAATCTCTCCCTCACCGACCAATTCCTCATACAGTTTTTCCCCAGGACGGAGACCGACGAATCGAATGGGGATGTCTTTCCCCGGATTAAGCCCAGACAACCGAATGAGACTCCGTGCGATATCAAGAACTTTGATTTGCTCACCCATATCGAGAATGTAAATGTGGCCCTGCTCACCAATAGTTGCAGCTTGAAGCACCAACTGAACTGCTTCAGGGATAAGCATGAAGTATCGCCGAATCTCCGGATGTGTGACGGTGACGGGTCCACCAGCCCTTATTTGCTCTTGGAAACGAAGCAACACGCTCCCGCTGCTGCCAAGAACATTGCCAAACCGTACCAGCAGAAAGCGCGTGCGACTCGTCCTCGCAATATCCTGAACAATAAGTTCAGCCACTCGTTTGGTGGCTCCCATCACACTCGATGGGTTAACCGCTTTGTCGGTCGAAATATGGACAAATTGTTCAACCCCGTAAAGGCTCGCGGCCTCGGCGGTGACACGCGTACCGATGCAGTTGTTTTTTACAGCCTCCAGAGGATTCAGCTCCACAAGAGGAACATGCTTGTGCGCTGCAGCATGGAACAAAATCTGCGGTTTATACTGCTCCAGCACGGCACAGAGTCGCTGAGCATCAGTGACGTCCCCGATCAGCGGGACAATGGGAAACTCAAGCCTCCGATCATCTAACTCTTTATGGATGTTGTAGAGACTGTTCTCATGGCGCTCATAGAGCAACAGCACTTTCGGCTTGAGCAAGGTAATTTGACGAGCCAATTCCGAGCCAATCGATCCACCAGCACCAGTAATGAGGACACATTTGCCTTTGACCATTTGTCTCGTGGCTTCATTGTCCAGGTCAATCGGCGCTCGTGATAACAGGTCCGGAATCGAAACATTCCGTATCTGACTGACCGTGCTCTGGTCTGCAAGAAGTTCCTCTTTAGCGGGCAGTGTCTTAATAGAGATATTATACGGTTCTAACTTAATAACGAGATCTCGGAGAAACTCTGGAGCTGCATTTGGGACCGCCACCACAACGACTTCTGGCTTGAGACCTTCTACGAGTTTGGGAAGGTCCTCTACTGCACCTAACACTCGGACTCCGTGAATACGTTGATTAAGAAGACCGGCCTTATCGTCAACGAATCCGATCGGCTGGCAGTTAAACACCGTACGGGTTTTCATTTCCCGAACAACTCGCTCTCCAGAGTCACCAGCACCAACGACCAGAACCTTACGTTTTTTCTGGAAAATCGGTTTATCACGAAGAATCCGAGAGGACAATCGCACTCCGGCCAAAAAGCCTATGAGGAGGATAGTATCTATGGCAAATATGGCTCGCGGGTAACTGTAGATTCCCATTACCCAATGAACCCAACAATAAAATACTACCGTACTTGTCAGGACTCCGCCGATAATGTTCTGAAGATCCCAAATGCTTGTATATCTCCACAGACCTTCATTGAGGCCAAACACAGCAAATGCTATCCCTCTGATGGCAACCAACGCGAGCACTGTTTGCTCAAAAGTGTGGAGCTCTCCTTCGGGAATACTGCCGTCATATCTCAGCGCAAAAGCGAAGTAATTCGCCAGAACGATTAAAGCCACATCAAGTACGACGATGATTGGCTTCCGCCATCTCAGGATAAAGGATGACAGGCTGGTCCAAGGGGAGGTCAGGGGGCTCTCCACAGCAGCCTTCAGTTCAGGAAGCGAGAAGACCACAACCGGAAATCTCACGATGTGCAGCACCGTTTGTATGATGATGGCGAGGTCTAGCCGAAAAGACATATGGCGGATATATAATTTCGCCAACCGGAGCTTTTCTGGAAGAACCTTGAGCTGATACTCTTCTTCTGGATTCGAGGAATACGCAAGGAGTGATGCTTCATCAATGTATCGCAGTGAAGCGAGATCTGTAATCCCAGGGCGAACCGTAAGCACCTCAGAAAACTCTGGACGTAAGCGTTCAACATAGCGTGGAACTTCCGGCCTTGGCCCAACGAAGCTCATATCACCTATAAAAACATTGAACAGTTGGGGCAATTCATCGAGCTTGAACTTCCGCAGGATTCGACCGACTCTCGTTATGCGAGCATCGTGCCCAACGGTGAGAGGCAAGCAAGTCCCCAAATTATCTACAACCATGGTTCTGAATTTTTGTATCGCAAACGGGCGAAACCCTTGCCCTATGCGAATCTGCCGAAAAATCACCGGACCTGGCGAGTCTAGCTTGATCAGAACGGAGATGAGACCTAGCAGCGGAGCCGTAAGAATCAGCCCTAACGCAGCAAGGGATACATCAAAAGTTCGCTTCATCACCGTCGGTTCCTCTTGACAAGATTATGAACGGTCTCAATGACACGATTGACTTCGTTCTCTGTCATCTTCGAATACAACGGCAATGAAATGATTTGTTGAAATACTTTACTCGCAACAGGAAAATCTTCAGGTCGGTAACCTCCCCTATCACGATGATAGGGATGTAAATGTAAGGGGATGAAATGCACGCTGCATCCAACACCCTCTTGCTGTAGTTGACGGACAAATTCATCACGGCCGATCAGTAGACGATCCAAATTTAGCTGAATGACATACAGATGCCATGCGTGTTGTACATAAGAGGCCGCTGGAGGACATATGATCTCGGGAAGATCTTGGAAGCCCTCATTGTATAGAGCGGCATATCGTTCACGTCCTTTTAAAAAGCGGTCACATTTCTTCAGCTGGGCCAAACCAAGCGCTGCCGCGATATCAGTGAGATTGTACTTGAACCCAGGCGAGAGAATTTCATAATACCAAGAACCTTGTGCGGAGTAGCGATTCCATGCATCCCGGCTGAGGCCATGCAAACTCATCATTCGCATACGAGCGGCCCGTTCAGCATTATTCGTGGTAACCATTCCCCCTTCACCGGTGGTGATATTTTTTGTCGCGTAGAATGAAAAACAGGTGGCGTCAGAGATCCCACCGATCATTTTGCCATGATATCGTGCGGGTAAGGCGTGTGCTGCATCTTCGATTACGTGTAGATTATGAGCCTGTGCTACTGCGTGAATGGGCTTCAGATCACACGGATGCCCTGCAAAATGGACCGGAATGATTGCTTTTGTTTTCTCTGTGATAGCCTGTTGGATAAGGTTCGTATTCAGGTTCAGCGTGTCTTGCATGCAATCGATCAGAACCGGACGTGCCTTGAAATATGTAACAACTTCGGCTGTGGCAGCAAAGGTCATCGTCGGTACCAGCACTTCATCTCCCTCACTCACACCAGCCGCTTCGAGGGCAAGATGAAGAGCCGCCGTACAAGAATTCACTGCAACAGCATGCTCAGCCCCAACCATTGCAGCAAATTCTCGCTCAAACTCCCGCACCTTCGGCCCCGTTGTTAACCAACCAGAGCGGAGCACTCCTAGCACTTCTGACACCTCTTCCTCGCCAACATCCGACCTATGGAAAGGTAAAAAGTCACTCATTCACAGATCTCCTCTTTGGCTAACGAACACGTCCCTACAGGGCTACACTTTCCCATAATCTCGATAAAGCACAACCCACTCTTATGGAGGGGCCATGAGGCTCTGCCTGTTTAAGAAAATACCCCAAGAATCAAATGATTATCAATCCTATTACACTGAAGAGCCTCGAGGCTATTAAAGAACCCTGAAATTAGAGCATATAATTTTGGACCTGAGTAGCTAAGCAACTCTGGAAGAGGGTGCATTTAGTGGATGATCTACCCGCGTAGGAGTCGCATGCGGGTCCCAATCCAGTAGAAGCTCTTGGAGCACTTCGTGGCTGGCACGACTGCACAGGCTGCCGTGCTGTGAGCCAGGCTCAGGACTCACTCTTTCAGATAGAAGATGACGGTGGCAGCGAGACCGATCGCCGAGAAGAAGGTGTGGGCACAACGATCACACCGCGTGGAGCTTGGAATTCAGGTTATCTTTCGTGCGGCCAATACAGCAGAAAACTGCCCATTTTTGAGCAGACTCGCCGCCGTTTGGTGGGCCTTCAGCTGGATGGCATCGATCATCTGGCCCTCTCTGGTCTCAGCCTGTTGGGACAACTCGCGGAAGATCTTGTAAAAGATCCCCGCTCGGCTCCAGCGTACAAATCGGTTATTAGGTAGAGTGTCTTGCGGCCTATAGACCGTCGGCGCATCCTTCCACTGCAGGCTATACCGATCACATAGATAACCCCGCGGATCATCCCCTCGCGATATGCCGTACGAAACCGGGAAATACGCCTTGATCCTGTTCAACGGTTGTCTGGTCAACAGAAACACGCCACTCATGGCCACCTCCCAGCCAGAGTGAATCGCATCGCGGTTTCCATCGAAAGGCTAAAACTTACCCAGAAGTCAGTAATATAGACAAGCACTTGGATGCCTGAAGAATGACCGCACCAGCGCGGGTCTGAGGCCAAATCTCAGCCAGCTGTGTGGTCACGCGCTCATTGAGCGTCTCGCCCTTCTGCGCAGCCGCCTGGCATGGCCCGTGCGCTTGGCGTGGCTCCAGACCAGTTCGTCGGGGTTGCGGTCTGGCGCATAGTCGGGCAAATAATGCATGGTCAGTTTGCCGGCGAGTTCCGTGACATACTGGGTGACGGCCTTGGTTTTGTGCGTCGGCAATCCATTCAGGATCAGATACAGGGGCCGACGACGACCGCGCAACATCCGGCACAACAATGTGACGAACCGCTCGCCGTTCAGGCCCGCCCGGATTAGGTGGCGAACCAGAACGCTCCTGTGGCACTCACTGCCGAAGCGGCGCTAATGCTCTGGCGTTGGCCTGGGACCAATACCGCCGGGGTCTGTCCCTTGGCCCCACAGGTCGTGCCGTGCACCGCATCGGCCCAAAATCCGGACTCGTCACAGAAATAGATCTCGGCCTTGCTCACCCGCAACGCCCCATTGGATGCCAGGCTCAAGTAGCACATCGAAGCGCTGGGCGAGCAAGGTGCGCAAAATCTGGCGGTTCCACAGGCCAAAATCAAATCCGTACTGCAGCGAGGTTTTGCCGTTGACCCAGCGAAACACCTGCCGTTCCTGTGCTGCGGTCATGGTCCGTGGGCGGCCTGCGCGGGCCGAGCCGCCAAGGCCTTGAGTCCCTTCCCTCGGCTACGGGCCGCCCTTGAGCCAGCCTTAGGTCGTGCAGCGGTGAAACCCGTAGCTAGCGATCACAATACTCGGACGCTCGCCCTCGCCTACACATTCCATCCCCCGGCCATCGTGCGGATGGTCTCCAAGGTTGTGTGTCCAGTGTGCGTCCGTCTCGTTTCATCGCGAGACCGAGTCTCGCACATTCAAAAACTGTTGTCTATATTCCTGACCGGTGAGTAATGAGCTCTGAGCCTAGACTCGAAAAAGTGGACACCTTCAACCTATGATCTGAGGTCTGGAAGTGTGAGATGAAATGAGTTCCTCGGCAGAAGTAGACGAAAGAGCTTCTCAAGCATCAAGAGATCGAGACGACTTTTCGTTACTCCCATCTCTCTCTGAGCCATCTACGAGAAGCCGCGAACAAAGGAAGCCTTTCTGGAACCGTAACCACTGAAAAACAAGAAGGGAGAGAGAATGAAATCAAACCCATTGATTCCATTGGTGCGCCCG
>CABVRR010000051.1:0-12375 GCA_902500705.1 uncultured Nitrospira sp.
ATCAACAGGACGAACAAAACCCCAAGACCAATCCGATACAGAAACATAGCGGCTTACTTTGATGGAAGTTGATCTGTGTAGTCGGCGATAAAGCTGAACTGATTTTTCGGTGGGTAGGGGAATCCACAGGCAATGATTTGTTCTTGTGGCTGCAAGTGGTTCATGTTGAGACAAACCTCTATAGACGACAGGGTCGGCTCAGCCGACCTCATGAAGTTTCAGCAAGTTCGTGCCGCCGATTTGCCCCGTCATGGTACCGCAGACGATCGCGATTCTCTCGCGAGGCTTGACCAACTCTTTTGCGATGAGATGCTGCAGAGCATTTTCGATCCATGCATCGGGTGACCCGCCTCGTGTCATGGTAAAGGGGTGTGTTCCCCAATAGAGCGCCATTTGTTGTGTGACTGATTCGGAGGGAGTGAAGGCCAGGATCGGCGAAGTCGGACGGTATTTTGAGATCAGCCGAGCAGTGGTCCCTTGTTCAGTGAATGTGACGATGGCGGATGCATGGATTGCTCTGGCTGCAGAAGATGCGGCGGCACAGACGGCTTCGGCAATCGAGAGGTTGTTCGTCTCAGGTTGACGCATGAGCGTCACATCTGATTGGACTCCTTCTTCCGCTGCGCGAATGACGCGGTCCATGACATGAACGGTCTCGATCGGATGAATGCCGATGGCTGTTTCAGCCGACAACATCAGGGCATCGCTGCCGTCAAAGACGGCATTGGCCACGTCCGACGCTTCCGCTCTGGTGGGACGCCTCGCGTGGGTCATCGATTCCAACATTTGTGTGGCGGTGATGACCAGGCGTCGCCGTCGATTCGCCTCGACAATAATCCGTTTCTGGAGAACCGGCACGGCTTCCGGGCCCATCTCCACACCCAAATCTCCACGGGCGATCATCACCCCATCGGCTCGTTCCAAAATTTCGTCTAAGGACGCAACAGCTTCCGCCCGTTCGATTTTGGCGATGATCGGAATAAGATGACGTTCTTCCAGCAAGACGGCTCGGGCTTCATCGATGTCTTGCGGCCCACGCACAAAGGAGAGCGCGACATAATCCACGCCTTGCCTGACGCCGAAGCGGAGGTCTTCCCGATCTTTGTCGGTCAACGTAGCAGCACTGACCGACGTGCCGGGGAGATTGATGCCTTTCTGTGAGGTGATCGTCCCGCCGGTGACGACGAAACAGTCGACGAAGTCGTCCGTGATCCGATCGGCGATCAGCTCGATGAGCCCGTCATTGATCAGCACTCTAGCGCCTACCTGAAGATCACGTGTCAACGATGGATAGGTCACCGGAATTTCAGCAAGGGCAGTTGGAGAAGTGGGCGGCTCAGTCAGCCGCTCGCCGGACGGACTCGAGATCCGCACTCGCACGACCTGACCGGCCGTTACCTCGATTCCTGCCTGAGGGACAAGCCCGACTCGAATCCTTGGACCTTGCAGGTCTTGGATGATTGCGACGGCGATACCGTGCCGTGCGGCTGATTTGCGAATGGCCGTGATCGCCGCTGCGTGGGACTGCTGGGTACCATGGGAAAAGTTCAGCCGTGCGGCGTTCATTCCGTTCTCGATCAATTGATCCAAGATCGTCGGAGAGATGCTGGCTGGTCCAATGGTGCACACGATTTTGGCTTTTCGCATGGTCATGGATACACGTCTCTCTGCGGCTCATTCAAAATGAGAAGGAGAGAATAGCACAGTTCCGTTCATCGAACATCGCGTTGCCCGAGAATTGACATTTGGAGACTGCCATGAATCGATTTGACCGGGAGCCGATGCCTACGTGGGATTCATATTGACGGCACGATGGTTCGCAAGGCCGTTTTACTGCACGACCCGCTTAGAATCATGCAATTTCTTTTCTTTTGTCCATCAGCCGGTACAATGACGAGAACGACTCTTCAGTGACGAAAGGACAGGGTGCCGTGGGAACGCTCATTTCAGTCGCATCCGGTAAAGGGGGCGTGGGTAAGAGCGTGGTGTCAGCCAATCTTGCGTTGGCGTTGGCGAAGCGCGGACATCAGGTCGTGCTGGCCGATCTCGACGTCGGTGGAGCCGATGCCCATATCATGTTCGGAGAATTGAATCCGTCAGTGACCTTAACGGATTTTTTGAACAAACGAGTCGATCGTCTGAACGAAGCCGCTATTCCCGTTACTGTTCATCCGAATCTCCGTCTCATTGCCGGTACCGGAGAGACCTTAGCGACCGCCAATATGGCCTATGCGAGAAAAAAACGGCTGATGAAACAGTTCAGAGACCTTGAGGCCGACATCACGGTGATCGACATCGGAGCCGGCACCAATCTGCACGCGCTCGATTTCTTCCTGATGGCCGATATTCATCTGGCTGTGGCCACTCCGGAGCCTACAGCAGTGCTGGACCTCTACCGATTCATTAAGCTCGCTGCAATCCGCCGTGTATTGTCGTGTTTTCTGGCGCGAAGCCCTCTCTCGGAAGTTCTCTCCAATCGAGACTTCACCAGCGTAGAAGAGGTCATGGAAGTGGCGGGTGCCACCGATATCGAAGGCCGGGATGTTGCGGCGGCCACATTACACTCGTTTCGGCCAGGACTGATCATCAATCGAGTGTCCGAGAAGTCTCAAGTCAATGTCCTCTATCTTCGGAAAATTCTTCACCAATACGTCGGTGGTGACTTGACGTTGCTTGGCGAGATCCCTGATGACCCGGCTGTGAGTCAGGCAGTTCGGAAGTTTTTGCCGGTCATTGAAGCCGCTTCTGAATCAATGGCTGCCAAAAGTCTGTGGGCTGTCTCGGCTGCCGTTGAGCAACTCGTCACGGCGTCTGTTGAGAGAGGTAGAGAAGCGGTACGACAGCCACAAAAACAGACCAGAGTGCTGCTGTCCAATCCCACGTGCGCTCAGGAGCCTCAGGACTCTCGTCCTCTCAAATCGAAGGTTCCGACGTCTTCAATTGAGCCAAGGCAGCCTTCCGGCGGAATGCCTATCCCAAATACCAGTGATCTGGTTGGCTAAGCGGCAACGATTAGGTTTTCGATGAAGCCGCGACGGAATGTCGGGGAGAACCTCGTTAGAACCCAAGTTCTTTTTCGAGGTCGGCTTTCTTTTTGTCGAATTGTTGTTGTTCGGATTCGCCTTTGTGCGTGAACGTTTTCTTGAGGCTCTCACCGGCCTTCTCCATGGCCTGCTGAGATTTCTCTCCTCTTTTTTCAATCTGGGCTGCCATGTCTTTTGCTTTAGGCGAGCCAGAAAATTTGTAGTACATCATGGCCTGCCCCTGTGTGAACGTCGGATCGGGGCGCTTCATGATGGTATCGCCTCGCAGTTCAGCCCGATCCTTGGCGGGTTTGTCTCCGCCGGGAAGAAAGGTCATCCACTTGGCGGCGGTCTGGAGCTTCTCGAGCGATTGCATCGTCGATTTGCCGAGCTCGCCGATCGTGCCGGTCAATCCTTGGGCGTCTTTCTCTTCGGCTTTCATCAGCCGATCAGCATTGGCGGACGCTACCTTCACCAAGTCTTGCCTGAAGCCAGTAGGGGAGTTATAGGGCTGGCGTGAACCGGTTCCGGGATCGATGGGACCATACCGGCCGTTATCAATATTCCAAGCAGCCTCAAAGAGACGCACATCTTCCGACTTGGCTTGAACGGCCTTGAGAAGAACGCGGTTGGCCTCTTGATGGTCACCGATGGTTTCAAAGTATCGAAACGCTGAGGTTCGGCCATCAGCCCCTATTGATTCATTAGAGTAGAAGTTGCCCTTGGCTTCAGCGGCTTTCGCTAAATCCCGTCCGAGTTTCGGCATATTAGTTTTTGCTTTTCCAATGGCGCTCTTATCGTAACGGTCGATGCACTCATTCGCGGAGACCCTCATGTAAGCAGCAAACATGGCGGCCTGCTGACCGCTCTGTTCGGCCTTCTGGAGCGCAGCCGAATCTGCCAGGGCGGCGTTCTTCTCTTCGTGGCCAAGGCAGATATCATCTGCCTGAGCGACCGAGGTCGTCAGGGCCAGGAGCATCATGCTATAGACGGGGATTCGTAGCGACGGCATCAGTAACGGCCTCCCTTATTTGCCAAACAATCCCTTGATCATCTTGTTGACGTCCGGTATTTGTTCGCCCAGGCTTTCGCCGGACTGGCTTTCACGTGGTTGCTTACCGCGTGGTCGCGTGCTCTTCTTCATCTCGTCCATATTGGGCATGCCGCCCATCCCCATCATCGCGCCCATATCATTTTTGGTGTAACCGGCAGGGATCTCGAAGAGCGCCGGGTCTTGTTTCTCGATCTTGAGGTTGGTCAGTTCGCTGGTCACGCGCATCTTCTTGTCGCCTTCTTTCGAGAGCATGTCCATCTTGACCGTGATCCCGTCTTTCGTGGTCCAGAAGAAACCGCCGAATTTCCCAGAGCCGTCCTTCTTCACAGCGACGATCTTGGATTTGGTGGTCTTGATGCCGTTGATCGTTTCTTGGCCGACCTCGACTTGCTCGACAATGTCGAATGCGTCCATGCCGGAGGCATTCGACGCATCCAAGGGCATTTCCATGTACATATCGCCCATTAGTTGCCACATGACTTTCTTATCTTTCCGGATGATCATCGTCATGCCGTCCGATCCACCCATCTCCATCCGTTCTTTATTGGCGGTATGGTAGAGGCGTGACTGCATCGTCATGCCGCCTTCCGTTTCCATGGTACTGTCGGCAGAGTAGTCGACCCGCGCATCTGGTGGCGCCCCGGCGTTCACCGTCAGAGGAATAAGAACCACACCAATCAGAACAGCGGCACGGCGCAATGCATTCATGGGGACGGCCTCCTCAGAAAAGATGGTATTAGGGATGAGTAGCGTATCGAGATTCACGGAGACCGTCAATAAGCAGAAATCCTGAGGATTCCGATCAAGAGAATTCAAGACCAATCGGCACAATGGCGGTATAGCCGTCTTGAGTTGCTGAGGGTGCCATCATTAATCGATCACCCCCATCACGAAAGATGACATCGCGTTGATTTCGTACGCGACGCCGTCCTTGTGACGAGTAGGGAGGTGCGGCGTGAACGAGGTCCGTCAGTTCATCGGGGAAGTACAATTGGGAGGTAAAGTCGAAGTGTCTTCCGGTGGCCGGCGTGGTGCGCACCTTCACATGAATATGGACCGTCCGTATCGGATACCAGCCCGGATAGATCGTGAGGAATCTGGCTTCGCCTTGCGTGTCGGTGAATTGATGCCCACGCAGAAACTTTTGCCCGAGCGTATTAAACCCAGGATCTTGCACATCTGAATACAGGCCCCGTGCATCGCAATGCCAGATATCGATTTGGGCATTCGGCAACGGATGGCACGTGCCGGCATGCATGCGGGACAGGTGAAAGGTCAGGGTCAACGGCATGCCCGGCGTGATCGTGCCGGTCGTCGGGTCGGTGCGAATGTCTGAACGATGCAAGCGCTCATCGACGAAGTAGGGACCCTCGGTCTGTTCAGGACGGACAACACAATGCGCCCCTAACGGGCTTGCAGTCGCACGATTCGTAGTCAGACCCTCTCCTATGACCCAACTCGCGCCGGTCGTCCCAAGCAGCACGAGAGCCTGGCGGCGGGATATCAGCGGGCTGGCCTGTACTTCGTTACATTTCATGCAGTCTGGTCTCTATCAGTTTTTTGGAAATCAGGTGTACCGTTTAAAACGTTATCGCCCCCTCAGTCGAGGATGAACACTTGCCGGAGGAGGAGGTGCCGGGGATGGTGAAAATCCTCTTCCACCACCACCGTAAAACCCACGTCCTCCATAGTAACCATAACCACCGTAACCGCCGTAGGCACCAAGGCCACCGAATGGTCCCCACCAACTGTTGTAGGGATAAAACCCGCTTCCTCCATAGGGCGGATAGTAAGAGCCGTAGTATGGGCTTCTGTCTCTTCGCCGTTGCGAGGCGACGCTATTCCAATCGATGATATGTTTGATCTCGAGGATGGGATACGTATAGGCAATCTCATCCAACGGTTTTGTAAGTTCACCGGTGACGGTACCGATCACCGTAATGGGTGTGCCTGCCGGTAGGCTGGCAGGATCAAGGAATGCTTCTCGAACCGCCAGGAATCGCCCTTCTGACTGGAGACGGTTTTCCGACAACACGCCTTCCTTGGCAATCGGCAGTTGTAAAATTTCCACTTCGGTTCCTGTCTCAGTCCGTTTCGCACGAATGACATTCCCGCCGAGCATGACCGTTCGTCCGACATAGTTGCCGGGAGCTTTTTGAAGCTCGGCAAAACCGACGCTCGTATCGATCTCTCGTTCCAACCCGAGCGGGACACCGAGAAGTTCCGTATCGCGTTGGACTTGATGGATGGATTCCGCACAGGCCGATAACAGCACTGCTCCGCAGATCAGGGGAGCGAGGACGGTCAAGCGAGACATGGTCGTTCTCCTCCTAGAAGTGATAGGACAGCCCGCCGAGGACATGCTGTGCCCGGTAATTGCCGCTGAACCCACCCAGGTCGCCGAAGGCCCCGTCGAATTTAAATGTCGCACCTGTGTACTTATATTCTCCAAAGACCGCGATGTGCGGCGTGATGAAGGCTCGTAGCCCTGCAAGAACATTCCATGCTGGGGCCACATCAGAATCACTTCGCACGGTCGGCGTATTCCCGATATGAGCGATCGCTGCTCCAATTCCAGCGCCGACGTACGGTTGAAGCGTTCGGCCCGGGTATCGCGCAATCACATTGGCACCGACCGTGGTGACTCGCATGTGAATTCCTGGGTCTGAGTCCAGCTGCTTAATATGCGGAGTCGTATGGAGAACTTCTGCCTCAATTCCATACCAACTATGACCAGGGAAATATCCGACCTTGGCACCGTAGGTAATTGAGGTTTGGAGGTCAAAATCGGTAAAGGGCCCAGGGACCCCAGCTGAAGGTCCCGTTCCGGCAATACTATTGATGCGATCGGCAAAATTCACTCCGGCAGTTCCGGCGACGTACATTTCGGCGGAAACCGGAGAAGGTGAGTTGAATATTGCGACTGACAGCCCCGCGATAAACAGGCCGGCGACCAGTGAGTTATTTGGTTGCATAGGTAACACTCCTTCGAGACATCATACCAAAAAAAACGGCGATGCAACGCCCCATGAAAACAGGCCCTCTGAAGCAGGCGAGAGGATAGCCGGAACATATTCGCGTTCCTTTGTATGTATGATGCCATGCCTTCACCGGGTGAGACATGATGAATATCGCCGATGAGGAGCTTTGTAGGTGGGGGTCTTCTGCTAGGTGTGTCCCCTTGGATTGCTGCCGGTATCTGTGTTACATCCTCACGCCATTGATATCATCGTGAGAGAGCATTCAAAAAGGCCGAATACTTTTACGGAAGGAGCAGACCAATGGGACTCATGGATCAATTGGGCCAAGCGGTCGGTGGCATGTTGGGAGGACAGGAAGGACAAAGCCCTCTTCTGCAAGTGGTCGCGGGCTTGCTTGGAAAGGACAGCAGTGTCGGTGGCTTGGCCGGTCTCGTCCAGGCCTTTCAGAAGAATGGCCTGGGTGAGATTGTGAATTCGTGGGTGAGCACAGGGAACAATCTCCCCGTCACCCCGAGTCAAATCGAGCAGGGGCTGGGGAGCGACCTTCTGAATCAGCTCGCCGGTAAGGTGGGGCTTTCATCAGGAGCTGCGAGCTCGCAGCTTGCCGGCCTTCTTCCGGACCTCGTCGACAAGTTGACGCCGAACGGAAAAATCGAGGCCGGGGCGCTCGATCAACTGCTCAAGCTCGTCCAAGGGAAGTAAGAATCAGTACGAGCAGATTAGGTGATATCGTCGGAGCAACGGCCGGAACCACTTCCGGCCGTTCGCACGAGATCAGTCGGTACTCCTCTCTTGGATCGGCAGGCGGTCTGTTGAGCATGGATCCGACCCTGTGACCCCTCTTGAACCGCGACAAAGACCACCGCTTGGGTTGCGAGACCGGGTTGTTGCAACGCTGGCAATCGGTATGGTCCTCGCGTCCATTGTCTGGGCACTTCGAGATCTTCCTGCCGTTCGCCATAGGAGCAGCGAAGCACCTGTCGGAGTTCTCACTCCTGAATCAATTCCATTGGTCACCGGAGATGAGCCAATCGAGGAGATCTTCACTCGATCTGGATGTTCCGTGTGCCATGTGATTCCTGGGATACCAGGCGCCAACGGTCAGGTCGGGCCGCCGTTGGTCTTAGGCACGACTGGAACGCAACGACTCATAGATCCTGGATACGATGGACAAGCCAAGACGGTACACGACTATATTGTCGAGTCGGTCCTGGAGCCGCAGCGGTTTGTGGCGCGTGGTTATCCTGAACACACGATGCCGAATTGGTATGGCTCCCGACTCAGCGCGCTGGCTCTGGAGAAAATCGCGTCGTATCTTGAGCGCCAGACTGAAAGAGGAATAACCCCTTGAGCGTTGGTGTGGAAGATTATCGTTTGCGAATCGGCGTGACGTTGCCTAAAGAGTTGCCTTGAATCTTAAAGGCCTCCGCTCCCTGTCCGCCCATCTGCTTGTCGAGCAGGGCATTCACGGCATCATCACCCTTCAGTCCCTCGAGCTTGATCTTCAAGCGCAAGTTATTCGCGCTGTCGGCGTTGATGAGCGCTTGCTCCAGCGAGATCTTGTTTTCCTTGTAGAGCTGAAACAGGACATGATCGAATGTTTGGCATCCTTCGTCGATGCCCTGTTCCATGGCTTCCTTCAGGATATCGACTTCGGCCTTCTTGATCAGATCTTTGATGCGTGGCGTGTCCAGCATGATTTCCAAGGCGGGGGCACGTTTGCCGTCGATCGACGGAATCAATCGTTGGGAGATGATCGCGCGAAGATTCAAGGACAACTGTAAATAAATCTGAGCATGGCGCTCAACCGGGAAAAAGTTCATGATACGTTCGATCGCCTGGTTTGCGTTGTTGGAGTGCAGTGTTCCGATGCACAGGTGACCGGTCTCGGCAAAGGTAATCGCCGCTTCCATCGTTTCCGTATCGCGTACCTCACCGATCAGAATGACGTCTGGAGCTTGACGGAGCGTATTCTTCAGCGCGTTTTGAAAGGTCAGGGTGTCGAATCCGACTTCGCGCTGCGTGATGATGGATTTCTTGTGTTGATGGACGAACTCGATCGGATCTTCCACGGTAATGATATGACCCTGGTGGACGGTATTGCGATGGTCGATCATGGCGGCCAACGAGGTCGACTTCCCGGACCCAGTTGCGCCTACCACCAGGACCAGGCCGCGCTTGGTCATCGCGATATCTTTGATGATCGGCGGTAGCTGCAACTGCTCGACGGTCTGAATTTCCGCCTTGATGTGCCGAAAGACCAGCCCGACGTTGCCTCGTTGCCTGAAGATATTGACGCGGAAACGCCCGAGCTCCTTGTAGTAGAGCGCGAGGTTCATCTCCATCTTTTCTTCAAATTCGCCGCGTTGTTGACCGCGCATCAAGGCCAACGCCAAGGCTTCGAGCTGTTCATTGGTAAACGGGGGCGCGTCGGTCGGTTGCGTGGCGCCATGGATACGATAGATCGGCGAGGCATCGACGGTCAGATACAAGTCCGACGCTTCGCGGTCCACCATCACTTGTAAGAGACTTCGAACATCCATCCGTCGTACTCCGTTACGTTCGCGCGCTACGCCGCTCCGGTCATCGGCGCGCCGAAGAGATTGGGGTTCATGCTGCGGGACTGAGCTTCCGCTTTGTGGACGACTCCACGTGTCACAAGCTCGACCAGCGCCATATCCATCGTTTGCATACCGTCTTTTTGACTTGCCTGCATGATTCCTGGGATTTGATGCAGTTTGGCCTCACGAATGAGATTACGCACGGCGGTCGTCGCAATCATGAGTTCGAGGGCGGCGACGCGGCCACCGGCTTTTTTCTTGAGCAGCGTTTGAGTGATCACGGCTTCCAGCGCTTCCGAAAGCTGTGTCCTGATCTGTGCCTGTTGAGCCGGTGGGAATGCGTCGATGATCCGATCAATCGTCTTGGGGGCGCTCGAGGTGTGGAGGGTGCCGAAGACCAGGTGTCCGGTTTCTGCGGCGGTCAACGCCAGCTGAATGGTATCCAAATCCCGCATTTCTCCCACGAGGACGATGTCCGGATCTTCACGCAGCGCCGACTTCAAGGCGTTGGCAAAGGAGAGCGTATGAACGCCGAGCTCACGCTGATTTACCAGGCATTTCTTGGATTTATGGACGAACTCAATCGGGTCTTCGATGGTAATGATATGTCCTTCAAACGTGTTGTTCAGGTAGTCCACCATCGCTGCGAGCGTGGTGGATTTACCGGAGCCTGTCGGTCCGGTCACCAAGATCAATCCTTTTTCTTTATCGCAGAGCTGCCGAAGAATCGGCGGCATGCCGAGTTTTTCCAAGGGCACAATGGTGGTCGGAATGTTCCGAAACACGGCGCCCAATCCCCGCTGTTGCACGAACACGTTGACACGAAATCGTGCGATGTCGCCGAGTTCGAACGAAAAGTCACACTCTCGTTTCTCCTCGAACGTTTTGCGCTGTGCGTCGTTCATCATGTCGTAGATGAGGGCATGTGTTTCGTCGGAGGTGAGCGGAGGATGATCGAGTTTTTTGAGATCACCCTGAATGCGAATCATGGGAGGTTCGCCGGCGCTGATATGACAGTCAGAAGCACCCTCTTTGACGGAAAAGGTCAGCAGTTTTGAAATATCCATCGTCCGTGACTCTCAGCGTTAGGGGTTGATCGGTAGGTACGAATCACCTTAGGCATCATGCCACAGCAAGACCGGAAAGCAAGAAAATAGCCGGAAGATGCGAAATGATTTAGAAAAGGAGGCCCGTCTCCTGACCGGCGAGGTTAAGGGCATGAAGCGCCTCGTCAATCTGGTCAGCGGAATGTTCCGATGTCACGGTGAAGCGGATGCGGCTGGTTCCCTCTCGAACGGTCGGTGGTCGAATGGCGGTCGCATAGATCCTATGGGCCAGCAGTCGTTCGGCGAATACAGACGCTGCGTCTGCGTCGCCCACCAGAATCGGGAGTATTGGGCTGACGGTCTGAGTCATACGAAAACCGAGTTGCTGCATTCCAGTGAACAGCCGTTCCCGATTCGACCAGAGTCTCATTCGACGCTCAGGTTCACGCTGCATGACCGTGATTGCGGTCGAGGCGGCCGCTGCAACTGCAGGTGGAAGCGCGGTCGTAAAGATGAACGGACGGGCGACATTGATCAGATACTGAATCACATCGTTCGGGCCAACAATGTACGCGCCATGGCCTCCGAGCGCTTTACCGAGCGTCCCCATGTGAAAAGGGATTCGCTGCTCCAGCCCACAGTGTTCAATCGTTCCTCGGCCGGTCGGCCCCATGATGCCGGTCCCATGGGCGTCATCGACGTATAAGGTCGCCTCGTACCGTTCGGCCAGCGATACCAGATCCGACAACGGCGCGAGGTCGCCGTCCATGCTGAAGAGTCCTTCTGTAATGATGAGAGTAGAACGATTCGCGCTCCGCCGTCGAAGCAGCGATTCGAGATGTGCGCAGTCCCTGTGGTGGAACACTCGAAAGTCGGCACGGCTCAGTCGACAGCCGTCGATGAGGCTGGCGTGGCAGAGTCGATCCGCCAGGATTAAATCCCCTTGTCCGATGAGGTTCGGAATGATGCCGATATTGGCCAGGTACCCCGCTCCAAAGAGAACGGCGGCTTCCGTTCCCTTAAACGTTGCAAGGGATGTTTCGAGATCGGCGTGGGGAGGAAGCGTTCCACTCACCAAGCGAGACGCTCCAGACCCTACGCCGTACTGTTCGGTTGCTTGTATCGCCGCACGGATGACCTCTGGATGAGTCGCAAGGCCTAGGTAGTCGTTGGAGGACAGTAAGATGACCTCGCGTCCGGCATGCTGGATGGTCGGCCCTGTCCCTGACTCTAACGGAGACAATCGACGGAGGAGCGATCGGTCGGCCAGTTGTCGAAGTCTGTTTCGAAACATGTCGATCTACAGAGTCTTTCGTGTCAGAGACAGCATCGTGACTATCCGGATGAGTCTGTTCCGATTGCATTGACAAGAAGAATTCATCCCTAGTATAAAGCAACGGTTCTGGCGCAGAAAGCCGTGTCTCAACCGATAGGTAATAATCTCTCATGACATATCGAATTAAAGTTCCCCCTCGGACGTTACCGGTAGATGAGGCTCACCTTGTGAGTGGGCTCGAGCACTGGATGGTAGGACTGGCGAATTATCGCTGGTCGATTGTGGTTGGGTTTGTGCTTCTCTTCCTCATGGGGGGAGGAATGTGGGGCGTCTTTTGGTACGACGCGCAAAATGCCGCTAAAGCTCAGGATCTGGAGCGAGAAGCAACCATTCATCTCTTCACACGTGGGACCAATGATCCGCAAAAAGCGGAC
>CABVRR010000051.1:12475-23085 GCA_902500705.1 uncultured Nitrospira sp.
AAGCCTGATGCCGCCGTTGCGCATTATCAGGATCTGATCAAGACCTATCCCAGTTCTCCCTTGACGAGTGAGGCTGCTATGCGTGTGAAGGTGATCGAGGCTAAGAAAACTCCGGACTCGTCGCCTGCTGCGTCTAAGCCTGCCGCTGTCCCTGCTAGTCCTTCAAAACCATCCACCCCGTAGACAAGCTCTCTGCATGGAGTGTAGCGACTGTCAGGCCCGTATGCATTGGTGTGCGCTAGCGAGGGGCGATCATGAGGAACTGGCCAGTTTTAATGACCGGACTGGTCAGCTTGTTCAGTGATTTAAGAGTCTTGAGTGGAATATGAAATCGTCGAGAGACTTTCTCCAGCGTGTCGCCACCGCGAACTCGGTACCATCGGGTGGTATCAGTTTTGGTACGTTGATTTTCAACGCGTAGGGGAGGGAACTTGTGGGTCGGGACGCGATCGATCAGATCAAGGACTTTGGCGCTTGTTCCCACGGGAACCTTCAGATGGTACGCGGCATCGTTCGGAGGCGTTGCATCCCGCCGCAGCTCTGGGTTCAGTAATCGAAGCTCGTTGTATGGGATACCGGTCACATTGGCAATGGCACGAAAATGCAGCGGGCGGGTGACGACGACTTCTTCGAATTCATGAAGAGGAACGGACGCTTGACTAAACCCATACTGATCGGGGTTTTTGGCAATAATAGTCGCGGCCATGATCCGTGGAACGTATTGCTTTGTCTCGCGTCGAATGTGCTTCGTTTGGGAGATTTCAGAGAAAGATTCTGCCTGTGCTTTCTGAAGCGCTCGTAAGACCTTGCCTTCACCTGCGTTATACGCTGCCATGGCCAAGGGCCACGCGCCGAATAAATCGTAAAGATCTCGCAGATACCTAGCCGCGGCTACGGTAGATTTAATCGGATCCCGCCGTTCGTCGACGTAATGATCGATGCGCAACCCATAGAGTTGTCCGGTCCCCTTCATGAACTGCCACGGACCCGTGGCTTTCGCGCGTGAATAGGCGTAGGGGTTGAAACCGCTCTCGACGAGAGAGAGATTCACGAGATCGCTGGGAAGGTTGAACTCGGCAAAAATATCTTCAACCATCGGGCGGTAACGGCCGAAGCGCAACAACCATTGCTCAAACCTGCTACGAATCGAAATATTAAAGAAGCGAATATGGCTTTCAACGGCCGGATCCATCACCACCGGAATGTTGTAGAGAGGGGCCTGATTGTCCGACTCGACGGCGATCTGAGGCGCTTGCTCGGTAATCTCTCCCGGTTTCTCCTCAGTCGCAGATAAATCAGAAGGGGAAGGCGTCAGTTCCGGTTCTAACTCAGGTTCCAATGGAACAAGATTCTGATCGACATCGTCTTCTGTCTGAACTGGTTCTGTATCAGTAGCTGAGGTAATACTAGAGGAATTGTCGGGGAGAGTACGGTCTGCAAAACTTACGCATGGATATCCCAGTGCGCTTGCACAGATGATCCACCACGCAACGACCGTCGCCTTGGTAATCCGTGGAATGAAGGGCTGAGAGATCGTGACCAACATCAGTTCAACCAGCCTATCGATCGATTGAAGACTTGTCAAGAATATGAGTGGTGAGGTTCGGGTACTATCGTGTTACCGACTGAGTCAGGAGAGTGACGAAGATTGCGGGCGAGTGTGAGGGAATTAAAAACGGTTTTATCACGTCGCGCAGGTAAAAAAACCTGATGTGGCCTTCATTTGCGTCGCTCGATTTCTTGACAGCCTCCCGGCGCAAATGATAGCGTACGCCCCTCCCAGTAGTACCGCGTAGTACCGCACCAAATTTACGTTGTTTGGATAGTTCAAGATAGTTGAAGGAGGATTGATCAAATGTTGAAGCGGTATCTTTTAGCCCCAGGTCCGACGCCGGTTCCGCCTGAAGTGTTGCTGGCGATGGCTCGTCCGATGATCCATCATCGCGCACCCGAGTTCGACCCGATTTTTGCGGAGGTCCGCGAAGGACTGAAGTGGCTGTTTCAAACGCGGAACGATGTCCTGATGTTGGCGGCGTCCGGCACGGGCGGGATGGAAGGGGCGGTGTCGAATTTTTTGTCTCCCGGCGACAAGGCGTTGTACGTCAACGGAGGCAAGTTCGGGGAACGCTGGGGCAAACTGTGTAAAACGTTTGGAGTGCAAGCGACTGAGATTAAAGTCGAATGGGGGCAGTCCGTCAAGCCCCAACAAGTCGCCGATGCGCTCAAAAAAGATCCGTCAATCAAAGCCGTGTATGTCCAGGCCAGCGAGACGTCGACCGGGGTGTCGCATGACGTCAAGGCACTGGGTGAGGTTGTGAAAGCCTATGACAATACGATCTTGGTCGTGGACGCCATTACGGCGCTCGGCGTGTTCGATATCAAGACGGATGCCTGGGGTTTGGATGTTGTCATCACCGGCTCTCAGAAAGCCCTGATGCTTCCTCCCGGTATGGCCTTCGTCAGTGTCAGTGATAAGGCTTGGGCGCTGGCCGATAAAGCGAAAAATGCCGCGTTCTATTTCAACTTTAAAAAGGAACGCGAGAACCAGGTGAAGAACCAAACGGCATTCACCCCGGTCGTCCCGCTGGTCATCGGACTGCAAGAAGTTTTTCGGATGATGAAGGCGGAGGGCCTGGAGAACATGTTTGCGCGGCAAGGGCGTTTGGCAAAAGCCATGCGTGAGGGAATCCAGGCTGCGGGATTGGCCCTCTTTCCGAAGGAATCCCCTAGTGACGCGCTCACAGCAGTGTGTGCTCCGGATGGAATCGATGGACAGGCGATCTACAAGAATCTTCGGGTGCAATACGGCATGACGGCGGCCGGTGGCCAGGATCACCTGAAAGGGAAGATCTTTCGATTGTCGCATATGGGCTATGCGGATTCGTTTGATGTCATCACGGCATTGGCCGCGACCGAGATGGTCCTGAAAGGGCTTGGTCATTCCGTGAAGCTGGGAAGTGGAGTCGGCAAAGCGCAAGAAATTTTGATGGTCAAGTAATCACGACGAGGATATCTATGGCCGCAGCAGGCATGAAGATTCTGATCAGCGACAGTCTCTCGAAGCAGGGTGTTGAAGCGCTTGAGAAGGCGGGATTCACCGTGGTGGTGAAATCCAAAATGCCGAAGGACGAGTTATTCAAAGAGATCAAGGATGCAGACGGACTCATTGTGCGGTCCGGCACCAAGGTGACGGCGGAACTTATTGCTGCAGCAGAAAAACTGAAAGTCGTCGGAAGGGCGGGGTCCGGCTTGGACAATGTCGACACCCCGGCTGCGACCCGTCGCGGCATTGTCGTGATGAATACGCCGGGTGGCAACACCGTCACCACTGCCGAGCATACGATGTCGATGATCTGTGCCATGAGCCGACGCATTCCCCAAGCCACAGCCTCGGTTAAGGCCGGTAAATGGGAAAAAGACAAATTTATGGGCGTCGAGCTCTATAACAAGGTGCTGGGGATCATCGGGGCCGGACAAATCGGCAGTCACCTGACAAAGATGGCGCAGGGGATCGGCATGAGTGTCGTCGCCTTTGATCCCTATCTGGCTCCGGAGCGGGCTGAGCGCATGGGCGTCACGATGGTAGATCTTGATGAGCTCTTTCATCGGGCGGATGTCATTTCAGTCCACACGCCGTTGACACCGGAAACACGAGGTATCGTCAACGCACAAGCCATCGCGAAGATGAAACCCGGCGTGCTTATTGCCAATTGCGCTCGAGGCGGCATCATCAATGAACAGGACTTATGCGAAGCGTTAAAGACAAAGCGCGTCGCGGCTGCTGCGTTCGATGTGTTCGAAGAAGAGCCGGTCAAGCCGGATAATCCGCTCCTTGCGTTGGATAACTTCATCTGCACTCCACATATTGGCGCGCAAACGATGGAAGCGCAGGAAAACGTCGCCATTGGAATCGCAGAACAGATCGTCGATTACTTTACCAAGGGAGTGGCGAAGGGCGCCGTCAATATTCCCTCGGTCGCTCCGGAATTGTTACCTCGGTTGCAACCCTTTCTGACGTTGGCCGAGAAGCTCGGCGCGCTTCAAGCTCAACTCGTTCAGGGAGGAATCGAGCGGGTCACGATCGAATACAGCGGGGAAGTCGCGACATTGTCGATCGCGCCTTTGACCATCGCGGTCTTGAAGGGCCTCCTGACTCCGATCATGGAGCACCAGGTGAATTACGTGAATGCTCCAGTCGTGGCGAAAGAGCGGGGCATTGAGGTCAAAGAAATCAAGAGCACGGACGCCGGTGATCTGACCAGCCTGATCCGAGTGCGGGTCGAGGCCGGCAAGGTGTCGCACCAAGTCGCGGGGACGCTGTATCACAAGAAAGAAGCTCGCGTCACGGAGATCGGGCAATTCAAAGTCGAGGTGGTGCCGGAAGGGTATATGTTGTTGATTCACAACATTGATCGTCCTGGAGTGATCGGTATGGTCGGAAAAGTATTGGGAGATCAGGAAATCAACATCGTGCGGATGCAGTGTGCCTTGGAGAAGCGAGGAGGGGATGCCTTGCTGATCATCGGCTCCGATATGGAATTTCCGGCTACGGTTCTGGATCAGATCCGTTCCAGTTCAAATATTCGGTCCGTCAAGGTTGCCCACCTTTCCTAAACGATTCCGGCGACCAATCGACTATGGCCTCTGCTCCTCCGCCGCATAGGACTTTTTCGGGGCAGTTCTCGTCTCTGCGCGAACAGTCACTGGTTCCGGTCGGGATGGCCACCATCCTGCCGGAGGCCGCGCGCCAGGTTCGTCGCCTGGAAGCGGAGATGCTGGCCTGCTTTGATCGCTTCGGGTACGACGAGATTATCCTTCCGACGTTTGAGTATCTCGATGTACTGGCGCCCGGACTCGAACCGGCGTTAGTCGAGAATTCTTACAAAATCGTGGACCGGACGACCGGACGTATTCTGCTGTTGAGGCCAGACGTCACGGCGCAAATTGCACGCACCGTGGCGATGGGGATGGTGGATGTTCGTTTCCCACTGCGCTTGTCGTATCGGGCGACGGTCTTTCGGTATGAGCCGGAACATGCCGGTCGAGATCGAGAAATCTTTCAGATAGGCGCCGAACTGATCGGGGCTGATGATCCCTCTGCCGATGGTGAAATCATCATGCTGTTGATCGAGTGCCTTCGACAGGTCGGACTGCGTTCATTCAAGATTTCACTGGGGCATGTCGGGTTTTTCAAGGAGCTTCTCGTCCGCGCGGGCTTGTCCCTGGAAGGACAAAAGAGAGCTGAGCAAGCTGCTGCACGAAAAGATGTGCCGAGACTTGGAGAGATCCTGTCTCACGAGCGGGTGACTAAACGGTCGGCACACAGAATTTTAGATGCACTGGAATTATGTGGGCAAGCCGAGGTGCTCTCGCAAGGGCGCGCATTGGCGAAGGGGGAGAGGCAGCTGATCCAGGCGCTGGACCGACTGGAGGCTGTCTACCAGTTGCTCTGTGCGACCGGATTTCAAGAGACCGTCTTACTCGATCTGGGAGAATTCAGAGGGTTCGACTATTATGACGGGATCGTCTTTGATGTCTTCAGCAACGGTGTCGGGGCGGAGCTTGGCGGCGGTGGACGCTATGACCATCTCATCGGTCGATTCGGTCGAAATCTTCCGTCGACCGGATTCGCACTGAGCGTGGACAGGCTCTTTCGAGGGCTGAACCTTTCAGAGAGGACGAAGCCTGATCGAGGAGAGGTCTTAGTTGTCGCCCCGCTCGAGGCAGCGACCCGATCGGCGTTGGTTGCTCAACAACTGCGCCACGCTGGAATACGAACAGTTCAACGGGCCGTGGATCCATCAGGAAAAGACTTGATGGGGGTCGCGGGCAAGGCCAGCCTTGATGCAACCATCGACACCATCGTTGTCGTCGGCGCAGATCGCTCCAAACCTGAGCACGTCGTCGTGCTCCATCAGGATGGGCGGCGACAAGGTGTGAGTTCGGCGGATCGCACGCATCCTCAAAAAAAGACCATGACGATCACGAATCTCATCGCAAGCTTGCGCGCCGAGCGTGAAGGGGCAGTATGAAATCCGCAGGGATGGTGGATCTCTCTCAACCGAAGCTGCCTCCGCAGAACTTGGAAGCGGAACAGTCGGTACTCGGTGCGATTCTTCTTGATAATGCTGCGATGCCGAAGGCGATGGAACTGTTGGTGGAGGAAGACTTCTATCGGACCGCCCACAAGAAAGTCTATCAGGCGATGCTGGATCTGTCCGACACCGGCGAAGTGATCGATCAGATCACGCTGACCGAGCGATTGAAATCTCGCGGCGAACTTGAGGCGATCGGAGGGGCAGCCTATCTGGCCGAACTCGTCCAGATTGTTCCTAGCTCCGCCAATATTCGGTATCACTGTAAGATTGTCCGGGACAAAGCGGTCGCACGTCTGTTGATCAGCACGTCTACCGAGGTGCTGACCAGGGGATATGAAGGCACCGCCGCCATTGATGATCTTTTGGATTTCGCCGAACGATCGGTCTTCAGCATTGCGCAAGGCAAGCTGGAGCGATCATTCAGCCCGATCAGCCAGGTTATTAAGGAAAGCCTGGATGTCATCGATAAACTCTCAAAGCGCAAGGAACATGTCACGGGAGTTCCTACGGGGTATTATGATCTCGATGATCTGACCGCAGGACTTCAGGCCTCGGATTTGGTCGTGGTTGCGGGGCGACCAAGCATGGGCAAAACAAGTCTTGCCTTGGGATTTGCAACGCATGCCGCCATCCACGCCAATACGGTGGTGGGGATCTTCAGCTTGGAAATGTCCAAGCCGCAGATCGTCCTGCGCATGCTTAGTTCTGAAGCGCGGGTCGACTCCCATGCCTTGAGGACAGGGAAGCTTCAAAAAGAGGATTGGTGGCGACTGGCGGAGGCAGCCGGCCGATTGGAGCAGGCTCCAATCTATATCGACGATACGGGCGGTATTACCGTCCAACAGATGCGCGGCAAGGCCCGTCGACTGAAAGCCGAAAAAGGGCTTGATCTTCTTATCGTAGACTACCTGCAGCTCATGCAAGGCCGAAGCGATTCAGAGTCTCGTCAGCAAGAGATTTCTGATATTTCCCGATCATTAAAGGCCCTCGCAAAAGAGCTGAACGTGCCGGTCGTGGCCCTCTCCCAGTTGAGCCGCGCCGTGGAGGCACGTAAACCACCGATCCCCATGTTGGCCGACCTGAGAGAGAGCGGAGCGATCGAGCAGGATGCTGATGTCGTGATGTTTATTTACCGGGAAGACGTGTACGACCAGAACTCGGAACGTAAAGGGATTGCCGACATCATCATCAGTAAACATCGTAATGGGCCGATAGGAAAAAGGGAACTGTTTTTCCAGGATCGATTCGCCAAATTCGAAAGTCTCGACCTTCGCGAAGCCTAGCCGAAGCATCGTTTGCGCATTGTTCTGACAGTCGGTATAATCCTTTTACATTTACTCGCCTCTTACTTGTCTCAAGCGTACGCGTATGTGGAACACACCAATGGTCCTGTACGGTCGGCCTCTCAGGAAGTCCGGTAGACTCTTGTTGAGAACGACGCTGCTTCCGCTGTTTCTCTCGAGTGCTGTCGTTGCCTGCGCGGCCGCACCCCAGACGCAGAAGACGCTTCCTCCGCCTGTCGTCTTGCAACCTCCCATCGTGGCTCCTGCGTCTGATGCCACATACCATTTCATGATGGGGCATCAAGCGGAACTGGCTCAGGACCTCGACGCCGCATTGAAGGAATATCATTCCGCGCTGGAGGTTGATCCGAAATCCCGTGAGGTCAAGTCTCGCTTAGCCGCCCTGTATTTTGCCCTTGGTGATTTGACCAAAGCGGTGCAGTACGCAGATGAAGTCGGAGAGGGAACAGGACAAGAAGCACAATTGCTGACCCATATGGCCGGCATCCTAGCCAGCGCAGGCAAGCCTGAGAGAGCCTTAGAGCTATTGGACAAGGCCATTGAGCGTGATCCAGAACGAGGTGAGTCCTACTTCCCGAAGGGACTCATTCTCTTGAACCAAAAGCGAGTCGCCGAGGCAGAACAGGTCGTCAAAAAAGGTCTGCAATATACCTCGGATTCTCCGATCGGCTATTACTACTTAGGTAGAATTTCAATAGAAACGGGAAATACCGAACAGGCTGTCACCAATTTCGATCGAGCCATTGCCGTGAATCAGGCGTTCGAGCCTGCGTATTTGGCGCAAGCGTCGGTCTATGAATCGCGCCAAGAAAAAGACAAAGCGATCGCCGTTCTGAAGAAGTATCTGACCCAGGTGAACCCTCGGAATAGAGATATCCGGCAGCATCTGATCCAGCTGTATATCACGACGAAAGACTATGCCGGAGGACTTGCGGAGTTGGAAAGATTGTTGGAGGAGAACCCCGGTGATCTTGATGCCCAGTTACGTGTGGCGCTGATTTATGGAGAAAAGAAGGAATTCACGAAAGCGATCAGCCAAGTGACTGACATCTTGAAGGCCAAGCCGGCTGAACTGAAAGTGAGAGATTACCTTGGGTACCTGTACGAAGAGACCAAGGACTTTCCAAAGGCGATGGAGACCTACCGGTATAACATTCATCTAGATCCAAAATTTGCCGACAGCCATGTGCATCTGGGGGTTCTCTTCTATCGTCTCAAGCAATTCCCGGAGGCGGTGACCCATCTTGATGAAGCCGTTCGTCTGACGCCGAAACAGCCGGAACCTCACATCGTCCTGGGGTTAGCTCATTTCCAGAGCGAGCAATTTGAAAAGGCGTCACAGGCATTTGAGGAGGGGATTCGGCACAATCCGAAGAGTGCCGACCTGCAGTTCAACCTTGGTACGGCCTACGATAAACTGAATCGGTTCAGCGACGTGGAACGTGCCATGGAAGCAGCACTCTCCCTCGATCCCCATCACGCCGATGCCTTGAACTATCTCGGGTACAGTTATGCGGAGCGAGGCATCAAGATGGACCAAGCCTTGTCCCTCACGAAACGGGCCGTCTCGCTCAAGCCGGAGAACGGCTACTACGTTGATAGTTTGGGTTGGGCCTTGTACAAATCAGGCATGCTCCCAGAGGCACTCACAGAGATCAAGAAAGCCGTGGCCTTGGTCGGCGATGACCCCGTCATCTACGAGCATTTGGGAGAGATTTATTTGAAGCAGCAGAAAGTGTCCGATGCGCGTGACGCGTGGATCCATTCTCTGGAGATCGACCCCTCTAATGACAAGTTGCTCCAACGCTTCCGCGAGCAGGGCCTGGCCAACCAAGCCTACGAAGACCGAATCCAGCAAGCCAAGCGCCGCATATCTGGGAAAACACCGAACCCCGTCGCTATTCCCTGAGTCCTGCCACGACCATCGCTCGTTGTTAATCTTCTTCAAAGTGTGACGCACCCAAACGCGCTGACTCTCTTGTGCCGACAAGGGGCAGTCTTGGCAAGGCAAAAAGTGTCAATTCTTGGCTGTTCCGAGCAGATTTCGGAAGGATTTTTAACCGATCTCAGTCTCTTCCTCAGCTGATTTCTCGTAAGTTGTTGCATCATCAAGGATCCCTGATAGGCTAGCCTCAATCACTGATCGGCACCAAACCTGCTAAAGCAACCGGTAGGCGGCAACAGAGGCGCCGCAGGTTATGAAACAAGGGGGCTGTCAGTGAACCATCAACAAGGAGGCAGGACGATGTTGAAGGCATTACGGAAACAAGAGGGTTTTACCCTCATCGAGTTGATGATCGTCGTGGCGATCATCGGGATCCTGGCGGCCATCGCCATTCCTAACTTTATTCAGTATCAGATGCGGTCGCGTACGTCAGAGGCCAAGACCAATCTGAGCGCCATCAAGACAGCGAGCTTCGCTTTTCAGGCAGAGCAGCGATGCTTCTTAAGCGCTACGGCTGCACCTGCCGCAATTCCTCAGAATGGTTCGCTGGTGGCTTGGCCTGGACAAGCTGGTGCTATTGCTGGTCCGACGCCCGCTGGTGCCGTATGGTGCTTTGATAACGCCGGTGCTCCTTCAACGGCTACTGGTCGTTATGGTGACATTGGCATGGTTCCGGCCGGTGCAGTTCGTTACCAATACATGTTGGCTGCCAGTGCTGCTGTAACACCGTTGGTCGGTGGTGTGCCAACTCCTGTGAAGGGTGGTTGCGGTAGTGCAGCTATTCCAGCTGGTCCTGGTAACGCGCCGACACTGGGATTTGTCGCCCAGGCCCTTGGTGACTTGGACGGCGACACTGTTAACGGCGATTTTAAAGTTTCAGACCTGGGCAACGTGGTCAACTGTCTGACGAACGAAAGCATATTCTAATTCATCAGACTGCAATGTCCGGTCAGGGCTTCTCTGAGCCCTGACCGGCTTGTTTTTTAGCATTTGTTCTCAGAATCTCACCTCTCGATATGATCATCGTGTCATGAGCTTCGAAGCGATCCGCATAAAAGGTCAGAGCTTCCTTCCATTTTTTGCGCTTCTTCTCTTAATCAGCACTAGTTTCTCTGCCCAATATTTTTTGGAACAGCGTGATCAAGGGCGTTTAGCCAAAATAGAGCAGCTGCGACTGTTGCCTAAGGGGGATATTTTAAGACCGGCTCTTCTGGGCTATCATCATCTAGGAGCAGACGTACTCTGGTTGCGGGTGGTGCAAGT
>CABVRR010000052.1 GCA_902500705.1 uncultured Nitrospira sp.
ATCGAGAGACCTGGATGGCAGCCGCGCGGTCTACCCGATCTCTCGAACATCGATTGATAGATGGGCCGCAATTTCCTGATTACGCCTATTAGGAAACCTTGTCAAGTGTCGTATGACCCTTCAAGGCACTGATGCGCAAGGCATAGCATATGCCCACCAATGCGAGATCCTCAAACGGTGAATACCATCGCAACGGTTGTGGGAAAAAGACGCCGTAACATCCGCAATTCGGAAGATCGAGTCCCCGGATCAGCGTGACGATGAGCCCCATGGCATAGAGCCCATTCAGGGTCAGCGTGAGGAGCGCACCAGTCGACAACCGCCAACCGGAAAGGATCCACACCGCCAATATCCACTCGACCCCGATGATCACGAGCGCCACCGGGCAGAGCGACCAGTCGGGGAAAAGCTGATAGGTCGCCAGCACATCGACGAAGCCTTGGAGGTCGAGCGATTTTCCCAAAGCGGACGCCAGGAGCACTCCTCCGACCAGCAGGCGGCAGCCCCAAGTCAACAGGGTCCATCTCATGGAACGCTCCCGTGAAATCACATAGGGGAAAGACGGCTCCTGCCCCGCCCTCCTCCTTCGGTTCTCACCCTGGCTGCTAGACGATTTTGAGTTTCGTAAAATCCACACCTTCCGGAGCCGGAGGTGTCTTGAGGGTCATGCCTTCCAACGCATTGACGATGCGGTCCGCCACGAGGAGATTGCGATACCATTTTCGATTGGCCGGCACGACATACCAGGGTGCGTCCTCGGTGCTGGTTGCCGCAATGACGTCGTCGAAAGCTTTCTGATACTCGTCCCACAGCTTCCGCTCCTCCAAATCCCCGGCATTCCATTTCCAGCGTTTTTCCGGATCGGCAATGCGAGCTTCCAACCGTTCTTTCTGTTCAGCCTTTGAAATATGGAGAAAGAACTTGAGCACGGCCGTCCCGCTTTCAGCCAGCAACTCCTCGAATTCCTTGATTTGATCGAAGCGACGCTTGACGACTTTGTCGGACACCCATCCATGGACCCGCGTAATCAGCACATCTTCATAGTGGGACCGGTTGAAGATTCCGATGTATCCCTTGGGAGGCACCTCCCGATGCACGCGCCACAGAAAGTCGTGCGCGAGCTCGTCCTTGGACGGAGCCTTGAAGGCTGCTACTTTGCAGCCCTGCGGGTTCACCCCGGACATGACGCTCTTGATGGTCCCATCTTTTCCACTCGTATCCATGCCCTGCAGCACGATCAGGAGAGACCGCGTGCCACCGGCGTACAATCGCTCCTGAAGCCCATCGAGTTTGGCGGTGAGCGTAGCCGTTTCGGCTTTGGCCTTCGCTTTTCCTTGCTCATTCTTCTTGTACTCCCCGGTGTCGTCCGGATCGAAGGCTTTGAGTGAAAATTTCCTGCCAGGCTTCACACGATATTGCTTCACCGGCTCCTCCTTCGGCGCTCTGTCAGAGATGCGATACCCAGTGATCTTCAACAACCTCTGAAGAATTCTGAGACGTCGGAAGGCGATCGGACCGAAAGAGCGACAAGGCTACGGCTGTTTCTCAACATCCTGAGCACAGCGGAAGCCGACATTCGAGTCGTGCTCGGTCGGATCGCCCTTCGAGCGAAACGATGATCGGAGTCGATAGGGCGTGTTGACGTAGGAGCCGCCCCGCTGAACTTTGGCCGTACCCTCGCCGGGGCCTCGGGGATTCACGGCAGGGTTATAGATGAAGCTGGAATAGTAGTCTTCAGCGTACCAATCCATGACCCATTCATACAGATTCCCCGCAAGATCCTGCACGCCATACGGGCTTTGCCCCCTATGGTGATCGCCGATCACCGATACTGTTTCCGCGCCGCCTTCCTTCAACCCATAGACCGCATGGACCGGAGTCGGTGGATCATTGCCCCACGGGTACGTCCGCTCGTCGGTCCCCCGCGCCGCTTTTTCCCATTCAGCCTCCGTAGGCAATCGCTTCCCTAGCCAGAGACAATAGCCCATCGCATCCATCCAGCTCACCCAGCGAACGGGACGCTCGGCATGAATGACCGGCGTCTCCTTGTCCGAAAATCCCCACGGAGGCTCGCTCTGAATGGCCTCGACATACTTGGCGAAGCGTCCGTTCGTCACTTCAAATTTGTCGATGTAGAACGCATTGAGATGGACACGGTGCGCAGGGGCCTCGTCTTCATCCCCTTTATCGCCGCCCATCACAAAATCACCGGACGGAACCACGCTCATCGGCGCGCCATCCTTCCCGATCATTTCCGAAGAAACCGCAGCCAGCGTGTTCGGTTGGTTCACGGGACCGCCGTTGGTCGGTGACTTCGTCCTCTCCCCTGCCTTCAGATCGCCAAGGACCCCAGGCGGTTTTGCCGGAATAAGAGGCGGGTCAGGCTTGAGCGTGGAGGGCGTAACAGCTTCAGGCTTATTCGATGTACGGCTTTCAGTCGCGGCCGCACACTCTATTTGAAGAGAAAGCGCCATGACACCGGCAAGACACGCGGTACATACTTGTCGAACATTCATAGACTAGCCTTGGCCACTCCTAAGGTACCGAAAACGTATGGTCAAATCCAGCCCGCTTTGACGGTGCGGTTCTGCGGCTCGATCACGACGATCCATTGGTCCTGACAGCAGGTGTTTGTGGAGAGAGTTGCACTTATCGGCCGTCCAGTGTAGCGTAGGCGCCAGCATGTCGGTCTCGATGTCTTCCGTCACCCGTCAGTTCCTCTTCATTGTCACCTGTGCCCTGCTTGTCACCCTGGCCACTGTAATGTCTGGCTGTGGCGGTCCCTGGCGAGATACCTATTTAAAGAAAGGAGTTGATCGCGTCACGCAAGAGGATGTTCGTGAGAAGTTCGGACCACCACATACGGCTAAAACACCCGCCCTCGGCGGCGACAGTCTCTGGACCTATCGGTTTGCCCTGAGCGACCAAGACCTCAAGACATGGAATCCCAACGTCATCGCAGACGCCTCCAATTCAGTAACAAGCTTGATGGGCAAGGGCGGCGCAGAGGCGGCCAAACTCACGCTATACTGTTATCGGTACACTTTGACATTCTCTGAAGAGAAGACCCTGAAGAGCTGGAAGCGTGAGGAATGCGTTCCGGGTACCCGCGACACGCTGACCGCCAAATAAAGGACCCTCGTGATCCAACCAGAATGGATGTCCCTTGACAGCGCAGTCGCGTTGGACGGCGTCAAATCGGTGCTCCTCCTGCTCTTCGTGATCGTCGTCAGAGCGCTGGCCGTCCGATGGATCGCCAACAATCCGACCCTCTCGATGGAATCGAAGCGGCGCTGGGTGGTCACAACCAGAAACTCGGCTGTCTTTGTTTTTCTCATCGGCCTCGTGACGATCTGGGCCCACGAACTCCAAGCTGTTGCCGTGTCGCTCGTCGCATTAGGAGCGGCGTTTGTCCTCGCAACGAAAGAGTTGATTCTCTGCTGGAGTGGAGCGGCACTCCGAGTCGGCAGCAAGGTCTATGCGGTTGGTGATCGCATCCAAATCGCAGGGTACCGCGGAGTCGTGTTGGATCACGATGTCTTCGCCACGAAGCTACTGGAAATCGGCCCTGGACAATTCTCTCACCTGTACACCGGGCGCATCACCGTATTCCCCAACAGCCTATTGTTTACGAATGCCTTGACCAAGGAAAATCCCGAGCAGGAGTACGGTCTCTATACCTTGATGGTACCCATCAAAACCGATGACGACTGGCAGAGGGCTGAACGCACCCTCTTGGAGTCGGCCAGAGCCGAGTGTGCCTCGTTCATGGATGAAGCCGTCCGTCAGATGAAGTTGCTGGAACAAGCCAACCTGCTGGAAGCGCCTTCGCCGGAGCCGCGCATTACGATTCAGCTCCCCGAATCCGGCAAACTACATCTTGTACTTCGATTCCCGGCCCCTGATCGAGGACGCTCTCGCATCGAGCAAGCCATCCTCCGCCGTTATCTCCGCCAGATGACCGATCGACCATCGTTGCCTGAAAAATAAAGAGGGCCGTCTTGCGACGGCCCTCCCGTTCTCTTGCACGATGTCGTGCTTGCGTTACTTAGGAAATGACTTGGGGGCTGAGATATGCTGCCATCCCTCGCCATTGAGTGACTTAAGCACCGCTACAAGATCCTGCTTCTCCTCGTCGGTCAGCTCCAGCGGGATAATCGTATTGTCCAGATGTGGATTCTTCACCCCGCCCTGGTTATAGAAATTCACCACATCTTCCAACGTCTTGAAGCGCCCGTCATGCATGTAGGGAGCGGTCCGCGCGATTTCCCTGAGCGTCGGCGTCTTGAAGGCCCCGATATCCTCAGGATTCTTGGTTTCCATATAGCGGCCAAGATCCACGGTATTGGTATCCCACCCGATGCCGAGATTGTGGAATTTCTCGTCCGAGAAATTGAACCCCGAATGACAGCGGGTACAGCGGGCTTTGCCGCGGAACAACTCAAGGCCGCGCTTCGCCGAATCACCTAGTGCCTTTTCATCTCCTTCTGTATCGAACTTATCCACCGCACTGTTGCCGGATAACGCAGTCCGTTGGAAGCTGGCGATCGCCCGACCGACATTCTGGATCGTGACGTCTTCACCGAAGACCTCTTGAAACAGTTTCCGGTAGCCGGGCACTTTCTTCAGTTTCGCGACGACTTCGTCATGATTGGCGAATCCGTGCTCGACCGGGTTGATGAGAGGTCCGACCGACTGATCCTCAAGTGTCGCTGCCCGGCCGTCCCAGAACTGCGCCGTGCTGTACACACGATTGAACGACACGGGCGCACTCCGTCCCCCCTTGAGCCCGTTGATCCCAGTCGACACCGGCATCCCATCTCCAAAGCCCTTTTTGGCCATATGGCAACTCGCGCAGGCGATGGTATTGTTCTTCGACATCCGCTTGTCGAAGAACAGCAGTCGGCCTAACTCGATCTTCTCTTTCGTCAGAGGATTGTCCGCCGGCACAAACGTATTCGGATTTTCCAACCCCGGAATCGTGGGCAATGTGACTGATCCCGCGGAATCTGCGGCAAGCGCGACCTCGCCTTGCCCTTTTTCGCTGAACATCGGCATTAGCGACATGGTGAACGCCACACCAAAGGCGAAGCCCCCAATCAATACTGCCCTCCCGGCTGTCTTCATTCGCATCATCACATCCTCCCTTCTGCAGGCTATACATGTGAGCAGTGACTATCTTGCTCGTCGCGTGCGCTCTCTCGTGTTGTTTTTGTGGACTCGTCGGTTTCCGTAGGGTCAACTCGAGCCTGTCATATCACGAGTCATGCTACCGACTCAATCCGCGAACAATCGCCGTCCTCACGGAACGGCCATAGGCATCATCCACAAACAAGACGGCAGTATGTTGATGGTCCTCTCATCCTTCACACGCATGGCCTCACCTCCAAGTCGACAATGTGCTGCACGCTCTCCCATGTTGCTCCAGCAACGGTAACCGGCCTCTCCGAATAAGTCCAATTGATAATACAGATTCTCTATATTACTATTTCTTATCTATCCCGAAGGAGCTGAAATGACGCTGACGGAATTGCAGTACATCGTGGTGGTGGCCCAGGAACGGCATTTCGGTCGCGCGGCGGAACGAGTATTCGTGACTCAACCGGCATTGAGTCTGGCGATCAAGAAATTAGAAGAAGAATTGGGCACGACGATCTTCGAACGACGCCGGAACCGAATTGAACTGACCTCTCTCGGCGAGCAAATCATCCATCAAGCCCAACGCGTGGTCGAAGAGGCAGAGCGTATCAAGATCCTCGCCGCTCAAGGAAAGGATCAACTGAATGGGAGATTACGGCTCGGCGTCATTGCGACTGTAGGACCATACATCCTTCCAGACTTGGTCCCGCTCTTGACTGCGCGCGCACCAAAAATGCCCCTGATATTGGAAGAAAACCTCACTCAGAACTTGGTCGGAATGTTGAAGAGCGGAACACTCGATGTCATCATGATCGCCCTTCCCTTCGAGGAACCTGGCATACTCACAACCGCCTTGTATGATGAGCCCTTTCAAGCCGTCGTCCCTGCGGGGCACCCATGGCAGAAAAAGAAATCCCTTGATTCCCACCAGCTCGGTACGGAAAAAGTCCTCCTGCCTCATGCGGGACATTGTTTCCGAGGGCAAGTCCTCGATGCCTGCCCCGAGCTTAGTCGTTCAGATACGGAAGGTTGGCAGGGTAACTCGTTGGAAACCATCAGGCAGATGGTGGTCTCAGGATTCGGCATTACCGTGATGCCTTGCAGCGCCCTCACGCCGAAATACCAGAACAAGCGCCTGATCGCGATCAAACTGGAGGATCCGGTGCCCGGTCGACGAATCGGTCTCGCCTGGCGGCGTGGGTTCACGAGGCCTCAAGTCATTGATGTGATCCGTGAGGCCACCCATGCGCTGAAGATCCCGGGACTCAAGATGACGACGGAGCGACGGACCTGACTCAACCGTTTCTCGACCGCTTGTCGCTCGAGACAGCTTTTGTTAGGATGCGCCCTCTTCGATTGGAGCGCATGTGAAATGAAAATCGCGACGTTCAACGTCAATTCTTTGCGTAAGCGTTTGCCGATCGTCCTGGCATGGCTGGATCGGTATCAACCGGATGTGCTGTGTCTTCAAGAAACCAAGGTTCAGGATAGCGAGTTTCCCTTGCTCGCGCTGACACCCAGCGGATATCAGACAACGTTTCGCGGCATGAAATCCTATAACGGGGTGGCGATTCTCAGCAAAAGGAAGCCCGAAGCGGTTTTTTACGGATTCGACGACGGAGGGGACTCCGAGGACGCTCGCTTGCTGAGGGTCGTCATCGACGGAATTCCCATCGTCAATACGTACGTGCCTCAAGGGTTCGAGCTCGATTCACCGAAATATACATACAAGCTCGGCTGGTATGCACGGCTACGGAATTATTTCGAACAACACCTTTCGCCGAAGACCCCGGCGATCTGGTGCGGAGATATGAACGTGGCTCCACGCCCCATCGACGTGCACAGTCCGGAGAAGCATCTCAATCATGTCTGCTACCATGAGGCCGCGCGCAGCGCCTATGAACAAACCGTCGCCTGGGGTTTCCAAGACGTCTTTGTAAAACTCTACCCGACGCGCCAACAATACACATTTTGGGATTACCGTGCGCCCAGCTCGCTGGAAGCCAACAAGGGATGGCGCATCGATCACATGATGGCGACCGCGCCGCTGGCGGAGCAGTGCGTGAAGGTGGATGTGGACGTCGAGCCGCGGCGAGCGAAAGAGCCCTCGGACCATACGTTTTTATGGGCCGAGTTTTCGATCTGACTGCGCACGCGACGTCCACTCCGATCCGACCGCAACAATCGATGTCTTAGGCAATCCCCCCTCCTAGGCCGCCTTCGCCCGCATATGGTTGATGCGATTCTGCTCGATCAGGGGATCAATGATAAGCCCGCAATTGAGACAGCGCAAAATGACCATACTGGACGACACAGCCGGTTGCCGCTCGTGAATCATCAATCCTTTACATTTTTGACAGGTCATGGCCTTCCTCCCCATGATGAGTGAGGACTACTTGATAGCATCCAAACATTAACTTCGTGTTAACAAGCAGTTAAAACCAGCTAATGTGCCGACTGACTTCACGCAGCCGGATTGTCAATCTATCCAGGTCTCGTATGCTCTTTCCGCGCACCTCAGTGCATGCAGTGAGAGTCTTAGAAGAAAAGTCTGACGAGAGATCTCACAGCGAAGAATAAGGAACGACCCGATGGGCCTGCCCCATAAAAAGATCGGTGATGAGTAAGACGAACGCGACCGTGGTCATCGTGGGGGCTGGTGCGGCAGGACTGACCTGCGCCATTGCCGCAGCGGAAACGCTGGTCAAGGAGAGCATACCAGGACAGGTTGTTCTACTGGACGGAGCTAAACACTTAGGCGCCAAGATTCTGGTCGCTGGTGGCGGGCGTTGCAACGTCACGCACGACGTGGTCACGCCACAAGATTTTTTTGGTCAGCGAACCATCATCCGAAATATTCTTGCATCCTTTTCCGTCGAACGGACAACCTCCTGGTTTGCGTCGTTAGGCGTTGAGCTGAAACGTGAAGAAACAGGCAAGCTGTTTCCAACTACCGACAGCGCACGAACAGTCCTCAACGCTTTGCTGGATCGCGCGCGCGACCTGAGCATCACAATAAGCTCGGATCACCGCGTGGGTGAGATCATTCGGTCGAATTCAGGTTTTCACGTTCAGCATAACCAGGGACGACTTCATACCACGCGACTCATTCTCGCCACCGGCGGTCGATCGTTGCCGAAAACGGGAAGCGATGGATTCGGATACCGGCTGGTGCAGGCCCTCGGCCATCACGTGAGCCCGACTGTCCCGGCGCTGGTCCCGCTGTTGCTGAATCGCTCCATGTTTCACACAACGCTCTCCGGATTGTCTCAGAAGACAGAACTGATCACCGTTGTAGAGGGCCGAGAAGTCGATCGACGTACAGGAAGCCTCCTGTGGACCCATTTGGGGATCAGCGGTCCCGTGGTCATGGATGCAAGTCGCTTCTGGACTCTGGCGACGAATCAGGGCGTCTGTGTGGATCTATATGGCAACTTCGTACCAGGTCGATCCTTCGACGAATTGAAGAAGTGGTTGATCAGGGAAACCATCGAGCACCCGAAGCGCTCTCTCGTGCGAACCCTCTCGTCTCTGGTCCCGGATCGCTTTGCCGAGTCACTATGCCGCTTTTGTTCTTGCAATCCCGTAACAATACTGACTCACGTCTCGCGCATGGATCGGCATCGGTTGCTGAGCGCACTAACCCGGTTCCGTTTCCCCGTCGAGGATCATCGAGGCTGGAACTTCGCCGAGGTCACGGCCGGCGGTGTACCCTTGGACGAAATCAACTATCGCACGATGGAATCAAAGCTGGTTCCTGGACTCTATCTCGCTGGAGAACTGTTGGATTGCGATGGTCGGATCGGAGGATTCAATTTTCAATGGGCATGGACGACGGGCTGGCTGGCTGGCAAGTCGGCAGCGAGGAGTCTTTTCTCGGCAACAACCCCTCCGTCTAGCGAATGAACGATGGGCTGATGCCTATGTCCCTCGATGGCGGATGGCACCAGCCCGTGATCACCACACACCCGCTTCCGCTTCCGAACAAGTCTTGGATCTTGGAAGAATCCTATAGGCGGTCTCTCCCTTGTCCATGGGTGGCTCATCGGAAGGCAGTACCGTCACCTGTATTTTTTCTTCGGCAAAGGTTTCGCCGCTGGTCTTTAAAACACCTTCACGATTCAACATCTTGACCGCATTCGTGCGCGAAACGATCGGAGGGTATTGCCTGAATTGGTCCGCCACGACATAGGGAACCTGGATAGTCACCGGACGACGCTTGACGTAGATGAACTCACGCAGCATGTCATCGATGGGCGTTTTCAAGGTGACGACCACCGAACTCTCTCGAGGAAGCGTCGCGATCGAGAGAACATACAACGGCTTCACATCCGGCGGTGCCTCCTTTTGTCCGGAAGCCTCAAGATGCGGCGCCGTCAGGAGCTGCGTGAGCTGATTGATAGCAGGAGACCGAACACCGACCCGCAGATCCGTGAGGTCGCGATTCGATACATTTTCGAGTAACAACTTGAGGAGAACCCACGCTTGCGGGTCTGGGACTTTCGCACGACCGTTCGGCACTGATTCTTCATCTCGCCGGATACTGCAGTCGGACACCAGATTCCGTCGTTCGAAAAAATAGAGCGTGTTCATTCCCTGCGGCTGAGATCCTCGTTCATACGTGTAAAACGACACTCCGACATGAATCATCGTTGGACGAAACCAGGCCACCACCGTGGGAAGTACCAACGGGACGAATGCGGCAAACAGTCCGACGATGACGATCTTATTGAAGACGGTTTGGCCCCAAAACCAACTCCAGCACTTTTTAAGGACACCCATACAGCCTCATCTGATGTCATACCCCTTGCCCCTTGCTTGTGATAAACATACGCCCTTGGAGGAACACCAGACAAGAGCGAGACGTTCGCAGGAGGAGTCGGCTCAAGAGGATCGATGTCGGAGAACCAACCAGAAGATAAACCCCACGAGATTGAACAGCGGATCTCGATCCGTTGGAAGATACTGCAAGCCCTGGGTGCTGTCCTGATCGCGCTCGGTCTTTTCATCGATTGGCCACCTCCGCAGGAAACCGATCTTCCGGACACTGCCTCGCTTTTCGTCATCCTCGGTGGGCTCCTTGGCGCTGCAGGACTCCTTGCGGCACGTCGGCGCGAATAGGAGCATGGAGGGAGAGCGAGAGCTCCTGACATGGAGACAATGGTGATAAAACTAGCATTTATAATCAATGACTTACAATCATCTGATACAATGAGTCATGCCTACAAAAAAGAACCCCACGCATCGGAGAGTTGCTACCCATAAGTGGAAAGGCCGCAAGCCGGTTGGGTCAAAGTCCGCGCCTAAGCAACTGCCTGACACCAGCTGCATACCGTGGTTCAGTGATGTTCCAAGCACCCGCCGCAAGACCGGCACAGACGCGTAGCCGCGTCGTCCTCGATCAAAAACTAACGACTGTGAAAGTAGCCGTGACCTCGGTGTGGACTCGTTACACGAGTGCCAGTCAACATTACTGAGATTCTGATCGGACATCCGACTTGGAATATGCTTGAGCGATATGTGTACAAGAATTGATCTCGGCGAAGACATTACGTAATGAAATCAAAAGTCTCGACATTCTCAGTCAATAACGTATGTTTGTCGGAACAAGGCTAGACACCTGACATCCTCAAGGCGTAGGGTGATTCGAGAACCTACGCGCCTCAACGAGGGAAAAGCCTATGCCGGGAATGTTTGGTTCAAACCCTCCGCTCATGCTGATCGCTATTGCCATTGTCATGATCGCGATTGTGGTGTTTGCCTTGATGACAGCAGGCAACTAGGCTGATCTGATATCTTAGCTGTCAATGAAGGCAGCTTTGCCAGGTTCTATTACGCCATCGCCCCACTTCGACAAACCTTCAAGGTCACTCACATTTCAGATCGACTAGTACTGACACTCCAATAACGAGGGCTTTGTCATGACTTGGTTTCTCACGTTGGTATGGAGATCGGATTTGAAGGACCAAGAATTCTACCGCGTGTATAAAACGTTGGAGTTCTTCAAAGAAAAGCCGCCGGCTGCCCGGGGCTTCCTTTTTTCGTCAGCTAGGCTATTGAAGTAACAGGTGGTTATGTTTCTGTTCGCGAAGAGAGAGAGCTAGAGGGGTTAATTGTTGGTAACCGGATCCCAGCCGGTTCGTTCATGAACGATTTTCATGACGAGTATCTTGTGAAGGATGTGACGTGCCTCATACAAAGTCTTCTCAAGCGCACGGTCGCAGAGGGTCTCACCTTCCTGACAGTCATCGTTATGGCTGCATGGCATGTCAGTCAGAGTGGTATCACTCTCATATAGCTGCTGGAGGATATCCTGGAGAGTAGGCGTGGGAGGCTGTGGCAGGATCGTCTTGCTACGAGGTGCTTTGTCGTTCCTCCCACGCGCTGCTTCCTGATCGGTAGGTGGAGACATCCACATGAGCCCAAGTTTTTGCCGGAGAAACTCGGTGACCCAGGCCTGATCGATCGGCGTCATCTCGTGGGCTTCAATCGCGAATTCATGATCGTGCACCCACAGCACAGTCGCTCGATGGACACAGAGCGGTGTGGATTTGGCTGGGATGGACACTTTCAAGGTCAACTGCATCCCTGGTGCCACCGGCACCGACCCTGCCACTCGCCAACCCCGCGCAGTCAGATCTAAGATCGTCCCTTCTGCGAGGAATGCGTCGTTTCCATACAACGCGGACCAGCTGACGGGAAATCGACTATGATGTCGTACGGGACTTGTTCGGTTGGTCATGGGTGCTCCTTCCGCTTGTGCCACTCAGGTGATAGATCAAGCGTAGCGGGGAGAGTAGACGAGCGCATTCCTCGAAATATCTAGCCCTAAAGAGGGGCTTCATTCGGAACAGATAGCCCTCGCGTTGCAGCTCCTACGGTTACGGAGTTTTATGTGGCAGGAGGGAAGAACCCACTGTCCATGTGATGACTGGAAGCTATCCCGACAACTTGCCGGTCACATTCCACGTACGGCGATCAATGCATTTTTTGTCCAAATCGCTTTGTGCTGAAGCGGAGGGCATCCTGGTACAATGAACGACGGAGAATCGGTCAGTGTAAAGAGTATCCATCGAGAGTCATGATGTGCCTATGAGCACCGGCTCTTGCGACAACATGAAGAAAGGAATGGTCGCCATGCCATGGCTTCTACGTAGCACACTGAGCGGCCTCCTTGTCGTGGTTCTCACAATAGCGGGCCTGTCGTATTCCGTCCTTGCTCTTCCACCGGTTCAAGGAGAAGTCATTTCGGTTACCGTAGGTATTCCTGGGACGATGGTTATTCGAGACGATAAAGGGCAGCTCCATATTCTGAATCTCACGCAACAGACGCAACTCGGTGCTCAGTTTAAAGTGGGCGATAAGGTCCTCGCGTTCTTCAGTCCGTATGGCGTGAGTGCCGTTCAGCTTCAGGCGGGAAGTCGGTAGTCAGGGCCTCCTTCCTACGCATTCGGCAAGGCAGAGACACAATGTTCGCTGGCATGCGTTACTAGACCAAAACCGTGACAATCAGTTGTCGCATCTACGGTGAGAGGCTTTCCCGATTCAGATGATCTATTGTGTTCGTGCGCTCGCTTCCGCCATTCCTACTCTAATGGGACTGGATTTGAGTCGCCCCAGAGTCCTTTCTTGGCGTCTTGTGCCTCAGCCTCCAGCGTCTTGAGAATCTCATCCTTCGGCGCATGCTTCCGGTACCACCGGCACCAGCCGGCTTTGACCAGCTCGTGATTGACGTTGGTCCCATCTGCGAGAAAGACCTCAGCCAGGATGCGTCTGCGCTTATCTTTCCCATAGACATGCAGCGAGACTTCTTGGGCAAAGACCAGGGTTGAGGTCGTTTCTTTTGCGTTCTCGCTGTAGGGTTGATTTTTCCCAGGACAGTCAATGCCGTATAACCGAATGCGCTCCGTTTTTCCGTTGTGTAGGAGTTCCACCGTGTGGCCGTCAAGCACAGAAACCACCTGCCCCGTGAACGCGCCCAGAGACACGGATGGACATGACAATAGCCCCAGCGCCACCAGTGCAGGAAGTACTCGCTTCATTGTCGACCAGCTCCATCCCGTAACATCAATGCCTTGGCTCGATTGTCGATACTGACGAGGACCTCATGAAGACTAAAGAGCAGGATAGCTCCTTCGCAGGCCATACGCCACACCAAATTCCCCACCAGTAAAACCATGATTCCTCCGAAGCGGGTCAGGATCGGATCCGCGTCATACCCACGCAAGGTCTCGGGTGACAAGATCGACCACACACCCGCTGCGGTAATAAAGCAGGCCCCTACAATGTACACCACCTTAATGAGATGGGGCGTGACCAATTCCCGAAAGGCAAAATACCCGGCGTAAAAACTCATATAGACGACGGGCCTGACTCGCGGCCGGGGAGTCAACGCTTGCTCGCACACCGAGCACTTCGTGGCAGATACGTCATTTTCCGTCAAACATTTTGGACATTTCATAGGCACTCCCTCCGGTCAGCAGGTAAAAATCATGTGCGATTTCTTAGTATCTGGTCTGTTGCCGACCTGAAGCAACACACCATGAACCATCAATAAGCCGTATCCTCACTTTCCTCCTGCACAACACCACGGCAGTGTAGTCAGAAGGTATGGATTGTAGGGCCTTACCAGGAAGCAGATTCTAGGAAGGAGTGAGATCAATCTGCAAGAAAGCTTTGGGGATACCCCCACCAACCAGCGAACCTACGGGAGAAGAAACAAGAAGGATTTTTTTCTCATTACCCTTCACGGTATCATGGTGGTGAGGATTTCGACATCAGTGTATCGTCTTCTCCCACAAGCCAGTCAACTTATTGAGGAGTATGACGAAGAAATTAATTGACGCTGACTGCTCTAATCAGGACGCGTGCCTCATTGCTCTGCCAGAAATCGAAGCTGAGGCAAGAATCAGAAAAGAGAAATATGGGGTGGATGACGGGTTTCGAACCCGCGACCTCCGGATCCACAATCCGGCGCTCTAACCAACTGAGCTACACCCACCACAATGGGAAGCGCGCAAGCAACGCACGATGCTGCGGAAGGGGATCTTAGCAAAGACAGAAGAAAGGCCGCAACCTGTGCGAAGCACTATCACGCGCAGGTAGAGAACTATCTTCCCTCTCTACTTCACGCCCTGACGGATTCCTCCCTGGCGTCGAAAGCCACTTGCATCTCTGCCAAGATAGTGGCCACCGTTGCAGGCGGGTCTGTCGCGTCACGAATCGGGCGACCGATCACGAGATAGTCCGCACCGGACGCGATGGTTTGCGTGGGAGTGGTGGCCCGCGCATGGTCATCGACGCCCTTACCGGCCGGTCGAACCCCCGGCGTTACGATCGTCACGCGTGATCCGACGGTCTGCCGAATGGCCGCCGCTTCTTCACCGGACGCCACCACGCCGTCGCAGCCGACCTCCGAAGCAAGCAATGCCCTGGCTGTGACGAGATCTTGGACAGTTCGTTGAATTCCCATGTCCCGAAGATCAGTGCCGTCAAAATTCGTCAGCACCGTCACGGCCAACAGTTTAAGCGATCCGCCTTCCTTCCCCTGCACGGCAGCCGTAAGCGCTTTACGATTCGCATGCACAGTTAAAAAATCGACGCCCATCGCCGCAACTCGGTTCGTTGCACGGCGGACAGTCTCCTCAATATCGAGAAACTTCAGGTCGAGAAACACGCGCATCTTCCGTTCTATGATCCGCGTGATCATCTCAGGCCCCGCTGCAGTATAGAGTTCAAGCCCCACTTTGACGAAGGAAATGTGCCCCTGAAGTCGATCCAAGAGCCTATCCGCCTCAGCTGCTGAGGGCACATCCAACGCAAAGATCAATCGGTCGCGTGCCGCAATCTGTCCCATCCCGTGCTCCTTGCTTTAGGGCCGATCCTTGACGATCCGCGATGCCCTATGATAATAACTGCCTTCTTTATTCATAGGAGTGAGTGATGCCTCAAATTCACAAATCAACGATTCGACGTGCTCGCCAAGCTGAACGACGACATGAGCGGAACCGAGCCAACGCTAATGCGGTAAAGACACTCATCAAGAAAGTGCACTCCGCGGTGGCGGGAAAGAAGACGGACGAGGCAAAATCCAGCTTGTTGGAAGCCACCTCGGCGATCGGGAAAGCCGTGTCGAAGGGCATTCTTCATCGCAATACCGCGTCTCGACGAATTTCGCGTTTGGCGCTCCATGTCAATTCGCTGTCCGATTCCGGCTCTTAATCGTCCGTACATTCGACACCACTCGTCCAGAAAATCGCTTTGGTGTGGCAGGGGGATGGGTCGGTGGTTCTCTCTTCCTACCCACAGTCTCCTCACAAAGCTTCAATAGAAGACGTTCCAATACCATGCGGGGGCGGCTCCCGCTTCCTCCCTTTAGTCTTCCGTCGGTATCCAGGAAGAGCCGCAGCGCCGCTTGAAGGTGTGACACGGGAAACCGGTCAAAAAAGAAGCGCACTTTCCCCGGGTCCATGCGCAAACTTCTCGCCGCTTCAGCCTCACGCCCGCCATTGGCCAGCGACTCTTTGAGTTTCCACAGCCGACGATACTGCCAGGCCAGCGAACCGAGGATTCGAAGCGGGGCTTCTCCTGCTTCAAGATTGCGTGCCAAGATCGAGAGCACACGTCCACGTTGCCCTTCGGCGATAGCCAAAGTCAGATCAAACACTGAGGCTCCCGGGTCCATGCCGCGCAGTACGTGCACGTCGTCAACCGTGACGGACCGATCAGGAGGTACGTAGGAGGCCAGCTTCTCCAATTCGCCCCGCACACCGTAGAGCGATGCACCGCACGATTCCTGCAACATATGGATTGCCGCATCTTCAAGGCGAAGTCCAACCCGTTGGGCTTCACGGCCAATCCAAGTGGGTAACTGAGCCTCGCGGAGGGGCGAGCAATCGATCACGGTCGCTGATCGTATCAGTGCTTGTGAAAACTTCAGCCGACCGTCCAGCTTCGAGCTCATGAATACCAACGTCGTGGATTCTACCGGATTGGTCACACAGTCGAGCAACGGCTCGCTTTCTCGAGCGGTCAGTTTTTCCGCCGCTTTCACTACAACTATGCGACGCTCCGCAAAGACCGGCACAGCCACCACACTGTTCCGAATATCGGTTCCACTCGCTTCATCTCCATAAAAGAGCTCACAGTTGAATTCATCTCCTTCGTCGCCAAGGACTGCGCGCTTGATGGCAGCGAGCGCAGAATCTCGGAGAAGGCTTTCTTCTCCTACGACAAGATACAACGATCCGGGTGCCTGCTGTTTCAGCGTCGACTCCAACTGCACTTGATTCATGGTCGATGCCATCGGTCCAGACCTTGGATATTAATGAGACAACGGAGGTGCGATAGGTGTGTGCTTTGTGAGTGCGCCCGTCTCGAGCTGTAAGAGAAATCGCGACGCCAGATCGGCCGCTACAAAGCGGCCGGCTTGCTCAACCGCACGATTCTGCAGCGCGCGATTAAACTGAAGATCGGGGGTAATGAAGAACTCCGATGCTCCTTTGACGACCTGACTCCAGACCACTTTTTTTAACCGAGTGTTTTCAACTCGAACCAGGACAACCACCTCAGTTCTGCTTTCCAACGTGGCCGTCGACGAAAAACTGAGAGTCGGCACGATCACCGAAAGGATTTGCCCGGTTAGAATCAGATCCGCCGCTTCGGAATCAGACACGACCTGCGCCCCACTGCCGGCAGAAAACTCTTCTCGGATGTAGTTGGTGTATCGTGATTCCAGATTCGGCTCAAAACTATTATTGATCAATGCCCGGATGATGAGCCGTGGCGGCGGCTCTTGAGATGCCGTCACGGAGCTGCCTCCGATGGTCGGGCCAGCGCCTTCGACTCTGAATTGGTAGCCACAGGCGGTCAACATGGACCCGATGAGTGCGACGACCAACGTGCTGAGAATAACAAAGAGCGGCCCTCGTCCCGTGTGATTCCTGCTCGTTGGAGACGCAGCACCCAGCACTCCGCACTCCTATACGACAAAGTTAAGCAACTTTTTTTCGACGTAGATCACTTTCTTCGGCTCTTTCCCTTGAATCCACTCCGCCGCCTCCGCACGCGCGACCCGTTCGATCTCGTCCCGTGATGTATCGACTGCGACCTCAAGTTTCGCCCTGAGCCTCCCATTGACTTGAATAGGAATGGTCATACGCTCGCTCACTGTCATCGCCGGATCAAACATCGGCCAAGGGTGCTGTGAGACGCTGGGCGGATGGCCAAGCAGGCTCCAGAGTTCCTCGGCCACGTGCGGGGCGAACGGCGAGAGCAACAACACGAATGGCTCGATCACGGATCGAGCCCGTTGTGGCGTCTTCGTCATCTCGTTGGTGAAGATCATCATCTGCGAGATGGCTGTATTGAATCGGAGGGTTTCAATATCCTCCGTCACTTTTTTAATCGTGTGATGCAACAAACGCTGATGATCGATACTCGGTGGGGTCGTCACGACGGCACTCGACAGTCGACCCTGCTCATCGACCATCAGCCGCCAGACTCGTTCCAAGAACCGAGTCACGCCCTCCACCCCTCGGGTACTCCACGGCTTCATGGCCTCGAGTGGTCCCATAAACATTTCATAGAGCCGCACCGCATCCGCGCCGAACTGATCGATCATCTCATCCGGATTGACGACGTTGCCGCGCGATTTCGACATCTTCTGATTGTCTTCGCCCAAGACGATGCCCTGATGCACCAACTTTCTGAACGGTTCTGGCGTGCTCGTCACACCGATATCAAATAAGACTTTATGCCAGAACCGCGCATACAGGAGATGCAGCACGGCATGCTCGCTGCCCCCGATGTACAAGTCCACAGGCATCCAATAGCGCTCTTGGGTTGGATCAACAAGCTGTGTTGAGTTTTTAGGATCAATGAATCTCAGGTAATACCAGCAAGAGCCCGCCCATTGCGGCATGGTATTGGTCTCGCGCCGAGCCGGCTTCCCGGTAGCAGGATCGACCAGCGTCAGCCACGAGTTCAGGTTGGCCAGCGGACTCTCCCCGGTACCGGACGGCTTGAAATTGTTCGTTTCTGGCAAGACTAACGGCAGCTGCTCTTCAGGGATTGGACAGGCTTCTCCATCGATCCACACAATCGGGAACGGTTCACCCCAATACCGCTGTCGGGCAAAAAGCCAATCGCGCAATTTATAGTTGACCGCCCTAGTTCCCTTGCCGTGCTTCGCCAGCCAGTCAGTCATTTTCGGGATTGCCTCGGAAGGCGTGAGACCGTTGAGTGAGAAACTGCCGTCTGCGGTTGCTGAATTCACGACCGTCCCATGATCGGTGTTGATGAACGCCGACTCTTGGACTTTTCCACCGGCAATCACTTCTTCAATGGGAAGCTGATACTGTTGTGCGAACGCCCAGTCCCGTTCGTCGTGCGCCGGAACGGCCATGATGGCGCCGGTCCCGTATCCCATCAGCACATAATCAGCGATCCATATCGGCAATCGTTTGCCATTCACCGGATTGACGGCATAGCCGCCGGTAAAGACTCCGGTCTTTTCCTTGTCGAGCTCTTGCCGCTGGAGATCGCTCTTCTTCGCTGCAGACTCACGATACGCCTGAACAGCCGCCTTTTCTTCCCCACTCGTGACCACGTCGACAAGCGGGTGCTCGGGCGCCAACACCATGTAGGTCGCGCCGAACAGCGTGTCCGGTCTGGTCGTGAACACTCGAATAGCACCCTTACGATCAGCCAGTGAAAAATCAACTTCCGCGCCGATCGAGCGTCCGATCCAATTTTTTTGCATTTCCAGCGTGCTGGATGGCCAGTCGACGAGCTTTAAATCCTCGAGCAACCGATCGGCATAGGCCGTAATCTTAAGCACCCACTGCCGCATCGGCTTGCGAATCACATCGAACCCGCCGACTTCGCTCTTGCCGTCGATGATTTCTTCATTCGCCAACACCGTACCGAGCGCCGGACACCAGTTCACAGGAACTTCCGCCACATAGGCCAATCCCCGCTCGAAGAGCTTCAGAAAAATCCATTGAGTCCACCGATAATAGTGCGGATCCGTGGTGCTGAGTTCTCGTTCCCAATCGTATGAGAGCCCCACTCGTTTCATCTGGCGCTTAAAGGTCGCTACATTTTGGGCTGTCGTCATAGCCGGATGGATGCCTGTTTTCACCGCGTACTGTTCGGCCGGCAGGCCGAACGCGTCCCACCCCATCGGATGCAGGACATTGAATCCCCTCATTCGTTTATATCGAGAGACAATGTCTGTGGCCGTGTACCCTTCAAGATGCCCGACGTGGAGTCCGGAGCCTGAGGGGTAGGGAAACATATCGAGACAGTAAAACTTTGGTTTCGAGAGGTCATCGGAGGCTTTGAATGGGCGATGCTGCTCCCAATAGGCCTGCCACTTCGCTTCGATGGCGTGATGGTCGTACGTCTTGCTCATGGTCCGGAAGATATACTCGACGAGTTCACCTCTACCCGCACAAGGACGGAGGACTCTATCACAGACGGTATGGAGCAACAAGAATTCGGTGTGGGTTCTCGGCAAGAAACCGACGGCTGATCGGAAGCGGGGTCAGCCGTCGGGGGTTTGAGCAGATCTAGAAGTGATACCCCACGCCGAAGACAAAGTGGTGAAGCTGGGAGAGTGCATTGATGCCGAAATGATTCACATTGGCCTGCCCTGCCAGATCGATGCGCCCATAGTTATATTTCCATTCACCGAACATCGAAACATGTTCCGTCAGTCGATATCGAAGACCGACTTGGGTGTTGAGACCGTATCCCGTATTCGATTGTGAGTAGTTCGACGGACTACCCGAGGCAGTGAGTTGTTCCTGATGGAGAAAGAACACCCCTGGCCCGACTCCGGCATAGGGCTCGAATGCTCCGGCTCGGTATCGCACCATGATGAGCGGGGAGACCACCACGATACGGTTGGTCGCACCCGGCTCATCATACTGAATCGAGCCGATTCCAGGGGCATTCAGGGTCAGACGCTGGGCGGGCCGATGCGGAGAGGTAATAAAAGCTTCAAGTTCCACGCCCAACCAGGGTATCGAGTTGAAGTAATGGCCGACCTTGGCACCATACATAATTGAGCTGTTCAACTGGACGTTCGAAATGGACGTGCCCTCGGGAAGCCCTACATAACTTGGATCGTTCGCCCGCCCCCGTACCGTATCCGGGGCGAGGGTCGCCCCAACCATGCCGGACACATACGTTTCTGCCGATGACGGACTTACCGAGGCGACTCCGAGGAGGATCATCATCCCAATAAACGTACTTTTGAGCCCTCGCGCTTCAAGCCTTGCTTTCCTGTTCATATTGGTACCTCCTCATACATATGACGGCAGTACTGCTTGCAGACTATGCCCTCGATTAGGCATGCTGGCTATTCCACGAAGGTTGCGGAGGGGATACCTCGAAAGGGTGCATGAGACTGTACACAACTCAAGTTTTTCCCCGACTAATGGAGTGGGTGATGGCGGGAGAAGAATTTCGGCGCTTACGTGCGCACCTGCTGGCTTCAGCTCAGGGCGAGGTGCTGGAACTCGGTCTTGGCACAGGACTGAATCTGCCGCACTATCCAGAAGGCATTATGGCGTTACATGCGGTGGACCCGGCCACCCTGCTTCCCCAAATAGTGGCCACTCGCAGCGCTCGCGTATCCTTCCCGGTTTACTTTCAACAGCAAACTGCAGAGGTACTGCCCTATCCAAACGGACGCTTCGACTATGTGGTCAGCACCTGGACCCTCTGTACGATTTCCGATCCGGTGCGCGCGCTGCGAGAAGTGGGACGTGTCCTCAAGCCGGAGGGAAGTTTTTTGTTTTTGGAACATGGCCGGAGCGACGACCAAAAGATCGCCACATGGCAGGACCGACTGAATCCGATTCAGAACGTGATCGGGTGCGGGTGCAACCTCAACAGGCAGATCGATCGGCTGATCATCCAATCCGGTCTAGCGATTGTTCACCTTGATCGATTCAGCATGCAGGGTGTGCCACGATTTGCCGGTGCGATGTACTGCGGCACGGCATCCAGATACAATTAAGCCGGTGATCGGCCATTGAGAAGCGGGGCAAATCCGGCAATGGAGAAAAACTGAGCGAGCGGAGACGGTGGTAATTGCGAACTCGACTTAGCACTGTGAACCAGGTGGGCCACCCCAAACTTTTTCGCGGCAATCAGACATCCCTCATCGTCGTCCATGAACAATGACCTGGCCGGATCAAAATCCAGCAATCGCTGACAGGTCGGCCAATACTCCGGTCGCATCTTGAGATAACCGACCTCAAAAGCATCGACGATCCGATCGACGTACCGATCCAGACCGGTCTTGGCGACTTTGACCGACACTCCCGTAGCATGGGCATTCGTGATGATCGTCACGCGCTTCCCGAGTCGCCGAAGATAGCGCAAGAATTCTTCGGCACCGGGCAGAAAGCCGATCATATGATCCAGTTCCTTGTGCATGGCCACGACGTCGATGCCGACCCGTTTCGTCCAGTATTCCAGGTCCGTCCACGCTAACTCGCCTTCGACCGATCGGTACATGGTCATTAGGTAATCACGTGCTTCCTCAAACTGCAGTGCGTGAAGTACGGCATACCGACGCGGCAATTCCTCTTCAAAAAAAAAGTTATCGAAATGGCGGTCGAGCAATGTGCCGTCCATATCCAGCAATACGTCGTCGATCTGGGACCAGTCGGGGAAATCCTGCATCATCGCGTGCAGTATAACCGAACAAGGAACGGGAAGCCCAGGCTGGTTGTCTTTGAGAAAAACCTTGTGTTACGGTCCGGCATATCATGCCGCGTGCAAAATCGAGTCAAAAACAAGAGCCAACATTGCCGTTGCTCCAAACCGAAGGTGGCCCCCCACCCCTTGTCGCGATCATCGGGAGGCCCAATGTCGGAAAATCAACGTTGTTCAACAAGATCCTTGGCCAGAAGGTTGCTATTGTAGATGACGTCCCTGGCGTGACGCGCGACCGTAACTATGCTGATGCCACCTACCGCACCAGAAAGTTCAGACTGGTCGACACGGGGGGATTGGATCTGTCTTCATCAGACAGCATGCTGACCTTGATCCGACGACAGTCAGAACTCGCCATTGCGGAAGCCGATATCCTTATCATGCTGCTGGACGGTCGATCAGGGTTGACCCCCCCGGACCATGAGGTCGTGAAACTCTTGCGTGGCGTGACGAAACCTCTGTTCTACGCAGTCAATAAGATCGATACCCCAAAGTCCGAACCCTTACTCGCCGACTTCTACAAATTGGGTGCGGACGAGCTCTACCCCATCTCCGCCGAACACGGTCTCGGAGTCGCTGAGCTCTTGGATGCCGTCTATCCGCTGCTTCCAGCGGCGGACGAATCCGGCGACCTGCAACAACTGCCTCGCGTAGCCGTGGTGGGACGTCCGAACGTCGGCAAATCCACGCTCGTGAACGCGCTGCTCGGAGAGGAGCGTG
>CABVRR010000053.1:0-2080 GCA_902500705.1 uncultured Nitrospira sp.
GTCGCGCTGGCGCACCTGCTTTTATCGAACCCCGATGTGTTGATGCTCGACGAGCCGACCAATCACCTGGATAAACCGACCCAGCGGTGGTTCGAGCAATTTCTGCTCAATTCGGGCATGACGCTCTTGATCATCAGCCACGACACCGCGTTTCTTGACCGTGTCGTCACGCACATCTGGGAATTGCGACATCACACGATTGAAGAATACCGTGGCAACTACTCGCTCTTCTGTAAGTTGAAAGAGGAAAAGGACGCGCAGCTGCACGCCTCTGCCGCTCGCCAGTCCAAAGAGATCGCCCGTGTTCAGAAATTCGTCGATCGCTTCCGATACCAGGCCAACAAGGCCAGCCAGGTGCAATCGAGACTGAAGCAGCTGGACAAAGTAAAGCGGATTGAGATTCAACGTGATGCCAAACGAGTCAAGTTCCGGTTTCCCCTTCCGTCCACCAGCGGTCGCCAAGTCTTGGAGCTCGCCGGAGCAAGTAAACGCTACGGTGAAAAGGTCGTGTACAAGACCCTCGATTTTTCCGTGGAACGTGGGCAGCGGATCGCGCTGGTCGGTGAAAACGGGGCAGGCAAGAGCACCCTCCTGAAAATGCTCTCGGGGGTTCTTCCTCCCGACACCGGCACCAGAGCAGTGGGGCACGGCGTCACGTTGCATTATTTCGCTCAGCATCAGGCGGAAACCTTGAATCCCGAACACTCGGTTCTCGAATCGCTCGAAGAAGTCACCAAACATGCCGAGATGAATTTTCTGCGCGGCATCGCGGGCGCCTTCTTGTTTTCCGGCCAAGATCAGAAAAAACTGATCAAGGCCTTGAGCGGGGGTGAACGCAACCGGGTCGCCTTGGCCCGCATGCTGGTCGAACCTGCCAATACCTTACTGCTCGACGAGCCGACGAACCATTTGGATCCGGCTTCAGTGGATGTGCTCACGGATGCCTTGGCTGAATTCCCCGGAACCATCATCTTCATTTCTCACGACCCGACGTTTCTGGCGCGCATCGCCACCAGAGTCGTTGAGATTGAAGAGGGGCAGGCGCGAAACTTCATCGGTGACTATGAGTATTATTTGTGGAAGAAGGCCCAAGAGTTTGAATCGATCAAAGAAACGAGCGAGGAACTCGATCGATCCACGCCCCCCACGTCTTCCGGCCCTACCCGCGCGATGGATCAGCAAGTTCAGTCAAAAGGGCGCGGTGGAGAGCGACGTGATCTCACCAAGACGCAGGCGCGATTGGAGAAGCAGGTATCCCGTGCTGAAGGAGAGATTAGTGAGGCCGAGGAGAAGATCAAGACTCGCGAAGCAGAATTGGCTGATCCGAAGCTCTACGAACAGTTCGACCGTTGGAACATGCTGCATCAAGAACAAGAAGAATGGAAGCGCGATCTCGAACGACTGACCGCGCGCTGGGAATCGCTGTCGGCAGAACTGGAGAGCGTGAAACAACAGCTGGTCTCGTTGCGCTGATTTTTTCGAATGTTCATACAGCTCAGCCGCAAGGCCGTCGTGAGCGGAAGAGGTGAATCGTACGGGTTCAGGGTACGGCGAGAAATCTGAGCAAAACGAGAACGGAGCGGGCGTGATTTTTCAGCGCCCTATGTTTAGACGGAGGCTTTGAGGGTTTCTTCGAGGTAGTAGTAGAGCCAGCGGTTTTTCTCTTTCGTCACCAATTCATCCCACACGACCCCGATCAAGAATCCCTTCTTTTCCCAGGGTCTGACCCAAGCGACGGTTCCGTCGAGCCGTTCTTGTTGTTCGACTCGATCCGAATCGAGGAAGGCAAGCGAGACAGTGACTCTCTCGTTTGATGGGAAGCGATCTTTGGTGTGAAGCCCGGCCCCGACCTTGTTCACGTTATCCAGGACGGCGGTACAGGCACGCCCACCGCTCTTCGGCGCCACCAAGGCGGAGCCGACCAAGGTGGCCCGGACTAATTTCCTCCGTTCACTCAGCGCTGCCACGCCGGCCGACATTTTTCCTTCCCCTCGCTTCATCAATGTAAGTATAACCGATTAGACAAGAATGTAAACCGGGATATTCGGCCCTATTTCAGAGGCTTTGGGCGGTAGTACAG
>CABVRR010000053.1:2180-22565 GCA_902500705.1 uncultured Nitrospira sp.
TCTTCGCCGGCATCCAACATTCGAGCCAGCCAGTACAGCGCCCCGTTCGGATCGGAATCTCGGAGGCTTTTAATGTAGGCCGAGATGACGGTGTAGTGCTCTTCGCCCGATTTGTCGTACCGCAGCGCCTTCTGACTCAGCGCCAGGTCCAACGTCGCTCCGTCAATCACTTTTGCGCCATCAGGTCCGGTCGGCGCGTACATCACGACAAATTCCAGCGAGGTGAGGAGCGCACGCGCATCCCCGTTGCCGAATGCGATCAGCCGCTGCCTGGCCTCCGGTGAAACGCGTGCCTTCCATTTTCCCAATCCCCGCTCGATGTCCGTGAGTGCGTGATCAAGAATGTAGCCCAGCGCCTCCTCTCCCAGCGGCTTCAGGACGACGAGCAAAGACCGCGACAGCAGGGGACTGATGACCTCGAAAGAGGGATTCTCCGTCGTTGCGCCGATCAACACGACGACACCTCGTTCGACATGAGGAAGAAAGGCGTCTTGCTGGGCCTTGTTGAAACGGTGAATCTCATCCACGAACAAGATGGTTCGTTGACCGTTGAGTGATCGTCGTTGGTCGGCTGCTTTGATGATGGTGCGCAGCTCGGGCACCCCGTTGATGACAGCCGAAAATGGAACAAACTGCGCCTTCGTGTGCTGGGCGATCAGATGAGCCAGTGTCGTCTTTCCCGAACCGGGCGGCCCCCAGAAAATCACGGACGAAAGCTGATCGGCCTCAATAGCACGTCGCAAGGGTCGATCTGGCGACGCGATATCCTCTTGCCCTACGAAATCCGTAAACGTACGAGGACGCATCCGCTCTGCGAGCGGAGCCTCGACCGTACGCGCAGCCTCAGGAGGCGTGAACAAATCGGGAGCCTGATCTCGAGGGTGGGCCATCTCACTCCTTGGGAAGACGGCTGATTGTATACGCGGTTTCGTGTGATCGCAAACCGCCTCTTGACCGGGTCGTCTGCTGATGGTACGACCTCTTTCACCTAACGGAGTGGACTATGCAAGCCCAGATCAACGACATTGCTCTCGCATTTACCGATCAGGGAACCGGCTCTCCCCTTGTCTTTCTGCATGCCTTTCCGCTCAATCGCTCCATGTGGATGGAGCAGGAACGAGCACTTTCATCACAGTTTCGAGTGATTACGCTGGATCTGCGGGGGCATGGGGAGTCCGATGCCCCGCTCTGGCACTATTCTCTCGACCAAGCAGCCGATGATCTCCACGGTCTGCTCGATTACCTATCTATCCCAAAGGCCGTCTTCGTCGGACTTTCCATGGGAGGGTACGTCCTTTTTGCCTTTTATGGAAAGTACGCTGAACGTGTGAAAGGAATGGTCCTAGCGGATACGAAAGCGCAGGCAGATTCCGACGAAGGGAAGCGAGGACGGTTTGAGATGGCTCAGGTCGCGTACAAACGAGGGGCGAAGGCGATTGCCGACGTCATGATTCCAAAACTACTCAGTCCGGCAACGATCCAGACCAGACCGGAGCTGGTTCAACGTGTGCGTATGATGATCGAGGGGAACCAGATCAGCGGTATCGCAGGAGACTTGATGGCGATGGCAGAGCGGCCTGATTCTACTGCGCTGTTAAGACAGATAACCTGTCCTACTCAAATTATCGTCGGTGAGCTTGATCTCCCTACCCCACTTTCAGCCGCCACACTCATGGTGGAACGCATTCCAAATGCTCGCTTGACCATTATTCCTGGAGCCGCACACCTTTCAAACCTAGAACAACCGGACCTTTTCAACCAGACCGTTCGCTCGTTTGCGGAAAATCTACCGATGTAGGTGGAGTGGTTGAGAACGTTCGTCTCAAAAAATCAGTCGGAGCCGCCGACGTTGCTGTGGCGAATCAATTTCAAGAACTCCACACGAGTCTGTGATTGACTCCGAAACGTACCCAGCATAGAACTGGTGACGGCCACGGTATTTTGTTTTTCCACTCCGCGCATCATCATGCAGAGATGCCGCGCTTCGATGACGACGCCGACACCGCGCGCATTCAACTTATCGCTTAATGTCTCAGCAATTTGGACCGTCAGCCGTTCTTGAACCTGGAGCCGCCTGGCAAACATATCGACAATTCGTGGGATCTTACTCAAGCCGACGACTTTCTTGTTGGGCAAATAGCCGACATGAACTTTTCCGAAGAACGGCAACAGATGATGCTCGCACATGCTGAAGAAGTCGATATCTTTGACGATGACCATCTCGTCATATTCGATCGGAAACAACGCACCGTTGAGAAGCTGGTCGATATTGCGCTGATAGCCCTGCGTCATAAAAGCCAAGGCTTTGGCCACGCGCTCTGGAGTCTTCAACAAGCCATTACGATTCGGCTTCTCGCCGAGAGCCAGCAACATTTCGGTGACCAGCGATTGCAGGACGTTCAGATCCGGAGGCTTCCCACTCCCGCTGGTATCTTCGATCTGTCTTCGGCTGGCCTGTCCCTTTCGTGATGTCTTCACGCGATCTCCTGTCGTTCAGTTGGCTCCGGCATATTCGAAGTAGTTATCTCTGGTCTCGATCACCCCAACCTTGTGAAGGCGCCCTTGAGACAGTTCAGGCTTCAAGATTTCCCAGATGAGCTTGACGATGTTCTCTCCGGTTGTCGTCAGCGCAGTCAGTGCCGGGTCTCCATTGAGATCCTGATGATCAAACCGCTCGACGATCTTTTCACACACCACCTGGTCCAGCCGATCAAGATTACAGGCATCTTGTCCGACTCCGCTCGTGACCGTGACCAGCACGACGTAGTTATGCCCATGCCCGTTCGGATTATTACACTTTCCGAACGCCGTCCAATTCTCTTCGGGCGAGAGTTGATCGGTGTGAAGCCTGTGAGCGGCGCAAAAGCGATAACGCCGGGTCACGTGTATTTGTGACATTCGATCACGCCTCTCCCGTGGGTCGCACAAACAACAAGGACCGCTCGGGGCTCGAGCGGTCCTTGCCTACAGATCCATTATCGACATGCTACGACGCCGATGCTTAGGCGCTGAACGAGCTGCCGCAGCCACACGTCGTTTTGGCTTGAGGATTCTTGATCGAAAAGCCGGACCCCTGCACGCTGTCGACATAGTCGACTTCCGCGCCTTGCAGCAACGGTGCGCTCTGAGAATCCATGATGAGCTTCACCTCACCTTTTTCGATGATGGTATCATCTTCGGCCATCTTGGATTCAAAGGCCATCCCGTATTGATAGCCGTGGCATCCCCCGCCACGCACGTACACCCGCAATCCGACGATGTCTTTTTCCTCGGCCATCAATTCCTTGATTTTCTGCTCCGCCACCTGTGTAATCGTAACCATTGTCGTCCTCCTCTATAGATCGGCCCAGCCCGATGCATCGAGCCAGATTGTTAGTCTAACACCTCTTTTTCGAATATCAACCCCATGCTGCTGTCGTCACCCTCCTTGGACTTCTCCCACTTGGCTTCCGGCACACGCACCACGACATCTCCCAAGACACGAGCCTGACATGCCAGGCGATGCCATGGCTCCGTCAATGCTTCTCGATCCAGCAAGTCTTGCTCGTCGAAATCGATCTCCGAGAGATGCTCCTGTCCCATCTGGACTTCCACTCGACAGGTCGTGCAGGACGCATTGCCTCCACAGTCGTGGTTCAACCTGAAGCCCACTTCCTTTGCGGCATCGAGCAGAGACATGTTCTCTTCCACGTCCCCGCTTCGCCCATCTGAATGAAGAAACGTCACCCGCGGCATAGTTTCACCTAAGAAGACGCCGTGGCACCTGCCGGTGTTTCTCGATACGGACACCGCTGCAGACGAATATGATCCTCATATTCTTTCCGGAACAACTTCAAGCTGCTTTGCACCAGGACCGATGCGCCGGTGACCAGCGTGCAGTACCCGGTCCCCTTCACAAACCCACACAACTGCAGCATGCTGTCGAGATCTTTCTGAATACCCTGTCCCTCTTCGATCTTTGTCATAAGCGCAGCGAGATTCATTGTGCCCATTCGACAGGGAGGGCATTGGCCGCAACTTTCCGTCTTAAAAAAGTTAGAAAAGTGCAGGGTCTTGGCCACCATGCAGGTCGCATCATCGACGACGATCGTGCCGGCCGAACCTAAACCGGTTCCGGCTTTCTTCAACGAATCGAAGTCCATGGCAAGATCGAGCTGGTCCGCCGTCACCATGGAGAAGGCCGGACCACCGGGGAACACCGCCTTGATCTTGCGACCGCCCGGCACTCCGCCTCCGCATCGCTCAATCAGATCTCGAATCGTCACGCCCATCGGCATCTCGTATACACCAGGTCGATTGACTGCTCCACTCAGCGAAAACATCATCGTCCCAGGACATTTCTCTGTCCCGACTTCCGTGAACCAGGCGGCACCTTTGTGGAGAATGCGCGGAATGTTGCACAGGGTCTCGACGTTGTTGACGAGAGTCGGTTTGCCATACAGACCGAAGTCCGTCGGATAGAAGGGTGGCTTCTGTCGTGGCATAGCCGGACGACCCTGCATCGACTCCAGCATTGCCGTCTCTTCTCCAGCCACATAGCTGCCATGACCGTCAAAAATTTCCAGATCGATATCGATTCCACTGCCGAACACATTCTTGCCCAAGAAACCCCGTTCTCTCGCCTGAGCCAATGCCTTTTTCAGATTCTGCTGCTCTTCATGATACTCATGATTCACATAGATAAAGGAGGCTTTAGCCTGAACTGTGAAAGACGCGATCAGACAGCCTTCGATCAATTGATGCGGCAATGTTTTGAGTAGATGACGGTCCTTAAACGTGCCCGGCTCATGTTCACCGGCATTACAGACAAAATATCGCTCTTTCACCCGGTGATTGAACACCTTGTCCCATTTAATTCCCGTCGGAAATCCTGCCCCACCCCGCCCGCGAAGGCCCGCCTTCTTCAGCTCATCGATCACCTGAGCAGCCTTTAATTCCTTCACACAACGCGTCCAGGCCTCATAGCCACCGACTTTGAGATATCCCTCGATCTCCCAAGGGGCTCCCTCAATTGCTTGCACAAGACGTGGTTCTGTTGCAGTAGGCATAGCTATACCGTCAGTCACTTATTCAGGTTGAGATTGTACTATACGGCTCAGGTTCTTCCTCCGTCAAGGCAACGGAATCGAAATAGGCCTGAATCTCAAGCGGTTAGGGCTAGGGGGCCTACTCAAATGCTAGGCATAGAGGGCAGAAAATGGAGTGGCCTCATTGAGCATGGAGCCCCATCGCCGATGGAGACTGTACCCCATCGGCGATGAATTGAAGATGCTTATCTGAAGTGGCTGCCGGCTCCCATGAAAAACAGCATAGGAATCGACAATAAGAAGTTCACGCGAGAAGCGAGCAAGGCGGTCCGTCCCCATTGAGCCATCTCGGGTGGAGCCGGAGTACCCTGTGCAGCTGCGGTGACGGCGGCAATGATCTTTTTCTGATTCGGCCAGATGATCCCATGAACATTGCCCATCATGATGATGCCCAGCAGTCCGCCGATGGCCAAGGCCACGGCTCCCGTTCCACCCTTGTGGTACATGTGGCCGTACAATAATACCCCGGCCAGCACGGTCACGGTGGCTCCGTGCCGGAACCAATTGAGCGCAGCCGGCATGAGCTTCGGGATCACGATGTTCTTGGTCGGCCCATCCAGGCTCTTCAAGAACGCAGCATTGATGAGGTTGAAGAAATACAAGAGCCCGATCCACGTGATCCCGGCCAGGAAGTGAATCCAGCGAAGGATCATCTGCCCCCAGTCGGCCTCACCGGCACCCACGCCCGTTAACCCCAGATATATCATGATCAACACGATGGTGAGCCCAAACCCAGCCCACATCGTCTGCATCGGATCTTCAAGAAATTTCATAACTCCCTCTCGTTAAAACTGTTGACTGTCCGCGTCAATGTCTGTACTTCAGCGTTTCTCTGATTGTCAAGCATGCGCCCATGTCGCTCGACACCCGTCAGTCACCAATCAGGCGAGACAGTAACAGAGATGCTCGGTGAGGATGGCTGACGATTTCCCTTACGTCATGAGCCGATCAACGGTGCGACAGAGTTCCCGCACCGCGTTGGCAGACGTTTCCAGCGCTGCCTGCTCTTCACCGGTTAATTCATACTCCACAACCTGCTCGGCCCCTTCGCGCCCAATTTTCACCGGAACCCCGACGACGACGTTTTTAAGTCCGTACTCCCCTTCGCACAATACCGCACAGGGCATCACCTGTTTTTCATCGTTATGGATCGATTCAACCATTGCGACAGCTGAGGCGGACGGCGCATAGAAAGCGCTGCCGGTTTTCAAGAGGCCCACGATCTCGGCTCCACCGTCCCGCGTTCGCTTCACAATGGCGTCGAGCTTTTCTTTCGACATCAGTTCAGACACCGGCTTTCCCTTCACGGTCGTATAGCGCGGCAACGGCACCATCGTATCACCGTGTCCGCCCAAGACCATTGCCTGCACCTCTGTCACCGGGACGTTGAGTTCTTCGGCAATGAACGTCCGCATCCTCGCTGAATCCAATACACCGGCCATACCGATGATTCGTGATTTCGGAAGCCCGCTGACCGAACGAGCTACATGGACCATGGCATCCAACGGATTGGTGACGAGGATCAGGATAATATTCGGCGAACGGGAGACCAATTCCATGACGACGGACTTCACGATGTTCACGTTCGTCGCCAACAACTCGTCTCGACTCATACCCGGCTTTCTCGGCATGCCGGATGTGATCACGGCGATCGACGAGCCCGCCGTCTCCGCATAACCGTCCGTGCCGACCACGCGCGTATCGTAGCCGCACACGGGCCCTGCTTGGGAAATATCCAGCGCCTTCCCTTGCGAGATGCCCTTATGGATATCGACGAGGACCACCTCATAACTATTCTTTTCCGCCAGCCGCTGCGCCGTCGTCCCCCCGACGTTCCCCGCTCCTACCACTGTGACCTTTGGTCGCCCCATGTTTCCTCCGCAAGTTCTTACTGCGCTGAGTCCTGAGCGGTGAGCTCAAACCTGGCTTTTACCGCTCTCTCAGCACATCTTATGAATGCTCGTGCTCCGTCCAGCCTGCAACTTTGAAGTTGATCGTGCAGACAAAATTATCGTCGTCATAGAAATTGACCTTGATCTTCTTCTTGCCGAATGTCTGTGCCAGAAATTCCTCCGGATTATTGACGAGTTCCTGAAAGCCGCCCGGGGGATACTCACGCAAGTCATGAAACACCACGATCATCCCTTCTTTGACTTCCTGCAACACTTTCGCCCGGCAACGGGGATAGACTTCCCAGAACTTGGCTTCGATCATCTCCTTCGTCGGCTCCGGTCGGTCTTCGCCGGGTTTCACCGTCTGTGCGAACTTGGCTAATCGACGGACGTACGGATACTGATGCCCTGTGAAGAGCTTATACAACCAGGCAGGAATCGTCGGCCTTTCGATAGGGTTCGTCATGTTCTTGACTCGCTACGCTGTCAATTGCCTATAAATCCTCGGCAGCTTCATCGGAAGGGCCTCGACGCGATCAATCACGCAGTATCGGGCATCGACGTACATGCGGCGTAGATAACTCTCAGCCCCCTGATCAATCGTGACACAAAAGGTCTCGACTCCCCGTTGTCTTGCCTCACGAAGAGCCGTTTTCGTATCTTCCAAGGAGTACTCGTCCTTATAGTGGTCGTCCAAGGGTCGTCCGTCGCTCAGCAGCATGAGGATACGGTTCTTCGCCTCACGAGTCAGCAGCTTAGCGGTCGCGTGACGGATCGCCGCTCCATCGCGGTTTTGATGCCGTGGAGCCAGCCCTCCCAACCGGTGAGCAGTGGATGGGCCAAGCCGATCGTCAAAATCCTTGATCGTGAGAAAATCGACGTTCGTTCGTCCTCGGCCGGAGTAGGCGTACAGTCCATACTGATCACCGACGGCATCCAGTGCCTCACAGAGCAACACCAGACCTGCCTTTTCGATGTCGATTACCCGTCGACCGTCTCCGATCTCTCGGCTCGTGGACCCGCTGATATCAACCAGAAAAGCCACCGCGACCTGACGCGCTTTTTTTTCTCGCCTGACATAGATGCGATCGCTGCCTTCCGCCCCGGCTCGTTGCTCTCCGATGCGTTTGACCACAGCGTCGAGATCCACGTCTTCCCCATCGGTCTGGCCCGTAACGCGGCGAAACGTCGGAGGGCGTAAGCCCTCAAAAAACCGCCGCAGCGACTTAACCGTACTCTGCTGGCCGGCCAAAGTCGACGTGACGACCTCGTCTGATCCCGAATCCGCTGGTTGCTCCACGACGCGACACCAATTCATTCGGTAATCCTCAATCCGATAGTCCCACTCAGGGTACAGCACGGCTCGCTCTTCAGAACCAACCGGCTCCGAGAGCACCGCCGTCTCGGCCTCAACGGTCAGACATTCTTCAACGACTGACGGCAACGAACGCCCTTCGCCCAATTTGTCGTTGTCTCTTGGCGCCTGCGCACTGCTCAAGACATTCCGAGTTGCCGCGCCGTCCGATTGTGCCGGATGTTGGGCCTTCTCTCCCGGCGATTCCTGACTCCACGAGACGAACTCCGGATTCATCGAGCCACGATAGACCACATCCGTCATGGTGCGGTATCCGTCGTCGGACTGACCCGGCTGTGTCTGCCCTACTTCTGACTCCTTGGACTCCGCTTGCTGTTCTACAGTGAGCATCTCGCCCCGAGCCATCAGTAGCTCTTCCAGACGAACATAGACCGCGTCCACCACACGAACCGCCTCTTCCGCCGTGGCAGTGGTCTGTAGTACCGCCTGACTCATGTTCCAGAGAATTGAGACTTCCTCCCTGACGGCTTTGGGTACGGCGGAATCTTGCGCCTCACCTGTCGAGAGCCTCAGAAGACAATCGACCACCAGTTCTTTCGGCATCACCCCTTGAGCGGGATCTCGTGGACTGATGGATTCAGCCGCCAATCGCGCAAGGTCCTTCCGAAGGCCAGGGTACTCGGCTTGGAGCAAGAATTCGACTCGCGCATCCTCCAAGACGATCCAGAGATCGCGCACAAGCAACGGGTACGGATAGAGTTGAAACAACTCCGCCAGGGTCCCAGGTCTCGCTTGCTGCAAGCGGCTATACCGGTGTCGGACGGTCTCAATCAAATCGGCCAGAGAGTCAAGCCGGAGCTGATAGGTGCCGAACTCTACATGTCCGGCCTCATGTGCCGCCATCACGAGATAGAGACGCTCGTTTTCCTCGGCCGTCGGATATCGACGAAGGAGCGCCGGCAACGAAATGGTCAGACCGTCGGCGCTCACCGACGCGCGGGTTGGGATCGTCAAGGAATCCGGACTCGCTGTGACGACCATCTCGTTCCCACAGAGCCCCTGAACAAACAGTGTGATCCTACGCGCGACCTGGCGAAACGGCACCCCGCTCAACGCTTCTTCGACGGAGGCCAACGCTTTCCTCGACTCAACGGCAAAATAGGCACCAGCCGCGTCGGAGCTATACGCCAATACTTCCATCCCGGCTTTGAACCACTCGTCGAATCGCGAGACGGATTCTGGCGCCGTTCCAATCAGGTTCACGAGTTCGGCCGAGCGGCGAAGATAACGGAGAGTCACCTCAGCATTCTTTTCGGCCAGCAAGGAACCGTACTGCACGACTTTCATCTGCCAGTCTCGTGACGGTAGCACCCGCAAGACGTTCGGTGACTCAGCCAACCAGGCCAGACTGGTCTCGGGCGAATGGTCCGCCAATAAAAGACATAAGGACACCACCTTGCCTCGCACCGCCTCGTCCTCAATGTTCGCGAGCAGCGTCGGACTGGTCCTCAAAAATTCCATCGTCGCCATATAGTCCGGCTTCCCCAGACTATTAGGGACGACCAACTTCATGCCCAACGTAGCCCAGCTCCGCACACTGTCCAACGGAAGCACGGAGGCCAGTCCGGAGATCTGGCGGATAAACTCAAGTCCGACGACGACGTTGACCTGCGTTAGTTCTAGGCCAATATCGAGCCATGGCCGTAATTTCTCGGGCGGAACAGCGGACAGAATCAGTGGCGCATGGCGGACGTATTCAAGCGCGACATTGGCATCTTGTTCGGCGATATCCAGGCCGATCGTTAAGACCTCCGTGCGCACATCAGTCTGTTCGATCAATCCGAGCACCACGGGGCTATCCTTAAAATACTTGAGCGCGGAGGCCCCTGAAGATTCAGCCAAGGCGATGCCAAGATCGAGCCAGAGATGGGCCTGCGAGAGCCCGACGCGCCGATCGAGTTCAGGAAGGGATTCGATCGCCGCGCGGACTGTTTTCTCAGACAGCTCTTGCAGCTCATCGAGCAGGGTCAGGAGCCGTGCAGCGGCGTCCGTTTGCTCGTTGACCTGAATGACGCGAGTCACAAGCGCTTCCGCAACCGCATCCCCTAACTCGGCAGACAGTCGTCGGCACAATATGAGTCGGCTCGTGTGATGAGTCATGAGATTGCTGTCTGAATCAGTCGAAGGGATGGATTGTAAAGCAGCGAATTATCCTTGTAAACTAGCTCTTCGGCCTACAGTCGTTCGGGAGAGAGGGGGATTCATGGCTGAACCGACAGAGGAAAGTCTCGACAAAATTGTGAAGTTCGTGAAAGGGTTTGCCGAAAAAAGCGGGACGGCCATGCATCCCACCACTGCGGTGACCGAAGCGGTGGTCAAAGGATTGGCCATGCATATCGACGAGCTGGGCAAGCCGCTCTGCCCCTGTAATTTTTACAAAGACAAAGCCGCCGAAGCCAAGCTTCGACGGTGGATCTGTGCCTGCGACGAAATGCAAATCTACAAGTACTGTCACTGCCTCCTGTTTGTTCGAGAAGACGGACTGCCGATTACGGAATACTTGCCGGACGGCCACGAAGGTCGTGAAGTCTATGGCATCGTGACCGACCCGACTCCTGACAAAGGCCGTGCGCTGAAACATAAAGCGGCTCTTGCTCCACTCGCCTCGGATGCCGAGACCACACCAGCTTCCTCGACATGAAGTGGCATCGTCTCAGACTTCTAGGCTGTTTCGTTGGCGCCCTGCTGATCGGCCATTTCCCATGTGCTCAGGCGATGGCCGTCGAGCCGAGCCCTTCGAACTCGCCGCCGCTGAATGAGAAAGAGCTCCTCCCGTACAAGCCCAAGGGCCGTGCGACGGCAGCGGGACAAGTATTCTTGAGCTCTCCCTCGGGAAAAGCCTTTACGCAAGCGGGGGTCTCCATATACTTGATTCCGACGGTGACCTACACACGTTCTTGGTTTGACCGAAACATCCGAGCGAGTTCATGCTCTTCTAAACGTGAACCCTCCACATCGGAGAAAACCACGGCTGCCGCATCTTCCAGCGACTGCCTGCGTCACATTCTGGACCAACTTCTGTCGGACAAGCGTCTCCTGCCCTATCTCCGTACGACTCGAGCGAATCCCTCAGGCCACTTCTGGTTCACAAAGGTTCCGGCCGGTCGTTATTATGTCGTCAGTCTCCTAGAGGGAGGCTCCGGACCCCACAAAGAGGAGCACTCGGCGGGAATGGCCTGGTTGACCATCGAGTTAGAAGCTGAGGAGAAAGCCACCAACCTGGTCCTGACTGATTGCAAAAGCAGCTTCTGCTGACCGGCGCTCGTCTTCACTGCTACTCGCAAGGGAGTTAATCGGGTGAGGTGATACAGCATGACTTTAGAGCCTAACAAGGTCGAATCTCGACGCTTCAATGGGACGGCCACCATGATTCGGTGATGATGGAATCACGTTGCCGAATGGTTTGTCCCCCAAAGGCCTTCAGAATCCGCCCGGTTCCCATTTCTGTAGATCGTCCTGGAATCTTCCCTCTGGAGGTTTACGGTAGAGTAACCACACGGTTCTTCGTAGCATGTTCGTAACCTAACCCGGGATCAGACATCTCACAGTCTCTCAAGTGGAGTGACCGATAGATTGAGAAATGTCATAATATGTCGCACTGATGGTTGATCCTCGGCTTGGATCCTCCACTATCCGAATCGCGATGATGGTTCGGCACGGAGGGAGATGACAGCTATGCGAATTCTGTTGGTCGAAGACGACGTCAATCTGGCACAGTTCATCCGGAAGGGCTTAAAAGAAGAGCACTACGCCGTAGACGTCGCTGCCGACGGGGAAGAAGGGCTGGCATTAGCTGAGAACAACGAGTACGACCTCCTGATTCTCGATATCACGCTGCCCAAGCTCGACGGACTGACTCTCTGTCGGCACGTTCGAGCCAAGGGCAATGTGACTCCGGTCTTACTCTTGACCGCTCGGAACACGGTCGAAGATAAAGTGACCGGGTTCGATACCGGAGCGGATCAATTCCTCCCGAAGCCCTTCGCCTTCGTCGAACTGCTGGCCCAAATCCGAGCCCTCCTCCGTCGGGGGAGCCAGCAGCCTCTTGCTCATCTTCAAGCAGCGGATCTGAAGCTCGATCCGGCGTCGCATCGGGTCTGGCGGGCCGGTCACGAAATTTCGTTGACCAATAAGGAGTACGCGCTCCTCGAGTTTCTTTTGCGAAACAAGAATCGGGTGCTCACGAGAACGGCGATTATCGAGCATGTCTGGGACATCAGTTATGACCCCATGACGAATATCGTCGACGCTCACATTCGAGCCCTGCGCTCGAAAATCGATCGTGATTTCTCACCGCCGTTGATCGCCACGGTGCGCGGTGCCGGCTATATGATTGAGGAACCTGAATCACCGGCATGAAATCCCTTCGCAGTCTAATCAGCTGGTCCGCCTTCATCTTATTGGCGGGCCTGCTCGTGTTTTCCGCCCTCGTGTATGGCGCCAGTGAGCTTCTGTTGCAACGTTTTGTGGATGGACGACTACTCGTGCTGACGGAAACCTTGGCCGAGTTTGTGGAGCAATATCCTGCGTTTTTTGAACAGAGCGGCAACGGCACCGATCCAACCAATGAATTGACCGAAAGCTCTACGGAACCACACGTGCTGCCCGACGTGACCCACGCGCTTCGTGTATTTTCAATAGACGGTTCGCTCCTATGGAGAAGTTCTCATGCGAGCATACATGCGTCGCTCCCCCCCCGCGTGCTGGAACAGGTCCGCCTCAACAATCTCTTGTTCGAGACACATGATGCTCCTGATGGGACACCGGCGCGACACCTGTTTCGCTTCTTCACCGGCAAAGGCCGTATGCGATATATCCTGCAGACGGAAACGTCGTTGCTCCATTACCAAGAAACACTGAACGGTTTAGTGTTTCTGTTCACCCTCGGATCCGGGGCTACTCTGATTCTGGCGTGGGTCGGCAGCCTCTGGATGGCAAAGAAAGTGATGGCTCCGATTGAGGCGTTGTGTACGAGCGCAGAAACCATGTCAGAAGCCGACCTCGGGAAACGACTGGTGGTGGATTCACCGTATCGAGAGTTCCGGCGACTCACCCAAGCGGTCAACTCCGTATTAGATCAGTTCCAACGAGGGAGCGAGGTTCAACGGAACTTTTGCGAGATTGCTGCGCATGAGATGAAGACCCCCCTGACCATCCTGCAGGGCAATCTGGAAGTTGCGCTCATGAAAGCGAGGACCACCGAAGAATATCACGAGGTGCTGCTGAATAATCTCCAGCAAGTGGATCGGCTCATCGCCTTGACCCGTCCGCTCCTGACCCTCGCAAAATTCACCAGCAGTAAACCTCCGGTCCATCTCGTGCCTCTTGATTTGGAGCCGCTCATTCAAGAGCTTGTAGATGAACTAATGATTTTAGCAGATGATCGTGAGATCACCTTGGCGTTTGAACCACGACCGGTTCCGCCCGTCTTGGGCGATGCGCAATGGCTCAAGCAAGCGCTGATTAATCTGCTCGACAATGCCCTGCGCTACACTCCTTCCGGTGGTTCCGTCACGGTTCGCTTGCAGACAGTCGGCCACGAAGTTGCCATCGAGGTGGCGGACACAGGCCACGGAATTGAGCCTGAAAATATTCCCCATCTTTTCGAGCGATTCTACCGCACCGATTGGGCACGAGCGAAGGATGCCGCCGGGACTGGGCTGGGGTTGCCCATTGTGAAGGAAATCATGGAGGCCCATGGCGGAAGTATCTCCGTCACCAGTGAGGTGAACAAAGGTTCGGTCTTCACCCTACGCGTACCGGCTCTCACCCAACAGGTTGCTTCTGCCTAGATATTGAGTCTTACAGATTCACCGGTTCATCACTCGCCTTGATACGCCTGTATCTCTTTGCTCCGCAGAGTGAAAGCCAGCCGCTCGAGAACGTCTTCCAGATTTGATGAGAAACCACTGATTCCGACTCTTTGGTGAAGAGAAAAGCTGAACCTCCACCTCTTTAGAGGTATGGGCGAAAGCGTCCCTGCATGAAGAACTCTTCACAACCTCCTCATGGAGACTTCATATTGCGAGCGTATACCGTATACCCAGAAGGAAGTGGAAGGGGGTGAACAGTAATCGTGATGCCATTTATTGAAGTATTCTTATTAGCGGCTATTTTTGGTGTGCCGTACATGATGCTGCAGCTCGCGAATCGGTAATGGGAGAAGGAATTAAATGAGGGAACGCTCTTGAATTATGAAGAGGTCTTCATAATTTGATCACGAGCCCTTCATATATCAGTTGTAGACTCTGAATGATGAAAGGGGGTGAAAAACAATGACGACGTTATTCGTGGCTCTAATAGGACTGACCGCAGTATTGGGCATGTTGTACAAGGCCGTGTACCTTGATCAGGAGTAGTGAAACAGAATGTGCGCGCCGTGTACTACACTCGGTATCAAGGGATGGGGACACGGCGCGGACGAGTAAACAATTTATAGACACGCTCTGCTCAGCTGCAAATCTCGGTAGGTATTCTACTTTCGCTCTTTGATCGCCCGCTCCACTTCTCTGCCGGCTTCCCGAGCCCTGATTGATTCTCGACGGTCATGCTGTTTCTTTCCTTTAGCTAATCCCAGTTCGACCTTGGCTTGGCCTCGCTCTGAAAAATAGATACGGAGCGGAATCAGCGTGAGTCCCTTCTGTTGAGTTTTTCCCAGAAGCTTGTTGATCTCCTTTCGATGCAGGAGTAGTTTGCGCGTCCTGATCGGGTCATGGTTCATGAGGTTACCGTGACTATAGGGGCTGATGTGGCAGTGATGGAGGAACACTTCTCCTTCTTTGACGCTGGCATAACTATCCTGAAGATTCACTCGCCGATCGCGAAGTGACTTGACCTCGGTTCCTTTCAGGACGATGCCGGCTTCAAACTTTTCTTCGATAAAATAATCGTGGTAGGCCTTCCGATTCGTCGCTACGATCTTCTGCTGATCTTCCGTCTCTTTTGCCATACGCTGTCTTGATCTCTTTCTCGGCTACCGCTTAGGATACGCCCATGGGCGGTTTACATTCCTTCGATCCGTTCGGTGACATTCTTTCAGGTCTTGCCAAACGGCTAGGCCTTGAATCAAGGCTAGTCGAACTGCGCGTGCAACGTCGGTGGCGTGACATCGTCGGAGAACCCATGGCGTCTCATACGTGGCCGGCTCAGATCCGCTTCAAGAAGCTGTATCTTCTTGTCCGGAATTCAGTCTGGCTCCAACAACTCACATTCCTGAAACCCGCGCTTCTGGCAAAGTTGCAGGCAGAGTGCGGACCTGAGTTAGTCACAGATATTGCTTCTCGAGTTGGAGAGATTCCAAGTGAGACTCCTGCCATCCCTGTGAATCCGGTTGACGATCGCCGCTTGCCTCAGCCGGAGGAGTCCTGGGCTGAGGTGTGCTCACATACGGTTGATATTCAAGATCCTGCACTTCGTGATCGGCTTAGAGAGGTGATATCGAGATACCCTGTTCCGTTTCCACCTCGACCGGCAAAGGGTCCGTCACAAGCCCCTTGAAAAGGGTACGTGTGTTACCGGCAACCGACCCCTTCTTGGGGATGGTGCCTAAGCCCCCTTCTTCATCCTGGTCCTGCAATCGATAGTACCCGCGCATGGAACGTTCATAGTCTTTGGTAACAACCGCATCTCCCGCCAGGTACTTCGCCAATACTTCCGGATCGGTCCATCCGTGATCGTCGAATACATAGATCACAATGTCTCTGTATCGTCCTCCAGGGCCAGCCTCTGTCGTGGGATGGATCTTCATACGGCCGAAATCCCGCGTTTCATGACCGACCTTTCGAAAACGCTTCACCAGTGATTCAATCTCTTCATCGGTTGTTCCGCGAGGAACATCCGTCGTGACAATAGGGCCTGCTTGCGCACCGACGGTATACGGAGGAATCGATCGATCAGGACGACTGAGGTACATGCCTCCCCAGATCAGTGCAAAGGATCCGACAAAGACGCTGAGCGCAAATTTGACGACGATGTCCAGCGGTTTCTTGATCTGGGGAGCGGCGGAAGACATGGGACAGGATCCTGCTTGTGCATTCAACAATGGCATCACCAGCAGCAGGTTAGGTCTCCGGTGTCTCCTCTGACCCTGCATCCTCTCGTTCGACAGCCTCGGCGAGTCGGGCGACTCCTACGACGCGGTCTCCTTCGCCGTCGAGGTCAAGAATACGCACACCCTGGGTATTCCGGCCGATTTCTCGGAGGTCTTCGACTTTACACCGGAGCACTTTGCCTTGTGCGGCAATCAACATAATTTCGTCGCCGTCTCGTACTTGGAGGAATCCGATGGCCGGCCCATTTCGCTCTGTGGTCTTCACGCTGATGATGCCCTTGCCGCCGCGTCCCTGAATCCGATATTCCCCCACGGGCGTCCGCTTTCCGTATCCCCCCTCCGTGACGGTCAGAATAGAGGTCGTCGAGTCAGGCGTGATGGTTTCCATTCCGATGACTTCGTTGCCCTCGTCCAGCGTGATCCCTTTGACTCCGTATGCCGTCCGTCCCATCGACCGCACTTCGTCTTCTTTGAATCGAATGGTGATGCCTTGTCGCGTTCCGAGAAGAATTTCCCGTTGCCCATCAGTCAACTGAACACCGATCAGCTTATCGCCGCCTTCGAGTCCCAACGCAATGATGCCGCCCTGCCGCGGGTTGCTGAATGCAGACAATTCGGTCTTCTTGATGCTGCCTTTCTTCGTCGCCATCACGATATAACGATCGTCTCGAAACTCTTTCACCGGCAACGTGGCCGTGACCTTTTCACTGCCTGACAGCGCGAGCAGATTCACGAGGGCTTTCCCCTTCGCAGCCCGGCTGGCTTCCGGAATCTCATGAACTTTCAGCCAATACACTTTCCCGGCATCCGTGAAAAAGAGCAGTGAGTCGTGAGTCGACGCGGTAAAGAGGGTTTCGACGAAATCCTCCTCTTTGATGCCCATTCCGATCTTGCCCTTCCCTCCTCGTCGCTGGGCACGATACAGGGAGACGGCATTTCGCTTGATGTATCCGGAATGGGAAACCGTCACGACGACTTCTTCTTCCGCAATCAGGTCTTCTAAACTGATCTCCGCCTCTTCTTTCACGATCTGCGTCCGCCGTTCGTCCTTATAGGCTTCACGAACTTCGGTCAATTCGTCTGTAATGATCGTGCGAACCAAGGTTTCACTAGCGAGTACGGATTTCAGGTATTCGATCTGCTTGAGTACCTCTTGGTATTCTTCGACAAGCTTGGTGCGCTCCAACTGTGTAAGGCGCTGGAGTCGCATATCGAGAATCGCCGTGGCCTGAATTTCGGTCAGGCCGAACTGGCGCATCAAGCCGGTCCGTGCCTCGTCGGGCGATTGCGACCGCCGAATGAGCGCGATGACAGCATCAAGGTTGTCGAGGGCGATCTTAAGGCCTTCGAGGATATGTGCCCGCTCCTCCGCCTTCCGAAGATCAAAGGCCGTCCGTCGTACGACGACTTCGCGTCGATGGTTCAGGAAATGCTGAAGAATATCCTTGAGGTTCAGCACTTCCGGACGATTGTTGACCAACGCCAGCATGATCACGCCGAAGGTGGTTTCCAGCGGAGTGTGTTTGTACAGGTTATTCAGCACCACCAACGGGATTTCATTCCGCTTCAACTCGATGACCACCCGCACACCCTCGCGATCCGAGGATTCGTCCCGCAAGTCGGCGATTCCTTTGATTCGGTCTTCTTGCACCAGCTCGGCAATCTTTTTGATCAACGTGACTTTGTTGACTTGATAGGGAATCTCCGTGACGATAAGCCGCTCGCGCTCGGTGCGTTCATCGGTTTCCACCACCACTTTTGCGCGCAAGGTGATGAGGCCTCGTCCCGTCTCATAGGCCTCTTTGATCCCGGACATGCCATAAATGAATCCAGCCGTGGGAAAATCGGGCCCCGGAATCTTCTTCATCAACTGGGCAATCGTGACCTCAGGATTCTCGAGCAGCAGCAACAGCCCGTTGATCACCTCGGTAATGTTGTGCGTCGGAATGTTGGTGGCATAACCGACGGCAATACCGCCCGCCCCATTGATGAGGAGATTCGGCACTCTGGTCGGCAAGACCAACGGTTCTTCTCTCGATTCATCATAGTTGGGTCCGAAATCGACGGTGTCCTTGTCGATATCAGCCAGCATCTCCTCTGCCAGTTTGGTCATCCGCGCCTCGGTGTAGCGCATGGCCGCGGCTGAATCCCCGTCCATCGACCCATAGTTGCCTTGACCGTCGATGAGGGGGTAGCGCATGTTGAAGTTCTGCGCCATCCGCACGAGAGTATCGTAAATGGCTGAGTCCCCATGGGGGTGATAGTTCCCCATGATTTCACCGACGATTTTGGCGGATTTACGATAGGCCCGATTGGAGGCGAGGCCCATCTCGTTCATGCCGAACAAGATACGGCGATGGACGGGTTTGAGCCCATCGCGGACGTCGGGCAATGCACGCCCTACGATTACGCTCATCGCGTAATCAAGGTAGGACGATTTCATCTCATCTTCAATCGCGATATAGCCCAATCGTTCATCAGGAGGCATTCACAACTCCTCGTTCTCGATCATGTGTTGGTCGGCGATCTCTTCCTGAGCGCTCTTGGTTACACATCCAAGTTCTTCACTTCGAGCGCATGGGTCTGAATGAAATTGCGGCGCGGCTCCACCTCATCGCCCATGAGGATCGTAAAAATCTCATCGACGCCGGTGAGGTCTTCAAGCGTCACCCGCAAAAGCGTTCGCATCTCGGGGTTCATGGTCGTTTCCCAGAGCTGTCCGGGGTTCATTTCCCCCAGACCTTTATAACGCTGGATGCTGAGCCCCTGCTTCCCCGCATCCAAGATCGCCTTCACTAATTCGTCGGTCGATGGGTACAGTGTTTCTTGACCCTTGGCTTTCAGTTTGTACGGCGGCCGTCCCAATCCAATGGCAGAAGGCGCCAGCTTTTGGAGTTCACGAAAATCAGCGGAGCCCACCAGCTCATGGGTCACATCCACGTCGTAGGAGACGCCGTTCGCATGCAGCCGACAGACCACCTTTTTCGACTGATGTTCTTCATCATCCAGAACCTCGAAGGTCGGTGTGACTTTGGGAAACAAGGTCGTCAATGTTCCCTTCACGTTCTCGACTGCGGTGTTGAGCGCCGTGTGGTTTTTGAGCAACTCGCGATCCAGTCCCGGTTCGTCGACAAACAGGCGGAGGATCGTCGCTTCATACGACTTTTTATTCAGGCGTCTGAGCAATGTTTCAAACGCGATCATTTTTTTCAGAATCGGCAACAGCCGACGCCCGGTCACGTACCCCTGTGTTCCCTCCACGTAGAGCTCGACATCCTCGACCGCTAAGTCAGCCAGGTATTCGTTCATGGCCCCTTCGTCTTTGAGATACCGTTCCGCTTTCCCTTTCTTGACTTTAAACAGCGGAGGCTGAGCGATATAGACATATCCGCGTTCAATCAGTTCAGGCATCTGTCTGAACAAAAACGTCAGCAACAAGGTCCGAATATGACTGCCGTCCACGTCGGCATCAGTCATGAGGATAATTTTATGATAACGCGCCTTCGCGATATCGAACGCGTCTTTTTCTGCCTTCTCGCTCTCTTCCCGTTTGCGGCCGATCCCAGTCCCCAAGGCCACGATGAGCGTCCTGATTTCGTCGCTCGAGAGCATTTTGTCGAAGCGTGCCTTTTCGACATTGAGGATCTTTCCTTTGAGCGGCAAGATCGCTTGGAATTTTCGGTCGCGCCCTTGTTTCGCTGAACCGCCGGCCGAATCGCCTTCGACAATGTAGAGCTCGCTCAGAGCCGGATCTTTTTCCGAGCAATCGGCCAATTTCCCAGGTAGAGAGCCGCCATCGAGCGCGCTCTTCCGACGGATCAAATCTTTCGCCTTTCGAGCGGCTTCGCGCGCGCGCGCCGCATCGACCGCCTTGCCGATGATTTTTCGAGCGACGGGAGGATGTTCTTCAAAGTAGTTGCCCAAGGCCTCGTTCACCGCAGCCTCGACGACCCCCTTGACCTCGCTGTTCCCGAGCTTGGC
>CABVRR010000054.1:0-14682 GCA_902500705.1 uncultured Nitrospira sp.
GAGCTTCTCTGCGACCGAGTCGCAATTATTCTCAAAGGACGGCAAGTGGCGTGCGGTCGCGTGAACGAACTGATCGATGAAGGTGCGACTCACTCGGTGGAAGTCGTCGTTGATGGGCTTGGCCCTGAGGGTGTCGCGCGTCTGCGTCAGCTGGCCGACCGTATCATCATTCAAGGAACGCAGGTCTTGGCCGTATTGCCAAGCCATCAACAAGTCAGTACGGTTCTCGAAATCATTCGAGGCAGCAGGGCGACCTTGGTGTCGCTGACTCCACAAAAGGGGTCGCTGGAAGACCTCTTTATTCGAGAGGTCAAGAGCAAACAGCCAGAGTTACGGGAAGCGGTATGAGAATTCTTTCCATTGCCATGAACACGTTTCGAGAAAACTTGCGCGACAAGCTGCTCTATAACTTACTCTTTTTTGCACTCCTCATGATCGGGAGTTCTATTCTCTTGTCCCGACTGACGCTCGGCGATTACCATCGTCTGATTCTTGATCTGGGGCTGGCCAGCATCAATCTATTCGGTGTCTTGATTGCAATTTTTGTCGGGATTGGTCTTGTCAGTAAGGAAGTCGACCGCAAGACGATCTATACGATCGTGTCGAAGCCCATTCCGCGCTATGCGTTTCTCATGGGAAAATACTGTGGGCTGGTTATTACCTTATTGGCGAACACGGCTGTAATGGTCATTGGGTTGTTGATTGTGTTGTACGTCATGGACGTTCCGATCACGAGTCTCCTGTTCAAATCCCTGGCGCTCATATTCTTGGAACTGATGGTCATCACCGCCGTCGCTATTTTATTTTCGACGTTTACGAGCGCGACGTTGAGCGCCATTTTTACCCTTGCTGTGTATGTGATCGGTCATTTGTCCGGTGATCTCAAAGAATTCGCCAAAAAATTAGACGACGTCAGTCAAATGGTCGTCAACGCCATTTACTATATGCTTCCCAATCTTGAACGATTCAATCTCAAAGGACATGTCATTCACCACCTCGACTTTGGGCCGACAGATATGGCGCTCACGCTGGCCTATGGGTTGACCTATGCGGCGTTTCTTCTCCTTCTCGCCAGTGTCATTTTTCAACGACGGGATTTTCAGTAACAGGTACGCAGGGGAGAGGTGTCTGTCCGCTGTACACTGCGACGCCAGGGCATTGAGGGCTATCCTCCAATCCCCTGGCGACAGTGACAGAAACCGCTATAGGCAGGTCTAGCTTGTGATGGCACCTTCGGATGCAGAGGAGACGTGCCGAGCGTATTTCCCCATCACCCCTGAGGTGTAGCGTGGAATCGGTTGTTTGACTTTCTTCAGCCGGGTGGCGATTTCTCTTTGCGAGAGGGCTACATCAAGGCGGCGTTTTGGGATATCAAAGGTAATCGTATCACCGTTTTTGACCGCTGCGATCGGGCCGCCCTTTACGGCTTCCGGAGCCACATGGCCCGCCATCAGTCCATGAGTTGCGCCGGAGAATCGTCCATCGGTGAGCAACGCGACGGAATCACCGAGGCCGGCCCCTACGATGGAGGCCGTCACCCCCAACATTTCGCGCATCCCTGGTCCTCCAGAAGGACCTTCATACCGAATAACGACGACATCGCCTGGTTTGATCTGTCCGGCCTTGACCGCCACGAACGCATCTTCCTCGCGATCAAAGACTTTGGCTGGGCCTTGAAATTTGGTCATTGAATGACCGGCGACCTTGACGACGCAACCTTCCGGCGCCAAGTTGCCCTTCAGAATGACGAGACCGCCTGTGGATTTGATGGGGTGGGCGAGGGGACGCAAGACTTGCTGCCCTGGTGTTTCACGTGCCTTTGCAGCTTCTTCTCCGATCGTCTGACCTGTCACGGTGGGCTGACTTCCATGAAGGAGTCCAGCCTCCAGCAATCGATTCGCCACCAACGTGGTGCCTCCGGCGGCATAGAGATCGGCTGCCGCGAACCGGCCACCTGGCTTGAGGTCAGCCAGTAATGGAACCTTACGATTAATCTTGTCGAAGTCGTCGATGCTGAGCTTGATTCCGGACTCACGAGCGATGGCCAGGAGATGCAAAACGGCGTTCGTCGAGCCCCCCGTTGTGGCAACGGCCGCGATGGCATTCTCCAACGACTTTCTGGTGATGATCCGGCGCGGGCGTAGGTCCTGCTTCACCAGATCCATCACCATCTTGCCGCACTCAAACGCGACATCGTCTTTCCGACCATCCATGGCAGGAACCCCATTGCGCCCCATCGGCGAAATGCCGAGGAATTCAAAGGCAATGGCCATCGTATTGGCTGTGAACTGGCCTCCACAGGCGCCAGGTCCTGGACAGGCGTGGTCTTCCAGGTCTTTCAGCTCGGTGTCGGTCATCTTACCCGAGGCATGTTTTCCGACCGCTTCAAAGACATCCTGAATCGTTACATCATGTCCTTGAAACTGTCCCGGCATGATGGATCCACCGTAGAGCATGAGCGACGGCACGTTCAGTCGAGCGAGGGCCATGACCGTTCCGGGAATCGTTTTATCGCATCCGGACAGAGCAACGACGGCATCGAACAAATGCCCGCGTGCGACGAGTTCGATCGAATCAGCGATGACCTCGCGGCTGATCAGCGAGGCTTTCATCCCTTCAGTGCCCATTGAGATTCCATCGGACACCGCAATGGTGTTGTATTCCACCGGAGTTCCGCCGGCAGCTCGAATCCCGGCTTTCACGCGCTCGGACAGCCTCCGCAAATGAAAATTGCACGGCATGACTTCGATCCAGGTATTGGCCACGCCCACGAGCGGCTTCGTCAGATCATCATCCGTAAAGCCGACCGCCTTGAGCATGGCGCGAGCCGGTGCGCGACCCGGTCCGAGTAAGAGATTATGGCTCTGCAGTTTCATCGTTTTGTTCGGCATAGTCTTTCGCATCGTCACTATTGGACGGACATGTTGTTTGGAGGCGTTGGTGTAGGCGAGGATTCATGAGGATTCTTCCCATGGGAAGTTCCGCCATGCGGATAGCTCCCATGTGGACTGGAACCATAGGGCGTTGCCCCTCCATGATGAGCCCCGGCACCTTTGTGGTTCTGTTGATGCATGACCTTCGCATGTTCTGCTTTTTCCTTCGCACGCTGTTCGGGTGTCAGCAGGTCCATGACATCGCGACGCATCTTGATGGCCGTCATGCGTAGTCCGACTTGTAGGTCTTCGCTTTGTCTGAGTTTGGCTTCAATCGCGGCAAGATCAGACTGCTCTTGATCGGTCAGCGCTTTCAGTTCACGCTCCGCGATTTGAATATCGGCTTCAGCCTTAATCCGTATTTTATCGAGATTGAGTTGTGTGTCTTTCAGTTTGGCGACCTGATCGGCGGTGAGTCCCAGGTCTTTTTCGTGATGGAGCAAGTGCCTGATTAAGTGACCGGTCCCACTCTGCATCATCCCTTTCCCGTGACCATGTCCGCCTCCGGTGCCGTGGAGGCCGCCTCCATGGCTGTAGCTGGGATCATTGGCCCAAAGATTTGGGATACCCACGACCATCAGACAGGCCGATAGGACGGCACAACCAGCCATCCTTTTCGTAAAAGATGTCATCATGAATTCCTCCTTAGTTGAGAGGCCCGGTGATCAAAGCTTGCCATAGCACTGTGTGCAACGCAAGCACGTCTCTCGACTCACGATCGGCACCGATGCGGTGATCGACTGTCGGCTCAACGCCGTTGAGCGCGAGAGAGAAGTTCTGTTCTCGGGTCCGGATGGTAGTGCGTACTCAACTGCTCGTACAGCATCCGTTCATCTTCACTGATACCGGACGGCATGATGATTTGCAATGTCAAGAAAAGATCGCCGTGTCCGCCTGTGGCAGAGGGAAGTCCCTTGCCCTTGAGCCGAAGTTTTCCGTCGGCCTTGCTGCCAGGCGGAACCTTGACCTTCACCGGTTCAGCCAATGTGGGAGCCGTGACGTCAGCTCCAAGTATGGCTTCCCACGGATAGACGGGCAGGGTGACATGCAAGTCCGACCCTTGCCGACGAAAGATGGGATCAGCGGGAATGGTCACATGCAGGTACAGGTCTCCGCGTTTTCCACCCTGTATTCCAGGTTGACCTTTGCCTGCAACCCGAACCCGTGTTCCGTCTTGAACCCCTGCGGGAATCCGCACCTCAATCGTTTTATATTCGCTCGTCACTCCGGTTCCTTGACAGGTTGTGCAGGGGCGGCCACGCACGGCGCCGGTCCCTTGGCACGTTGAGCAGGTTCGAGGTTCACGAAGATTGAGACGTTTGGTGACACCGGTCAGTACTTCGCGCAGCCCTAGCTGGACCTCGGATTCGATATCCTCTCCCGGCATTCCGGCTCCGCTGCGTCCGGCTCCGCTTCGCCCACGGTTTCCAAAGAGGCTCTCGAAAAAATCGGAGAAGTGTTCATTCCCGGATCCGCTGCTTCCTTGACTGCTATACTCTTCGCCGGTACTCCATGGTCCTCCAAACCCTTGCCCCCCTTGTGCTCCGGCCTGCTGACGTGCTTTTTCGAAGGCTTGTGCTTGCTCCCACTCGGCTCCGTATTGGTCGTACTTCTTGCGTTTTTCCGGATCGGTGAGCACTTCCTGAGCTTCATTGAGTTCTTTAAATTTCTTTTCCATCTCCGCCTTCTTCGGGCCGGAATGGAGGTCGGGATGGTACTGACGGGCCAAGCGTCGAAACGCTTTCTTGATATCGTCAAGTGAGGCGGTGCGAGGTACGCCGAGGGTCTGATAGTAATCGCGAGGGGTCGTGGCCATGGTGATTATGAGAATGAAAGTATAACAGTATTGATCAGCTTACGGAGTGTAGCCGCAGTTTGCAAGGGCTGAATGGGTCACCGAGCAGTCGATGCTTTTGCTCGGGCCATCAGCTTGCAGTAGGAGCATGTCTCCGCTGTCGTCGGCTGGCCGCAGAGAGAACAGGGGTGCAGAGTTGAGCGATCGTTTTCCGCGATAGTCGTGGAGGTAGAGGTAGCAGGCGTACGAGACTTCTCCAGAAAACCCCAGTAAAACATTTGTTTGGTACCGGGCGATTCAGTCTCCAGGCGATTCAGGACCTCTTTATACAAAAGGGTGCGAGCACCCTTGGCCATGGGACATTCCTCCACAACGTAGTCGATCCGATTCAGCACGCAATAGGCCGCCAATTCCCGTTCGGTTAAGCGATAGAGCGGCTTCACTTTCTTGGCAAACCCATCAAGCGAGGCGGGAAGGCTGGGGCCTTGTTTCTCAAGGTATTCATTCTGCCAGTGCAATACGTTTCCGAGCAGCCTCGCAGCCTCATCGTCTAAATTATGCCCGGTCGCCATGACATCATATCCCTGGCGGATTGCGGCATGGTTGAACTGATAGCGTTTGATCGTGCCGCATGTCGAGCACGTCGGGCGGTGGGCCAGCATGGCGAGTTCACGAATCCCGGCTCCTTCTGCTTGCTCGACGGTATGGATATGGAGTGTGGCGCCATAGCCCGCAGCCACGGCCTCAGAAAAGCGCACGACTTTTTCTTGGGATGATTCGGAATAGCCGCCGATTCCGAGATTCACGTACAGCGCATCGGCCCTGTATCCCAGCTTAAGAAGAATATCCCAGAGTGCCAGGCTGTCTTTCCCGCCGGATACCGCGATAAGAAGGCGGTCATTTTTACTGAACATATCCTGAGAGCGAATGGCTTTCAAAACCTGATCATGTACGAAATTATTCAAGCAATCCTTGCAGAATGCTGCATTGTGGCGCGGCAGTTTAAGGGTAGCTTTAGTCTTGCATCGTGTGCAGTTCATGATTCTGAATCATACGAGTGTCGCCAGGATGATTGCAAACTGCATCGTTATGACGAGAATTTTGCGATTGAACGGTAGGGTTGCTCAGGTGTACTAGGCGAGAGTTGCCGCGAGCAATATGTGCTCAGCGGTACCTAATGGTTGAGAGAAAATTTCACTCAGCGGAATGTTCTATTGAATCTCAAAAACATCCTGCGAGATTGACCTTAAACACGCGATCCGCTATGAAGGTAAGGAGTCGATGATGTGAGGAAGGTCAGCGGTAGGCGACAACCAACAAACGGTAAAGAGTTAACATAATATATCTTATCAGACTATGACATTCGAGCTGCTTGGCCGCATCCATAAAGAGCTTTCACTGACCGGACATGCATTCTACGAAACGACTCTCTCAATCTCTGAGCTTGTGAATCGAAAGGTTCAGATTATTCGTCTGCACTGGCAAGCATCCAGCTTACTCCAGCAAATCGACGACGTGATGGCCACAGTCGGCCAGCAGATCGTCGTGCAGGTCTCGGATCGATTCCTGTACCAACGTCACCCGAATTCAGTTGTTGGAATGATCGAACAGACGCTTGCCGATGCCCTCACTCGTGTGCAAGGGCTGAAGCAAGCCTTGATCGGAGTCGACACTCAAATTCGTGAGCTGAAGATCGAGGCGATTCATCAGGACTTGCTCTCCCTTCAGCGTGATCTGGCGGTTCGTTCAAGTGGTATTGAGCGACTGACCGTCGTTCGAGGCGCGGCTGCGGTCGGACAACCGCTCAGCGCGCTGCCGTCGTACCCTTCTGCATACGTGGCGATGGTCTTACGAGGGCCTTTTCTGTTGGCTCCGACCGACGATTTGCTATTCCAACCCGGTGACATCGTGGTCTTGATGGGAGCGCAGACGGCGCTTGATCAGCTCACGTCATGGTTTACCAGCCGACGACCCCTGATCGCGTTGCGCAAGTGATTGACGGAGAAACGATAGGCACATCGACAGAAATTCAGATACAATAGCGATCGATGCTCTCTGGCACAGTCTTCTTATTTCGCGTTCTCCTCTATCTGGCTGCCATTCCCCTGCTCTCTTTCGCGCTTGCCGGAAGCAACCAGGCCGAAGCCGTGACGGCTGACTCTCCCGGTCTTCGCATGCTGGAAGAGATTCAAGCTGTTCTGACTGAACTGGCTGAACAGACCAAACCTTCTGTCGTCAACCTGTTTCCCATCACCAGCGTCAGTAAATTGCGCGAAGGACCTGGCGGCGAACGTACGCCGAATGCGTCAGGGTCCGGCTCGGGCCTGATTGTCGACAGTGAAGGCCATATCGTGACGAACAACCATGTGATCGGTGATGCAACTGAAATCGAAGTGCGATTTTCCGATAAGACGAAGCTCATCGCCCAGGTGATCGGTAAAGATCCGGACACGGATTTGGCTGTCCTCAAAGTGACCACTGATCGACCGCTGACCAACGCGCGATTTGGTGATTCCGCCGGCGTGAAGGTCGGTCAATGGGTGCTGGCCGTCGGCAATCCATTTGGATTAGACCGGACCGTGACGCTCGGCGTGGTCAGCGGAATTGGCCGAGAAAACATCAATCTTTCACGGTACGAAAACTTCATTCAGACGGATGCGTCGATCAACCCTGGAAACTCCGGCGGCCCGCTCTTTAACCTCCGCGGTGAGGTAATCGGGATCAATACCGCGATCATCAATTTCGCCCAAGGTATCGGATTCGCGATTCCATCAAACATGGCCAAACAGGTCATCGACCAGTTGCTGGCCAAGGGGAAGGTTGTGCGGGGATGGCTCGGTGTCGGGATTCAACCGTTGACGGCCGAATTGGCAAAGAAGTTCGGGGTTGCCGAAGGCGAGGGCGTGTTGGTCAATGAGGTATTCGAGAAAGATCCTGCCGCGTTAGCCGGGATCAAACCGGGCGATGTCATTGTCCGAATCGATGGTTCCCTCGTCGACTCACCGAACAAGCTGTCTCGTTTGATTGGGACCCTTCCTCCTGGTTCAACCTCAAAGATTGAAGTGGTTCGAGACCTCAAGTATTTGTTGTTGGATGTCCCGCTGACCGAGCGTCGTGATGTCGTCAGCGCCTCTCTGCCTCAAACACGAACAGACATCAAGCTTGGCCTTGATGTTCAAGATTTGACGCTCGGCTTGGCTGAAAAGTTCAAGCTTCGAGAATCGAGAGGCGTACTGATTACGAAGGTTGACCCCAACAGCCTTGCCCAAGCCGAAGGCCTCCGGGAAGGCGACCTCATTAAAGAGGTGAATCGTACGGAAGTATCTTCCGTAGGAGAGTTTACCTCCGCCATTGCGCGGTCCCGGCGTGGCGATACATTGCTGCTTCGCGTGCTTCGGGAAAACCGCGCATTTTATGTCGTGCTCAAATCCTCCGACTGACGACCTCAGTGGGCCGTGGCCACTTGTCCTTCTGCCTTGTACCGCTCAATGACTTTTGCCGCTAACTCTCGCGGGACTTCATCATACTGCGAGAAATCCATCCCATAACTGCCCCGTCCCCCGGTCATGGCGTTGAGGGCCGTGGCATAGCGGAGCAACTCGGCAAGCGGCACCAAGGCGGTGATTTGCTCGGCATGATCGTGCGCGTTGACGGCCACGATGCGACCTCGTCGAGCGTTCAAGTCTCCCATGACGGCTCCGACCGCATCAGTCGGAGTGTCGATCTCAACCATCATAATCGGTTCAAGTAACACAGGGTGTGCCGTCTCGATCGCCTTCTTGAACGCCATCGAGCCTGCGATCTTGAACGCCATCTCGGACGAATCAACGGCATGTGCAGACCCGTCATAAACAGCCACCTCCACATCGACGATGGGAAACCCGCTCAGAGGTCCCTCGTGCATGGCTTCCAGGACCCCTTTCTCCACGGCGGGAATAAAGTTGCGAGGAATCGCGCCTCCGACTACGCGATTCTCAAACGCATAGCCGTGGCCACGCGGGAGCGGCGCGACTTCCAGCCAACAATCGCCGAATTGCCCATGCCCCCCGGTTTGTTTCTTGTATTTGCCCTGGGCCTGTGATTTTGTCTTGAGCGTCTCCCGGTACGGGATCTTTGGAGTGTGGAGCACAACATCGGCACCGAATTTTCGATGGAGCTTCTCAAGGGCCAGATCGATGTGGAACTGTCCCATCCCACTAAGCACCATCTCCTTCGTGTCTGTATTGCGGGTAAACCCTAGCGTGGGGTCCTCTTCGATGAGTTTGTGGAGGCCAAGGCTGACTTTATCGATGTCCGTTTTTGATTTAGCCTCGACTGCGAACGACAAGATCGGCTTGGGGAGACTCAGCATGGGGTAACAGACGGGAGCCTGTTCGTGACACAACGTATCGCCGGTCGATGTGTCCTTGAGCTTTCCGATCGCCACAATTTCTCCCCCGCATGCCCTGTCAGTCGTCACATGGCGTTTCCCCAAAACCCTATAGAAATGGCCGAGTTTCTCACGGACCTGTTTCGATGTATTCAGCACTGTCGCGTCGGCAGAGATTGTTCCTGACATGACGCGGCAATAGGACAGCCGACCGATGAAGGGATCGATGATGGTCTTAAAGACATAGGCTGAAAACGGTTCGTGCGGACTCCCCTTCCGCGCACATTCCGCATGAGTCTCTGGATGAATGCCGTACCATGGATGGATCTCGCCACGTTCGGAGGGGGACGGAAGTAGCGTCACGATGGCATCCAGCAGAGACCAGATTCCTATGTTCTGCGTCGCGGACCCGGCGTACACGGGAAGAAATTGTTTTGTCCGGATGTCATAGCGGAGCCCTTCGAGAAACTCTTCCTGGCGTAACTGTCCCTGGGTCAAGTACGTCTCCAGCAAGTGTTCCCTACTTTCCGCAATTGCTTCTACGAGCGATTGATGAGCTTCACTGAATGTCTTTTCCAGATTGCTTGCAATTGGTCTCTGTTCGACTTTCGCGGAGTTCGGCCCAGACCACATAATTTTCTCATGTCGTACATCAAGAATGCTGTCTAAACCATGGCTTTGCTTGATAGGAATTGTCATGGTAATTGGAGTGCAGTCGAATTGCTTGCGGCAAGTCTCAAGCGCGTTCTCATATGATGCGCCCTCTTTATCGAGTCCATTAACGAATACAAGGCACGGAAGGTCCAATTCTGTGATCCTCGCCCATACTCGCGCGAGCTCCGTCCTTACACCCATGTTTCCGCTTAGAAGGAGGATGACCGCGTCGACGGCCTGCAGGGCGGCGAGCGGTTCACCAAGAAGATCGAGTGCGCCGGGCGGGTCGATCAGATTGATGCTGGTGTGGTTCCACGTGAACTGAAGGAGGCTGGTACTGGTTGAATTGCGATGGCGAAGCTCTTCGGGCTCATAATCAGACACGGTGGTCCCTTGCGCGACGGAACCGAGCATAGGGATTGCTCCTCCGACGTACAGCAAGGCCTCACTCAGAGACGTCTTGCCTGCCCCGGAACCGGAGACGATCGCTACATTCCTGACGGGATCCAGACGGGCTGTTTCCATGGTCTGCCCTCCTTGTTGCGTAAAAGATTAGGTCATTGCGTCCTCATCATTCGTTGAGCCGATATTCAGGTCGACGGTCTCTCAGGGAGTGTCGCTCTCAGTGTGTGCTCCTGCCAGCCATCCTTCGTCGGCAAAGCTCACATATCGACCGTCGCCGATAATGACATGGTCGAGTACACGGATTCCTAACAGAGTGCCAGCCGTCACGAGCCGATCGGTCAATCGCCGATCCTCTGGGCTTGGAGTAGGATCTCCGCTGGGATGATTGTGAAGAAAAATGACGGCGGCGGCCGATTCACGTACGGCAAGTGCGAACACCTCACGTGGATGCACGATACTGAGTGTGAGGCTTCCCTCCGAGACCGTGGCCTCTTTAATCACGATGTTTTTTGCATCCAGCAGCACGACTTTGAAGAGTTCGTGTTTCACATCGCGGAGTGCAGGATGAAAATGTTTGAACAGATCCGCACTTGAGGAAATACGAGTGCCGGTCGACATGGGAGCGGCCAATGATCGTCTGCCTACGGCCACTGCCGCCTTGAGGTGAGCGGCTTTGGCCGGACCGATGCCTGGGACCGCGCAGAGCTCTTCAATCCCACAGGCCGCTAACCCGCTCAGCCCACCGACTCGATCAAGCAGTTCGATTGCCACTTGCACGGCGGACGAGTCGCGACGGCCGGTTCTCAGGAGGATAGCGAGGAGATGGGCGTCGGATAAGGCCTCGGGTCCTTTGGCAAGAAGACGCTCACGAGGCCGTTCTGTCTTCGGCCAGTACGCGATGCCTTTTCTGATGCCCTTACCCGCCATGAAGCCCCTCGGGTGACAAAAAATTGACGACCCGAACCCTTTTGTACCGGCAAATGCTAAAGAATTACCTACCTAATGCAAATACGTAATTCATAACCTGTTGAAATACCGAAACATGACAAATTGGTGCAACTTTTGCTTAAGTTTGCCGACAGCTGTGAACGTAGTTACCTTGGGAGGGATGAATGGAATGTCCGAAGTGCAAAGGGATGATGATGCTGGAGCGGTTCTCTGATTTTTTTCTCGTGTTCTACGCATGGAAATGTATCAATTGCGGTGCCATTATTGACCGCACCATCTCCAACAACCGTAGGAAAAGTCTGGCTGCCCGCGAGTCTCAGACCGTCGCGACTCGGTAAGCGTGTATTGTAACGTGGGGGCTACGTCAGGTCGGGAAGCAGGAAGGCCTGCTGTGCCCCTCACGCGCTCGTGTCTTTCGTGAGATGTGAGAGAATAACGGACGTAGTATAGCCTTCTGCACGAAGACGGTCAAAAAATATCGATGTTCCTACTCGGCTTCATCGACGTCCATACCCAGGTGCTATCCTTCCTATTCCTTGCCTATTTCTTGACCCCTGTAAAAACGCTATGCTAGATTTCATCGCTCAAAATGATGTTGTCTGGTATGCGTGTAATCGCTGGTGTCCACCGAGGTCGTCGACTCTGCGGGCCGAGAACGTCGGCCCTTCGTCCAACTTCTGATCGGGTTCGAGAAGCCCTGTTTTCAATTCTCGGTAATCGGCTTCCGCATAGCCGTTTTTTGGACCTCTACGCCGGGACCGGAGCCGTCGGGATTGAAGCGGTCAGTCGTGGGGCGGACTACGTGAGTTCCGTCGAATCGAACCGGGACGCCTTGAAACTGCTGAAACAAAACGTGGATCTCTGTAAAATCGGTGATGGACTAGCCGTGCGGAGTCAGACCGTCCAAGAGTTTCTCAACCATCCCGACCAGTGGAACGGCCCCTACGATATCGTGTTCACCGATCCACCCTATGCGGAAGCGTCGGAGCTTTCATCCTTGCTCGTTGGCCCAAAGACCGATGGCCTGTTTGCCTCGGATGCATGGTTGGTTGTTGAACATGCCTCGAAAACCGACTTGCCGATGTTGTTGGGATGCACCAAGTTTGTGCGCCGGTATCGCTATGGGGATACCGCCCTTTCACTCTACGTCCGACCTCACACTGTGCACGCATGAAAATCGGTATTTATCCGGGCACGTTTGATCCTATTACGCATGGCCACACGGACATCATCACCCGTAGTCTCCGTATATTCGATAAAGTGATCGTGGCCATCGCGCCGAATCCGTCGAAACATCCGCTCTTCAATTTGGCGGAACGTCTTGCTATGGTGCAGCTGGTCATGAAAGACGTCGAACAGGTCGAAGTCACCTCATTCGATGGATTACTCGTGAGTTATGTCGAACGTGCGGGCGCCCACGCGATCATTCGCGGCCTCCGTGCTATTTCAGACTTTGAACACGAGTTTCAGATGGCACTCGTCAATCGAAAACTTGCCAAGACGGTGGAGACCGTGTTTTTGATGCCCAGCGAAGAATACTCCTATTTGTCCTCGACGATCATTAAAGACGTGGCCCAACATGGAGGCAACTTAATGGATTTTCTTCATCCTGAAGTAGCCCGTCGCCTACACACTCGTATCCGGAGTCTCAAATCATGAAATTGGCAGCGCGTGTCGGTCGTATCGCCCCCTCCCCGACGTTGGCTATGGCGGCAACTGCCAAGGCCATGGCCGCGCAAGGATTGGACGTAATTGACTTTTCAGCCGGAGAACCGGATTTTGACACGCCGGATCCGGTAAAAGCTGCGGCAGAAGCGGCCATACGTGAGGGATTTACGAAATACACACCGTCATCCGGGATTGATGAGTTGCGGGGGGCGATTGCCGATAAGTTTCAGACGGAACTGGGGCTTCGGTACGAAAAATCTCAAATCCTTGTGTCGTGTGGCGCGAAACATTCTCTCTACAACCTTGCTGAGGCCTTACTCGAAGCGGGCGACGAAATCATCATTCCGATTCCCTATTGGGTCTCCTATTCGGATCAGGCGTTGCTCAATGATGCGACGCCGGTTCTGCTGTCGACGAAGGAAGAGGATGGGTACGCCGTCCGTGCTCCAGAGTTGGAACGACTGATTACGCCGAGAACCAAAGCTATCATTGTGAATAGCCCGTGCAACCCTACTGGTGCCGTCTATGATCGAGAGACGCTGGAGCAGGTCGCCTCAGCCGCTGTGCGGCATGATCTTCTTATTATTTCAGATGAGATTTATGAGAAAGTGCTCTACGATGGAGGCACACATATCAGCATTGCCTCGTTAGGATCGGAGGTTGCCGCGCGAACGGTCATCATCAACGGCGTGTCAAAGTCGTATGCCATGACGGGGTGGCGAATCGGATACGCAGCCGGTCCGAAAGAGGTGATCTCGGCGATGGCCAATATCCAGAGTCAAAGTACCTCCAATCCCTGCTCAATCTCGCAGAAGGCTGCTGTCGCGGCATTGCGCCTTGGGGAGCCCTTCACTCGCGCAATGGTGGAGGAGTTTTCCCGCCGCCGAACTGCTATTGTGGACGGATTGAATAAGATTCCTGGTGTGTCATGCCGAATGCCAAAAGGAGCCTTCTATGCGTTCCCCAGCGTAAAGGGCGTGTTGGGGAGGCGCGGACCCTCGGGAGTGTTGAAGACTCCGAATGATGTGGCCCAGTATCTGTTGCACGGAGCCAAAATTGCGGTGGTTCCAGGCGAACCATTCGGAAGCTCGGAGCACCTACGACTGTCCTATGCCACCAGTATGACGAACATCACCAGGGGGATTGAACGACTGGGGCAGGCGTTTGCACAGCTCACGTAAGGGAGAACCAACTCGTCGAGTTCTCTGTCACGAGACAATGGAGGAAACCGGTGCCGATTTACGAATATCAGTGTGATGGTTGTTCGTATCGTTTTGAAGTGAAGCAGAGCATCAAAGACGATCCGCTCTCGACGTGTGAACGGTGCGGGCAAGCCGTCAGGCGGTTGATTTCATCGCCCGGGATCATGTTTAAGGGAAGTGGGTGGTACGTCACCGACTATTCCGACAAACTCAAGCCACCGTCGAGTGGAAGCGGTGAAACCAACACGGCGAAATCGGGAGAGAGCAAGGAATCAGCTCCTGCCGCACCGGCCTCCACGACCACACCGGCGCCCGCAGCAACGCCGGCGACATCGTCCGGCTCATCGACGTCCACCCCCAGCTCGACAACTCCCTCCTCGTCGAAATAGGACTAACGACTGATTATCGTGTGCCTGGCACTTTTGGAACGGGGCTTTTGTGTCTGACGGTGTTTTTTGAAGTCGGTCTGGTGGTGGCTTTCGCCATCGGTTTCGCCGGTGCTTTCCGAGCCGTCGCTTTCAGTGCCTTCGCGCGGGTCGCATCCAGCTGGTTTTGGAGGCTGGTGAGCATGCCGGTCTTTTCCCTGTTGAGGCGGCTTAGTTCATTGATGTGCCCTTGCAGCTCTTGTGTAGATTTTGATAAGTCGGCGACCTGAGCCTCAAGCTGGTTTTTCTCTATGATCAGCGTGTGGGTTTCGGACCGCAATTG
>CABVRR010000054.1:14782-22497 GCA_902500705.1 uncultured Nitrospira sp.
GTGTTCACCACTCGGTAAGCTTCGTGTTGCGCATCGGATAATGTTCGTCCTCGACCAAGAATGCCGAGGACACGTCCTCCGGCTGTCACAATAGCATTCTCCTTCCGCGCTGTTCCTGCATGAAAGACCACGGAGGAGTCCGAAGAGCCGGTGATTGGTGGAAGTCCAGAGATCGGTATCCCCTGCTGATACGCACCAGGGTAGCCTCCGGATGCCATGACCACGCAGACGGCGGTATCTTGATGCCATTCGACGGAAAGCTGATCGAGTCGATGTTCAACCACAGCTTCAAGAACATTAAGTAAATCAGTCTTCAGCAAGGGCAACACCACTTGTGTCTCAGGATCGCCCATGCGCGCGTTAAATTCAAGCACATAGGGCGTCCCATGGACCACCATCAGGCCTGCGTACAACACGCCTTGGAACGGCGAGCCGAGCCGTGCCATGGTGTCCACCATCGGTTGCAAGACCTCGCGCACGACTTGATCTTGGATCTCCGTCGTTCCCAGTGGGGCTGGGCAATAGGCTCCCATTCCGCCGGTATTCAAGCCCGTGTCGCCGTCATTGATCCGCTTGTGATCCTGCGCCGGCGGCATCGGCACTACGGTGTTGCCGTCGGTGAACGCCATGATCGTCAGCTCCTCACCGTCGAGAAACTGTTCAATCAGCACCTGTTTGCCGGCTGGGCCGAACAGGGCGTTCTCCATGGAATCCATAATCGCTTCTTGAGCCTGATGACGAGTGGTGGCAATGATGACACCTTTCCCTTGAGCCAGCCCGTCCGCCTTGATCACGATCGGGAGCTCCTGCTGCTCGACATAGGCGAGGGCGTCCGCAGTCTTTTCAAAACTCTTGGCGTGAGCTGTTCTGATCTTCGCCTGCGCCATGACCTCCTTCGAGAAGGTTTTGCTGGCTTCCAAGCGAGCGGCGTTTTTGGTCGGCCCAAAGACTTTGAGCCGAGCCTTGCGAAATTCGTCAACAATGCCCAAGGCTAGAGGCACTTCCGGCCCGATCACTGTCAGGTCAATCTTTTCTCGGAGCGCGAAGTCTTTCAGTCCGGCAATGTCGTCCGGCTTGATCGGAAGGCAGGTCGCCACTGACGCAATGCCTGCATTGCCAGGTGCACAGTAGAGAGCCGGTTTGCGCGGACTCTGCGCGAGCTTCCACGCGATCGCATGTTCACGTCCACCGTTGCCGATGACGAGGATCTTCATGATGGTGTAACAATTCCTGAAATACATTTTGGTTTGAGAAGTCTCAAACCGGTCATCCAACAAGACTGCATAACGAACGAGTCTCTAAGGGTGCAGAGTGGAAGTATGTCAAAGGGTCTAATTACGGGCTTCGGCATTCGTCAATGGCGGAAGTGTCGCATGCCTGTGAGAATCATTGCCAGTCCATGTTCATCGGCAGCCTTTACTATTTCGGTATCTCGGATTGACCCACCGGGTTGGATGACGGCTGTGATCCCGACTTCGGCTGCGGCATCGAGGCCGTCGCGAAAGGGGAAGAAGGCATCCGACGCCATGACACAGCCTTTGATGGGCATTTGTGCTTTCATGGCGGCCAATTTCACGGAATCCACACGGCTCATTTGTCCTGCGCCGATGCCGACGGTCTGGCTGGGTGTGGCATAGATGATGGCGTTGGACTTGACGTGTTTGCAGACTTTCCACGCAAACGCACAAGCGGCATATTCTTCATCCGTCGGCTTACGGATGGTCGGCACAGCCAGCGTCCGAAGATCCGGTAAGACGCCAAGATCACGATCCTGCACGATGAGTCCGCCAACAAGCTTCTTCAGATCGAAGCCTCCCTGTGTCACCTTCGTCAAGGGACCGACATCCAAGAGACGCAGATCCTTTTTCCGCTTCAATTCGGCCAGCGCCTCTTCAGCGAATGCTGGAGCAATCACGACCTCCACGAACGTGGATGTGATTTCCTTGGCAGCTGCCAGATCCACCGGTCGATTGAAGGCAATCACGCCGCCGAAGGCAGACACGGGATCCGTCTCTCTTGCCTTGACATACGCTTCCGCCGGCGTCTCACCGAGCGCCACCCCACACGGATTATTGTGTTTGATGATCGCAACGGCCGTCTCGTTGTATTCCTTGACCAGCTCGAGGGCGGAATTCGCATCAAGGAAGTTATTGTAAGACATCGCCTTGCCGTGCAGAATGTTCCCGCGTGAAACAGACGGCTCCTTGCTGTCCAATTCACGATAAAACGCGCCCTGCTGGTGAGGGTTCTCTCCGTAGCGGAGGGACTCAGCCAATTCAAACTGAAGCGACAACACTTTGGGAAACTTGACCTCTCTCGCCTGAGCGTGTTTTTCCAGGTAGCCGGCAATCAATCCGTCATAGCGTGCCGTATGTTGAAAGACCTTCATCGCCAACTCACGGCGCAACGCCGGGGTCACCGTATTGCCGTTCACCGCCTCCAGCACGCGCGAATAGTCGGCTGGATCGACGACGACCAACACATCATCATGATTCTTGGCTGCCGACCGCAACATGGAGGGGCCGCCGATATCGATGTTTTCAATGGCGTCCTCGAACCGACAATCGGGCTTCGCAATCGTCGCCTCAAAGGGATAGAGATTGACGACGACGACATCGATAGGACCGATCCCATGCTGATTCATTTGCGTGACATGCGCCGGGAGGGATCGGCGTCCCAGCAAGCCTCCATGAATCTTGGGGTGCAACGTTTTGACTCGACCATCGAGAATCTCCGGCGATCCCGTATAGGCCGCGACATCCGTGACCTTCACGCCGGCGTCGCGAAGCGCCTTGGCTGTGCCTCCGGTAGACAATATTTCCGCGCCGAGCGCTTCCAGTCCCTTCGCCATCTGAATGACTCCGGTCTTCTCTGAAACACTGATCAGCGCCCGCTTGATGCCGGCCATATGCATACTCCTCTTAGGAATCGTGTGTAGATGTGGAAGAGATTCGTCGACTATGAAAGGCGATGCAGGATAGCAAATGAGTTCGGCAAGTTCAAGGCAGCGTGTCGGCTCATCGATTCAGGTGCTGCGGCGTTCAACGCGAACCGTTTCTATCCAAGTTTTTGTCTAAATTGGGTGCGCGAGCCGATTGACGGCGCATCCGGTAATCGGGTACTGTCTCGCCCATCAATATTAGGCCTGAGTAGTCTCCTGTGTAGAAATGCTTGTGTAGGCAACCCTTCCACTCTGCATGGAGGTACATTATGCCGGCTCGTCGTTTGGTGAAGCTCATCGAGAAAAACTCCGAGCAACTCGCTCGTGAGCTCAGCGAAAAAGTCTGGAATTCACCACGCTGTAGCGACCTTCGCAAGGTGCCGGCGGAGGAGCTTCGAGCTCGCACCCGTGAAATTTATCAAAACTTGAATAATTGGCTGATGGACATGACCGAATCGGAGATCGAACAGCGGTACACGGAACTCGGTGCGCGCCGGGCTGCGCAGGGCGTGGCCTACAGTCACTTCCTCTGGGCCATTACGGCCACCAGAGAACACATGGTTACCTTTGTTCAGCGTGAGGGGTTTTCCGATACTCCTATGCAACTGCAAGGGGAGTTAGAGTTGATGCATATTCTCGGGCAGTTTTTCGATCGTGCGCTGTATTATACGGCGATGGGGTATGAGCAGGAGCGCAGTCGTATCGGTACGAATCTCCGCAGGCGGAGGGATGATCATCAGAAAGTCGGTGTCTAGTTTTTTCTGCTCACGCGTGTGAATCGAACATTCCGATGTCTCTCTGATGGGCTCACGGCATCCGTGAGCCCATCAACAAAGCCGGTATATCCCTAAGCTTTCAGGTTCTCGTCTCCCAGCTTCAGCCTCCAGCAGGGCTCGTTCATGCGCTATCCCCGACTACAAATCAGGTGCTCGATTGAGAGGGAGATAGCGAACTCAGAGGCATTGTGCCGTTTCACCAATCGGCGCCGAGTCGATCCAGGACGATCTGATGTACCACGGTGTGTTTCCCAAGGGTCGAAAGGTAGAGGGCTGCCTCAGCGACATCGAACGGATCGATTTTTTCGCTGTCCATGATGTCGGTCGGAGAGGCATCGACCAGATCATCGGCCACGGCTCCAGGACAAATCGCGCTCACCTTAATGTTATAGGGCCGACCTTCATCGGCGAGCGATTTGGTGAGAGCCATGATGGCGTGCTTCGAGGCGCTATAGACCCCGTTGCCCGCCCAGGCTTGTAGTCCAGTCACACTCGACATATTCAGGATGACCCCTCCACCTTGTTGCTGCATTTGGCGGAAGCCGGCTCGACAGCACAAGAAGGTCCCGCGCACATTGACGCGCATCACCTCATCAAATGCCTCAGTGCTTGTCTCGGCTACACGACTCCCTCCCCCGATTCCCGCATTGTTCACGAGGATATCGATCCGACCATAGCGAGTCACCGTGTCATGAATCAGGCGCTCGACGTGCTGTTCGTGTGTCACATCAGTCTGAGTCGCCCACGCGTTGCCGCCGATCGTCGTGATCTGAGCCACGGTCTGCTCGCACAATCGTATCCGCCTTGCGGCGACAACCACCGTGGCCCCTTCTTGACCGAACCGCAGTGCAATGGCTTTTCCAATTCCGCTGCTACTGCCGGTGACAATTGCGACTTTGCCCTTAAGTCGTGACATGAGTGGTAGCGGTCTGTTCACTGCATGGTACCTGAAGAAGCGTATGAAAGGGCTATTCTCATTCAGCGCACATCAGGCCTTGGGTCGAGCCTGAATCCGTTCCGGTTCGGCATCTCGACTCGAGGAAGGCTGTCGTGATCCAACTCCACATTTTCAGCGATGATTCCATTCTGATACAACAGCCAGGCGACGAGCGCATAGAGTTCATTGGGCGTCAGTGATTGAGGCGCGTTGGCAGGCATGGCGCGACGGAGATAATCGTATACCGTCGTGGCATAGGGCCAATAGCTGCCGATTGTCTTCAGCGGCTTGACGGTCTGCAAGCTCTTGTGGCCACCGACGAGTACATTCTGGGGGCCTTCTCGCCCCGTGGGTCCATGGCAACCGGCACATCGCATCGCATAGATCTGCGCCCCCTGCGCGACGGTTCCGTGCCCCGGCGGCAGTCCCTGTCCGTCCGGGGCAACATCGATGTCCCAGGCTCGTATCTCCTCGTCCGTCGCGGAGCGCCCAAGGTCAACGGCACTATCATGCTGATCGGCTGACCACACCGCAGTTGTCATTAGGAAGGCGAGGCCTATAACGCCGGCAGTAACCAGCAGCGACTTATGCATAGATATTGCTCACAAAACCGTTGCGTTGAATCTTCCAGCTCTGAATGGCGTTGTAATGATAGATCGAGCGGACCCCACGTACGTTGATCAATGCATCGCGGGTCGGTTGTCGATATCCGGTCTCATCGGTACAGCGGCTCTGGATGATGGTCTCCCGGCCATCCCATCTCCAAGGCAAACGGAAACGCGTATGGCATGTGGGTAGCACCGGTTCCTGCAAACGAGCCTCCTGCCATGTCCGACCAGCATCACTCGTGACTTCCACGGATGTGATGCGTCCCCGCCCGCTCCAGGCGAGCCCCTGGATTTCATAGAAGCCAGGCTGGAGCTGTTGCTGCCCGGATGGTTTCGTAATCACCGACTTGGCGTCCATGACGAGACTAAACTGATACGCCGTTCCATCCGGCATAAGATCCGTGTATGTCGCCGTTTCCCATCGCGTCATGAAGGGAGCCGATCCAAGTTTCAACCGCCGTAGCCACTTCACGTTGATATTGCCCTCAAACCCGGGCAAGAGCAGTCGCAACGGATAGCCCTGTTCAGGTCGTAAGGCTTCGCCGTTCTGGCCATAACACACGATCGCGTTGTTTAATACGTCGTCAGTGAGCGGCACACTGCGGGCCAATCCTGCCGCATCGCCTCCTTCTGCCAACATCCAGGTGGCGTCCCGCTGCTTCTGAACCTTGTCCAGTAAGGTGGAAAGTTTGACGCCGGTCCATTCGCTGGTACTCGTGAGGCCATGCAACGCCTGAACCGTCACATCCTGCGCCTCACCCCACCCGTCTCGACTGTTTCCTGAACATTCAAGAAATGCGAGGCGTGATGTCGACGGAAATCGCATCAGCTCCTCTACCGTGAAGACCATGGGACGGTCGATCAGCCCATGGATGAGCAAGCGATGACGGGTCGGATCAATGGTCGGCACTCCGTTATGGTGCCGTTCAAAGTGGAGGGCGGACGGCGTCATGATTCCCTGCAGATCTTGTAGCGGAGTCGTTGAAAAGGTTCCGGCAACGAGTCGTGTCTGTCTTTCAAACCGAGAACGCTCGCCATATGGGCGCGGTGACAGACCAGGCACGCGCATGGGATCGATCGGAGCACGTGTTTCTTCGTCTTGAGCGCCGAATAGCGTCGACGAGGCGCTCATAGCCAGCAGCGAGACACCACTGGTCAGGAATTGACGGCGGGTCGGCAGTGCAGAACGGGGTACGTGATTTGAGGTCTTCTTCTCATCGCCTGTGTTCCGGCTCATCTTTTTCTCCTGCCTCCGTGCAAGAATTCTACACTGATCTATCTGCCTCGCCAACAGCCGGTTGCACACTGCGGCTCGTCTCTGAGGCAATGGATCTTATCCTGCAATCAACGGAAGGTCCCATGATAGCCCATCTGCAACAGACTCTGTGCGGATTCCTTTCTGGTTGAACCGGTTCACGATCAGTACGATCCGGCATCATCGAACGACGATGCCTGCGCTGTTCAATCTATGTGACCGACTCAATCTCACCCTAGTACAGGCCTATCAAGTTATGATACCGTGCCCTGTAAGCAGCCGAGCGTTCGCCTCATCTACTGCGAGCTCATCCTCATGAGGTATGCCGGGATTCTTGCCAGACGCATAGTCACGATGTTACCGCTGGTACGGTGGGGGGCATCATGTGACGATCTGAACATCGTGCCGAGTCCGTCCAATCATCTGCGACTCGTCACGTGCGTACGAACTTCTTCCCGGCATCCGACTGTATCCCGCTCCCCTTCGACGGCAGAGAGGCACGATCACAACACGTGTCACAACAGAATCACCGAATCGAATTGCTGATGTAAGGACGGACTGACTTATGAGCACACTGAACAGATGGTTGCAACAGAGCTCCAAGAATTCGATCGAACAACAATATCAAGATCTTGCAAATCTGTTACGGGCTAAGGAACAGGCCCTGGAGACCACATCGCACGAGTTGAAGGTGAAGACTGCGGCGATGCAGATTCTCGAACAAAAAATCATGTCGTCCGATACGCTGGTTTCCTCAGCCCAACGAGATCTTACGGCTCGCGGCGAGCAGTTGAGGGTGCTTGAGGAAGAACTGGCGTTGCGGTCAAAACTACTGGCGGATGTGAAAGGGGAAGGGGCGCTCGCACGCCAACGTGAGAGCGATCTTAATTCGATCATTGCGACCCAAGCGCACGATCTTCGCATCGCCCAACAAACCTGTCAGACCACTGAGCAAGCCCGCGAGGTGCTGGGGCAAGAAATTCGAGTGTTGCGTGAACACATCACCCAACTCAACGAAGGTGTCGCCGAACGGGATCGCCTCCGTGCTCAGGTCGAAAAAATGGAATCGGCGCAAGGTCGCGTGCACCAGCTGGAGATCAGACTGAGTGATCGGGAGGCCGCCCATCGTGACGCGATCCAGCAGCTCGAACAGATCATTAGGGAGCGAGACCAGCGGATCAGTCAGTTTGATGGAGTG
>CABVRR010000055.1:0-13458 GCA_902500705.1 uncultured Nitrospira sp.
AAAGCCAAAGAGCTGGGGCAAGACCCAGGAGATATTTCGACGATCGAGGAGTGATAGGAGTGGGACGAGGCGGACGAAAGCCGGGTGAGCCGATCTATCTGCGGCGGCACATGATCGCGCTTTTCTTAGCAGTAATTGTCCCCCTGGTCATGTTGCAGCTGTATAAAATTTATGTTGGACCACTGAGCTTCGACTTTCAGCTTGGCGTTGGGCTGTTCCTTTCTATCATTCTGGGAATTGCCCTGCACCTTGCCTACCGTTCGTCTGCCAAGAACCAGCCATAGAAAAAACTTGGCGCTCTCTTTACTTCTTTGCCTCATCGAATTCTTATCCTTGTGATTGCGTAAAATTGTGCGCTATATTGCACATATGATTAACTCATGAGGTACCATATGGCCGTGGCCTATAAGAAGGAAGAAATTCTCAGCGCATCTCGAGTTGCGCGCTCCTTCGGAAAAGTGCTGACCGACCTGAAGGCCCAGCATCGGCGGCGGGTGGTTGTCCTCAAAAACAATCAGGTGGAAGCTGTGATAGTACCGGTGGATGACTATGAAAAGATGGCGGAGGCGCTTGATCTCCTGGAACACATAGAGATCCATCGCCTTGTCACGCAGCGGGCACGCAAGAAAGGAAAGAAAACCGTTCCGCTGGAGTCGTTGCTGAAGGAGCAACGACTTGCGGTATAGCGTTGTCCTGACTGCCCCGGCCGCGGATGACTTTCGGCGGCTTGACGGATCGCTGAAAGAACCGGTTGCGAAGCAGCTTAGAAAACTCGAAACCGCTCCACGGCTCGGCGAACATCTTGGCAATCGAGCAGGTCTTGATCTCACTGGCTACTACAAACTTTACGCCGCGAGAAAATCGATCCGCATCGTGTACCGAATCCTCGACCACGAGATCCTGGTCGAAGTCGTCGCTATTGGGAGGCGAGAAGATCTCGCGGTTTATCAGGAGGCCCTCAGGCGGTTACAACACCGGAACCGCTAGGAGAGCTGATCCTCCGTGTCGTCTTGATGTGATATAAAAGGTATCCGCCCCCTTAGTTATCTACACGCGTGCCCCCCACCACCTCTGGATCAATCGACATAATCATTACTGATGTACGTAGGGGAAGGGCTCTGGTGAGGCCTGGGTGGAGTCACGCTCCCGTCTGCTCATGATAAAGAGTCTTCTGCTCGGCATGTGCGAGGCAGTCTCTCGCTGATCGCCGCTGTCGTTATCTCGTAACAGTCATGTGATCCGATAGACAACGGCCCGAAGAATCGAGTCGTCCAATAGCGCGGCTGTTGTGGAGTGCCGATGCTCGATATCGGGACTCGCCCCACGTTTGTGGAGCCATGAAAGGAAAAGTAGCTGGTGAACAAGGCCTGTACTTGAGCAGTGCATGGCACGATCGAGCCACCTCTTTTCTGCGATGCACGATTCAAAATTCGACCCCAACCTTCGCGCGAGCTCGGACGAGGAAGAACACCGAACTTCTGGTTTACGGGAACGTCTGTGCCCACTTGACTTACCAGCTAATGGGCAACCCAAACTTTAAGACCAATTCTCTCTTTTAAGATCACTGCAACCGCGATTTGGAACTCCACCAATCGTGAAATGAAACGATGAGAAGCATCCCAAGCTCAGTCATTAGCTTACTGGGTTGTTCTCTTGGGACTTCCAATTTAAGATTGGCAAGACACCAAGCTCCTATCACCGCGGCCCACATTTTGGTGAATTCATCAGGAGGGAGGCGCATCATTTCTTCCCGATATTTCGTCATTACTGTAACCAGATCACTCAGGGCAAGTTCACCCTGTTTATTCCATTTTATGATCTTTGACGATAGTATCTTTGTTAGCCTATTGTACTCGGTTGTACTTCTCACCTTTTCGGATAAACCTGTAAGTCCAACGGAAATACCTGCCACAGTGACAAAGAAATCCCATCCTTTGGGATCGACATTCTTCAGTTCACTTATGGGAGTCGAGGAATTTTGTAAAGGATGATACTGCTAGAATGTGTGCACTTGGAACCAGTTTTTCCACTGAGTCATTGTATTTCATTTGGGAACTAAATAGTCGAGAAAACATTCCCATTCGATTTTTCCTATCTTTTGACGGAAGTTCGGTCTTTCAAATGAGGCCGTTTACGGATCAATTCTCAAACCGCATAACATCGCTCTCATTGGACTTTTGACTCCCGCTCCGCCATCTCAATTCAATTGCGATCCTGGTCGAGGTCGAGGACTTCGACGACAGCCTCGTGAATCCGCTTCATGAGTGTGGCTGAGAGTTTGGTCAAGGGGCCTTCGACTAAACGGCGATTGTCGATCGCGCGTAGTTGATCGATCAGGAGATCGGATGTGCGGCGAAGACGGCCGGCTGCAGGGACACGAATGCGCAACGGTTCAGCACCATCAATCAGCACAGTCGTTAGAGGAACGATGAGCGTGGAGGGATGTTGCGCGTCAAGTAAGGCTTGGGCCTGAACGATCAGAACCGGTCGCGTTTTACCCGGCTCGGTCCCCCGTTTAGGATTGAGATCAGCCAGCCACACTTCTCCTCGATTAAGCATCGGGAGTCTGTTCGACGGCAGCAAACTCACGATTGACGCGCAGGCTTTCCTTTCTGACTTTCTTCGAAGCGTCGGTTAAACGACGCGCCCGGAGTATGGCTTGCGTCTGTCGATTCATGTGCTTGATCGCTTGGCGGATATAGGCGGCTCTGGATAGATGGAGGGTATCCGCACAACGGCGGCTAGCTTCCAAAACGTCTTCTGGGAGTTTCAGCGAGATAGCTCCCATTGTGCCCTCTCTGAATATCGCATTGTGGTATTTACCTAGAATATCTCAGTACGGTGTAACATGCAAATACAACAGCGGGAGTCGTACCATTCTGGATTGTGCTCCAGACAGTACTCCTGGTACCTCTGCTATTCCACAGTCAGTACGAAAGTAGAACACCGTGAGGAGCCCTGATATGGAGTTAGATCAGTCCCCGCTTCTGCAGGTACTCTGTATCGATGCTGATGGTAGGTTTAGAAAGCTGGCCGCGCTCTTGGAGCAAGCGCTCGACATACTTGCCGATGAGGTCGGATTCAAGATTCACGGAATCGTTTACCTGCTTGAGGCCGAGTGTCGTCACCTTTGCTGTGTGCGGAATGATGGCCACGGAAAATCCATTCTCACTCATGTCATTGATCGTCAAGCTGATCCCATCAACCGTCACTGAGCCTTTTGACACGCAGTATTTGAGGATGTCGTGTGGCGCTTCGATCTTTAGCATGATCGCATTGGCATCTTGTTGTCGACTGCGAATCCTTCCGACGCCATCCACATGACCGGCCACCAGATGCCCACCGATACGCTCATTAAGCTTCATCGCTCGTTCGAGATTGACCGGGAGTCCCACGGCAAAATCACCGAGCGTCGTCACCGAGAGCGTTTCAGGCGAGACTTCGACGGAAAAATCACGCTCACTTTTCGAGACGACCGTGAGGCAAATTCCGTTCACGCTCACGCTGTCGCCGATCTTCAGGTCACCCATCACCGTCGAGGCCAGAATCGTGAGTTTGGTCCCCGCGAGTGTTTTTCTCAGGACGGTAATCGCGCCCATTTCTTCGACAATGCCGGTAAACATCAGTCTTTCCTCATGATGATCTGTTTCACCACATAGATGAACAGGGCAATCAAGACCACGATGCCCAGACCAACCAGCACGCCGATGACGAGGTTCTCCGTCGCAATTTCTTTCATCACGCACCCATTATATCGCAGTCATGTCGTGAGCACAGCATCTACAGGCGCTTCATCGTGACCCAAAACACGCCGGCTGCCATGAGTTGTATTCCGGCAATGATGGAAAATGCTATGGGATAACTGAGATTCGCAATGAGTACGCCGGCCAACAGCGGCCCGCTGGCATGCCCGATATCCATGATCGTTCCCTGCATCCCCATGCCTGCGCCTAACCGCTTAAACTCGGAACTGTCCGCGACGAGCGCCGAGGAGGAGGAGGACACGACCGCCTCGCCAAAACCAAACCCGGCAGACAACAGCAGCAAGACAGGAAACATCGACACGTGCGGTATACAGACAAATGTTGCAGCACAAATAAAGAGGCCGAGGATAATCAGCGGCTGGCGACCGACGCGATCGGAAATCCGCCCCATGATCGGCTTGGAGAAAAACGATGTGCCCGCCTGCACGGTGAACAAAAGCCCGACTTCTCCTGGATTCAGTCCCACCGCGACGCCGTAGAGCGGCAAAAACGCCATCAGAGCGCCGTTCGCGATCATCTTAGCGGCATCGGTCATGCTGGTGATGAGCACCTTTGTATTGTTGGCGACGGCGGCAAATCCCTTCCACATTTCAGACAGTACGACCGCTGTACCCTGTTCCTTCCGCTGCGGCACCGCGACATCGAGATGCAGGCTATAGAACAACACCATGCCGATGCAGCCGAAGACCCCGGCGGTGACGAATGCCGTCGAGAACCCTGCCGCATGGATGAGGTACCCGCCAAGAAAAGGGCCTAAAAGGGAACCGGACTGCGTGCAGGCCGTATAGGTCCCAAGCGCTGCGCCGCGCCGCTCCCGATAGAGCTCCGCCACGGTGGCCAGCGCGCTTGGTGCGAAGATGGCAGTCGCAAAACCGTGAAGAAACCGGAGCGCCGTCAGCGCATCCAAATCCGTAATGAAGGGATAGAGGAATGGAGGAAGTCCGAACGCCACCACCCCGATTCGCAACAAAACCCGTCGCCCATAGATATCGGAGAGAGCTCCTGACGGCAGTTTGAGCAAGACACCCGTTAAGGTCGAGACGGACACGATCAGGCCGATCCGTTCCGGGCTCGCACCGAGCGACTCGGCAAACAAGGCGAGCACAGGCATCCGCACCATGTTGTAGCTGATGAAACAAAAGGTGCCGACCGTGCAGATCAGCATGAAGCTGCGCGAGGTCGTCATGGGATCGATCGACCATCCGGGCTTGCGCGGTCGATGCCTTGTCGATCACCCAGCGTTTCTTTCAAGAACGCGAGGTGTTGTTCCGAAAAAGACGGCGGATGCTCCGCCGCAGACAACACCCGCTGGGGATCCTGCCTCATCATCACGCCCAATCGATTGACCGTCTCCACGCCCCTCTGTAATCGGCTTGTGACAATTTTAGAGACAAGCGGATGCAGGAGAGCAACCAACCCTGATAGCACACGATTCTCCAACTTGGTATACGCAATCAATGTGCTGTCCGTCACGTCCTCGTTGTTCGCATCTCGTCCGACACCGACCCGAAGAAACACGACCGCTTTCCCCGTCACATGAGGAAGCAATCGGCTTTCATGGACTCCCTCAAGGAAGTAGATACGGGACGTGGGATCCTCGTATACAAGCTCGATGATTCCCTTCGTGCCCGCGCCGTCATCGCCCCAGAAACGCCCGGGACCTTGTGTGTCCGATTGGTACAGACCAAGATTCAGGCGCCGGATCAGCGCCGCGGTCATAGGAGGGTGATCCAACAGATATCGATACAGGGATTCGGACAATGCGGTTCGGATCGGCCCGAGCTTGCTCTCCGTCGTATGTTGTTGAATGACGGCTTGCAGCCGACAGGTCCAGACAGGGTCCACGCGTTCGACGGGAAATATCAGCCCGGCATACTCGCGAGACAACGCACAGGCTTCCGATCGGCCATACTCGGCCGGCCACAGAACGCCTATGCCGATCCATGCAACCAGCATAGACATCAGGAAACCAGGCTGAAGAAACTGAACCCGTCGTGCGAAGATCATGACGCCGGCTTCGCGACGGCAATGGTGAGTTGTACGGGGAAGAGTCGTCCAGAATCGTGCCGGAGTCTGGCTTGTCGTAACAGGATTTCAACAGACGGGGTGACAATTCCTTCGAACGAGAGACCACCGTTCGTCACCACCGTAAGCGGTGTAGAAAAATCAATCAACTGCTCGTTCAGGAAGAGAGTATACCGTTGAACGTGCACGGTCTTTACCTCAATGCGATTGCGCCCTACGATCGACGCGTCAAGCTTGGCATACACCCGATGCTTGATGCGGTCGTCGCGTTTGTCCACCAAGTCGTCGGAAAATGCCGCGATCGGATCGGTCGAATCGATGCGGACCCAGTTGAACGTCTGAAAGTGGCTCCCATCACGCACGACGGTCAGACTAGTCGGCAAGGGCTCACGGCGCTGACGAGTGAACCAGGCGACCAGATCCGGCAACTCCTCTTTGGGAAAATAATGTCCACCGGCCATCGGATGCTCACGCTGATGCTCTCGATAGACATGTGGGTACCCTAGCCTCGTCAGTTCGTGATCTAGTGATCGACTGAGATCCACCGGCATCACCTGATCTTTCGCCCCATGAATCATGTAGACGGGGGTATTACTCAGATTGGCCAGAAACGGCATGAGCACCCCATCCAGCCCACTCGCCATAGGAGCGACGCCTGCAAATAAGGGAGCATGGTGCATCCCGATCAGCCATGCGCCAATCCCGCCGTTCGACATCCCCGTGAGAAAGATCCGGTCTGAATCGATAGAGTATCGATGCCGAACACGTTGGATGCTCGCAAGCACCAATTCTTCCGCTCGCCGAGTAAACCACGCGCCTGATGGATAGGTCGGACAGGCCAACAGATAGTCGTCACCAAGGCGAGTCCGCCATCGTTCCAAATACTCCTCACCCGTAAAACCGAATCCGTGCAAGCACACGACCAGCCCATACCGTTTCGTCGGTTGATAGGTCTGCGGAATAAACAATGACAGTGAATAGGCCTGACCACGAAGATCAACCTGTTCATCCGGAATCGTTCCGACCGGTTGGCTCTGATAGGCTCGTTCAGCCTGTAGAATACGAGACAGGGTCTCAATCGAAGCCGTCGGGTCGGCGCGAATCGCATTCAAGAGACGATCTGCTTCATCACTATCCTGCGCATCGAGATACCGCATCACGAGTGAAGGAAGATCTTCAATGGTCGGCACCGCCACTTCTGCAAAGCAGGAGCCGACTAACCCAGCCACCAGACAACCGGTCAGAACCGCATACCGCATCCAGATCATGATAGCTCTCCATCCACGACCAGATCATCGCCGACAGAACGTGTCGTCACATGATGGAGCGTCATCGCGCTTGCAAGACCTGCGGGGCTTTTCCCACCTATGAGACCTTTGGCATCCTGTCCCCCAAGCAGCCGTGGAGCGACGTATAGGCGAACGTGATGAACCAGCTTTTTCTTGAGCAATGCGGTATTGAGTTCACTTCCGCCTTCGACCAATACCGATATCATACCGCGTCTGCCAAGCTCCTTGAGTAGCGCAGGCAAGGACACACGACCCTTCACGGCAGGAAGCACAAGGACTTCTACACCAGTTCTTTGCATCGCGGACCGCCGTGCCGAAAACGCAGCTGCCGTCGTAGCCATGATAGTCTTTGCCTTGTCTTGCTGCATCAAGATCTTTGCCGTGAGCGGCGTCCGCAATCGACTATCGACCACAATGCGGATAGGCTGTCGTGAGGCCAACGTGTTCAACCGCACTCCCCTTCGTGCCGTCAGCGATGGATCGTCGACCAGAACGGTTCCGACTCCGACCAGCACGGCATCCACCTCACGACGGAGCTGATGCACCTCTCGGCGGGACGCCTCTCCCGTAATCCATCGCGATGCTCCTGTTGCCGTGGCCAGCTTTCCATCGAGTGTCATACCTGCTTTGAGCGTCACATAGGGACGGCCGGTTTTCATCCAGTGGCTATAGGCTCTATTTAAGGCTTCTGCCTCAGCGCGCGCCACTCCAACCGTGACCGAGAGTCCGGCTCGACGCAGCACTGCGGATCCTTTTCCCTGTACCGATGGATTCGGATCCGGCATCGCCACCACGACACGACGAATACCGGCGCGAAGAATGTCAGGGACACAAGGAGGAGTCCGCTTCTTGAGGTGGCAACAGGGCTCAAGTGTCACATACAATGTGGCGCCATGCGCGCGCGGCCCTGCCTGTCGAAGTGCGAGTATTTCAGCGTGAGGAGTGCCGGGACGAAGATGATACCCCTGCCCGATGATGCGGCCTTGGCGAACCACCAAGGCTCCGACCATCGGATTCGGGCTGGTCGTGCCCTGGCCCTTTGCCGCAAGGCGAAGGGCCAGGGTCATGAATTGAAGGTCCTGGGTTCGGGTGGTCACCGTGCTTTACGGGTCACGCGGCCCCGACGGAGATTCGGCTTCGGCTTCTGTTTCGGCTTTGACTTCGCTTTCGGCTTGGCCTTTGTTGGCTTGGCCCGTGCCGCCTTGGCAGGATTACTCGCTTGTTTCGACTCTTCCTCGGCTAGAGCCGCATGCGCAGCCGCCAACCGAGCAATCGCCACGCGATAGGGCGAACAACTCACGTAATCCAGCCCCAGCTGATGACAGAACTCTACGGAACTGGGATCACCTCCATGTTCACCGCAAATGCCGAGTTTGATACTAGATCGTGTCTTCCGGCCTCCGGCGATGGCCTGCCGCATCAACGAACCGACGCCTTCTCGATCCAAGACCGCAAAGGGATCCGACTCCATGATGTTTGTCGCCCGGTAATGATCGATGAATTTCGCCGCATCGTCACGCGAAAAACCGAAGGTCGTTTGCGTGAGGTCGTTCGTCCCGAACGAGAAGAACTCCGCCTCCTCGGCGATTCGATCCGCTGTCACGGCGGCACGAGGCAGTTCAATCATCGTGCCGACAAGGTACGAGAGCTTCACGTTGTACCGCTTCATGGTCTCCTGTGCGACCTCACGAACCAAGTCCTTTTGAGACTTCATCTCTGAGACCATCCCCACGAGCGGGATCATGATCTCCGGCACGATTTTGATGCCCTCTTTTGCCAATTCGCAGGCCGCCTCCATGATCGCCCTCGCCTGCATGCGCGTGATCTCCGGCATTGTAATGCCCAAGCGGCATCCACGAAGACCGAGCATCGGATTAAACTCATGGAGTTCTTCCACGCGCGCAAGAAGCCGCCGTTGCTCTTCCAGCTTGGTTCCGTCATTGCCCGTCAACTCCAGCTGCGCGATCTCGACCATCAGATCTTCCCGTTTCGGCAAGAACTCATGGAGCGGCGGATCGAGCAGGCGAATCGTCACCGGATAGCCCCTCATCTCGCGATAGAGCCCGACGAAATCTTGTTTCTGCAGCGGCAGCAGCTGATCCAAGTATTTTTCGCGTTCCTCTTTCGTTCGGGCCAAGATCATTTTCTGCATGATCAAAATGCGATCCTCGGCGAAAAACATGTGTTCGGTCCGACAGAGTCCGATGCCTTCCGCGCCGAAGCCTCTGGCGATGTTGGCCTGGTCCGGCACATCGGCGTTCGCACGGACCCGCAGCTTGCGGAAGCTGTCGGCCCAAGACAAGATCGTGGCGAACCGCTGGTACTTGTCCGACTGCTTGGAATCGAGTTTCCCCTGGATGACTTGAATGATTTCAGATTCGACGACCGGAATATCGCCCTCGTAGACGTTGCCGGTCGATCCATTGATCGAGAGATAGTCGCCCTCGCGAAATGTCTTGGCGCCGATCTTCACGGTCTGGCTGTCGAGCACTTCAACGGCGTCACACCCTGCCACGCACACTTTACCCATCTGCCGCGCCACCACGGCGGCATGAGACGTCATGCCCCCTCGCGCCGTTAAGAAGCCGGCCGCCGCGTTCATCCCGTGAATATCATCTGGACTGGTCTCCTGTCGGACCAGCACGACGCGATTGCCGGCGGTCTTCATGTCGACCGCACGGTCGGGGGTCAACGCAATCTTGCCGGCTGCTGCGCCGGGCCCGGCCGGCAACCCTTTGCCGAGTGGGTTTGATTTTGATTCTTCCTTCGTGTCGAAAATCGGGTAGAGGTACTGCGCCAGTTGATCGGCCCCGATGCGTTGCACGGCTTCCCGCTTGGAGATCGCCCCTTCTTTCACCATGTCGACGGCGATTTTAACTGCCGCGATCCCCGTCCGCTTCCCGACACGGGTCTGCAACATATAGAGCTTGCCCTCCTGAATCGTGAATTCGAGGTCAAGCATATCCCGATAGTGTTTTTCGAGTTTCTTATAGGTCTGTTCGAGTTCCTTGTAGGCCTCCGGGACATTTTTCGACAACGCGCTGACCGGCAGCGGCGTTCTGATCCCGGCCACGACATCTTCTCCCTGCGCATTCATCAAACATTCACCGAAAAAGGTGCGATCACCGGAACTCGGGCTTCGCGTAAAGGCCACGCCGGTCCCGCTCGTTTCACCCATGTTTCCGAACACCATTGCAACCACGTTCACCGCGGTCCCCCAGGAATCGGGAATGCCGTACAACCGACGGTAGGTAATGGCGCGAGCGCCGAACCAGGAGGAAAACACGGCGTTGACCGCCAAGCGCAGCTGTTCCACCGGTTCATCTGGAAAGTCTTTTTTTGTTTCTTCTTTGATCAGGGCTTTGAAGCTCGCCACTAATTCACGCAGATGCCGGGCATCCAAATGGGTTTCATGCGTGACGCCGACTTCCGTCTTCTTATGCTTGAGAATCGCTTCGAAATGCTCGCGCGGCACACCCATCACGATGCTGCCGAACATCGACACAAATCGTCGGTAGCTGTCCTGCGCAAAGCGATCGTTGCGGGTTTTGGCCGCGAGCCCCTCGACCGTCTTGGTCGTGAGCCCCACGTTCAACACGGTATCCATCATGCCTGGCATCGAGGCCCGCGCGCCGGATCGAACCGAGACCAGCAACGGCCGTTCCGGATTCCCAAAGCCCATCCCCATCGAACGCTCGACACGTTTGAGGGCCTGTAGAGTGGCCTCCCACATGCCTGGCGGATACTTCTTGCCGACTTTGTAGTATTCGACACAGGCTTCCGTCGAAATCGTAAACCCCGGCGGGACGGAAATGCCCAAATTGGTCATCTCAGCCAATCCCGCGCCTTTGCCGCCGAGCAGCTCCTTCATATTCGACGTGCCCTCGGCCTTGCCGTCCCCGAAATAGTAGACGTATTTCTTTGCCACGTGACTTCTCCTTCCAGGAAGAGTGCGTATCAATGAGCGGGCGATGCGCGACGACCGTCGGTGGATTCCAGACGGAGCCGATAGCGGTTCACGAGGAACCACTTCGCCCTGACGCCGCCGATGATAACCGCAATGACGAACAGTATCAGCATCAACAATCGATAGTCGGCCTGAATACCTTGATCGACATAGTAGTGGCCGTCAAGTCCCTGTTTGAGTTTGGTGTTGGGCTGGAGAGAATGGGTTTTCCCGCTCGGGTCGGAAAGATTAAGCCATTCCGAACAGAGCCGAACGGGCTCAGTGGCGCCCGGCACGGACTGCCATGCCAGTCGAAGGCATACGTCCTGTTTGGCGTTAAAGACATCAGGCGTCGTGACCAAATCGTCCAGATTGATGCCGCTGAGGGCGAATCCGCTGAGAAGAACGGCATTGCAGAGCACCACCAGGACCAGCGAGACGGCCAGAGAAAATCGTCGGATCTTGTCCGCGCGACGGCGTTCGTCCGTCATCGGCTGATCCATGACTACTCCCGTCTTGTTCCGATCCTCGCCGGAGACAGTCCGATTTCGACCGATTCGATCTACCGCCCTTGTACCACAATCTGAGAAAAGTCCGCGAACGACATAAACAGCTCATCGACCTCTTTGAGCAGCGACAGCCGATTACTGCGGAGGACCTGATCTTCCGCATTCACCATCACGGCTGCGAAAAAATCATCGATGGCCGCCTTGAGCCCTACCAAGGCATCCAGAACGTTGCCGTAGTCACCGATCGCCAGCGCCGAGCCCATCCTGTCCCGCGCGTCGACCACCGACTGATGAAGCGCCGATTCCGATGGGTGCTGAAACTTCTCTGCATCAATCGGCCGACGTTCCCACTGTTCCTTTTCCACCAGCCGATGCGCTCGTTTAAACCCGACAATCAAAGGATCAAACTCCGGCTTCCTCGTCACGGTTTCAACGGCTTTCATCTTCTGCACCAGATCGACAAGATCCACCGGCTTCTCATGAGCTGATCTCAACACCGAATCGATGACATCATCGCGCAGACCATGTACGACTCGGACATAGTGTCGAACCCGTTCAAAGAGAAACTCTCTGATGTGCCGAAATCCTTCCTGTTCGAACCCCGCCACGGGCTTGAACCCGCCCTCGGATATCCGGTTCATAGCCTGCGTCATGGACTCACTCAGATTGAGTCGAAGTGTTCCTTCAAGGAGAATTCGAACCATCGCGGTCGCGTGCCGTCGCAATGCAAACGGATCTTCCGAGCCTGTGGGCACAATGCCGACCGAGAAAAATGCAACGATGGTATCGAGGCGGTCGGCCAAAGACAGGACTTGTCCTGCCATCGTTTCGGGCAATTCCCCTTCGATCGCGCGAGGCAGATACTGTTCTCGAACCGCTCGGCTTACGGCCTCTGCTTCGCCGTCGTGCTTCGCGTACTCACCACCCATCACTCCCTGCAGCTCTGGAAACTCGCCGACAATCCCGGTGAGCAGATCGGCCTTTGCCAGTGAAGCCGCACGGATGCATGTCTCGCGGAGTTGCCTATCCGATGGAGCGACCTGGATCGCAAGCGCCTCCGCCAGCTGCGTAAGTCGCTCCTGCTTTTGTGCCATCGTGCCGAGCTTCTGGTGGAAGGTGACACCGGCCAGCTTCTTACCCCGTTCCTCCAGCGTGATTTTTCGGTCCTCATCGAAAAAAAACTTGGCATCCGCCAACCGTGCCGTCAAGACCCGCTCGTTCCCGGCCCGAATGAGCGACATGTTTTTGGGTCCATTGTTGGCGACAGCGATGAAATGCGGTGCCAGCTTGCCGGACTTTTTATCCCTCACCGAGAAGAATCCCTGATGTTCTTTCATCGACGTGATGAGGATTTCCGAAGGGACTGCTAAATATTCTGGTTTGAATCCGCCAAGTACGGCACTAGGCCATTCCGTGGTATACACTGCTTGGTCAAGCAGGGCATCATCCGCGTTCAATCCAACACCCGTTTTGGTACAGAGACGTTCGATTTGCTCCTGAATCTTGGTTCGTCGACGGACCGGATCAACGATCACTCCGCGCTTTTCAAGCTCCTTACTATAGGTCTTGAAATCATGCACGACGATGGGCTTTCCGCCGCCCATCACACGATGCCCATAGGTCTTACCAGCAGCTTTGATATCGGCAATCTTGACCGGGACCACCTTGCTCCCCAAAAGTGCGACGATCCATCGTATAGGCCTGGCAAAGCGCGTGCCCGTGTCGTTCCACTTCATCGCCTTGGGAAATGACAGCGTGTCGACAAGTTGAGGGAGTATCTCCGGGAGAAGGGCTGCCGTCGCACGTCCGGCATCACGCTTGACCGCGAACAGATACTGGCCTTTCGGTGTTTCACGAACCTCCAGTTTGTCGACCGGCACCTCTTGCCCGGCCGCGAATCCTATCGCAGCTTTGGTCGGTTGGCC
>CABVRR010000055.1:13558-21769 GCA_902500705.1 uncultured Nitrospira sp.
AACAGCTCGGCGGTCGAGTTAGTACGATTCAGCGGCTTCCGAGGCTTTTTGACCGGCTGGCGCTTCATCGATGCGTCACCTGCGTCTTGATCAACGGATGTCCCATTGCTGCGCGCTCATCGCGATACCGCTCGGCACATTGCCTGGCCAAAGCCCGCACCCGCGCGATGTAGCCTGTACGCTCCGCCACGCTGATCGCCCCGCGAGCATCGAGAAGATTGAATACATGAGACGACTTGATGCAGTAGTCGTAAGCCGGTAAGGTCAACCGTTTATCGGTCTGCGCGAGCAATCGTTTGCACTCCGCTTCGTTCGACTGAAAGGCTTGCATGAGCATCGACACGTCCGCTTCCTCGAAATTGTAGCGTGACCCTTGCACCTCAGTTTCGTGGTGAATGTCCCTGTATGAAATCTGATCGGTCCAGGCAAGATCAAAGACGTTGTCCACGCCTTGGAGATACATGGCGATTCGTTCCGTCCCGTAGGTAATTTCGCCCGTGATCGGACTGAGTTCAATCCCGCCGATCTCTTGAAAATACGTAAACTGGGTGATCTCCATGCCGTCCAGCCGCACTTCCCACCCGAGTCCCCACGCACCCAGCGTCGGCGACTCCCAATCATCTTGAATAAATCGGATGTCGTGCTGCTTCGGATCAATGCCCAGTTGAGCCAGACTCTTGAGATACAGTTCCTGAATATTGTCCGGCGCCGGCTTCAGTACGACTTGGTATTGGTAGTAGTGCTGAAGGCGATTGGGGTTTTCCCCGTAGCGGCCGTCCGTCGGACGGCGGCAGGGCTGCGCATAGGCGGCTCGCCAGGGCTCCGGTCCGAGCGATCGCAGGAATGTGGCAGGATGGAAGGTGCCGGCCCCCATCTCCACATCATAGGGTTGGTGAACGACGCAGCCCTGGTCGGCCCAGAATCGATGGAGCGTGAGAATAAGATCTTGGAATGTCACAGAACCTATAGCCTGGTCGGGAGAAATGGCTTGATATTTCTATTCAAAATGAACGTGCCAAGCTAGCAAGAATGCTTTTCCTCTGTCAAGGAACAAGCCCATTGAGATCAGTGGTTTGCAGATCACGCACGACGTTCTGCCTTATCGTGATCACAATGCAAGAGCCTCCCTGGCAGACCGGAACGGTTACGCCCGACACCGCTGCCCTTCGCAACGCGACTCCAGCCTACAGACGGAGAGGTGATACTGCTTATTCCGACACCTTTGGCGTCCCAACCTGGAAACTCCCCCAGAGTCCGCCGGACCACATGTGGTTCGGTCCATCGCGGTAGAGCCAATAGCCCTCGTGTGCACTGGGAATCGTCACTGTCATCGCCTTGCCGACGGACATCAATGGGCTGTGTCCCGACCCATAGTTCGGCAATAAATCCTCGAAGTCATGCCCATAAAGGAGGAAGGCGTGTTGCCGAGCCCGGCCATGGGGTTGCAGCACACGAAACCGCACTTCTTCGCCAGGATTTGCCGTGTACTCTGCTGTGGGAATTGGCTTGTACTGCGGTGTAAAGAAATTGGTCGGATAAAACGCCTCGTTCAAATTGGCGTCGTCCTTCTGCCCTAGCCGAGCAAAGAACGGCGCTGTCTGGTAGTTGAACGCTTTCTCCCCAAGATCGTAGGAATCGTCACAGATGCGGCAATCCGTGATCGGGTTAGACTTCCCGACTGATTGGGGCTGATGGAGATTCAACCCATCTCGATACATGACGACATGTTCGCGGAATGAGTGCGTCATGCCTCCTTCAGGATATCGAATCACCGCGGAGATTCCGCCATTCGACACCTGTTCACCGCTCGCTGGATCATGATACGTCGCGCCCTTGGGTTCGACGATCAGTGTCCCGACAAGTCCATGAGACGGTTGGTTGATAATATCGCCCCAGGAAGTCAGATTGACTGGACCAAACTCATACGGTTCATGCTTCAACCTATCGCCATCCAGCTTCACGACGCCGGCATACCAATATTGCGGTAGACCTTGTGTTCCCGGTGCAATGGGTGTCTCCCCATTGAAACCAACTGCCGCCCCGTTATAGTTCGTAACATCGTAGGAAACGAGTTGTGGATGGATCGTGACGAAGGACGAAGGTTGCATATTCTCAGCACCTCCTGCCTCGGTCTCCTTGTCAACGTTCAGTGACACAATCTTCGGCATCAGCGCGTCACCAACTTCATCCTCCAGCCTCTTGGGGAGACGGTTGGCCAATTGCACCTTCATGCAGTCACCCGCATTGACCCGCAACACCAGTGGTTCGATCGGATTCTTAATACTCGGATCGGTGAGTCGTGCCTGATATCGTTCCTTCAATACCTGGCGCCGATCGTTCAATGCCTGCTCCGACAGCGGAGCAACCCCGACAGGAAGCCGATCAAGCAGGATGTACGCAAGAGGGTCAGGATCGACGATACCGGACTGTCGATCATACGGGAGGGGACTCCCTAACCAATCACGAATGCTCACCGCATCAATGTAGAACGTGACCTCGGTTGTTTTTCCATGTAATTGCTTGAGGTTTGCAGGAACCGGACAGGTGCCATTCAGATAGTCCTGTCCTGGTGCGAGCTGCACCGTTCCTGAACCGTCTCGTTGTAACGGTTGGAGGCGGTGCTTGATCGGTCGGTACCACGATTGTTCTTTCTGTTGGCTGATCGAGAGACCTGCATACTGCAGCGGCCCTACGCCTTGCGGATCCCCTGCCTCAATACCGTTGTAACTACGGATAAGTCCCCAGGCACCATTCCAGAGATCATCCACCGAGCCGAAATCGTACAGATAGTCGGCAACAGGCACACCACGAAAGACGTTCGCAAGCGGAAGTTTCAGTTCGAAATGCTCCGAGATCCCAATCTCCTGCGCCGCCACCAACGGACTCTGGGAGTTCGTAATCTCACGCGGCCAACGCATGCCGTGGATATTCAGCATATGCTGAACCTCTTGCGCACCTTGGATCACGCGCAGCTGCGTCAGTTCTCCCTCATAGCCTTCGAATATTTCCGATGCCGGATCTCCGTGCACTCGCGAATCAAACGCCACCGCCATATCGCCTTCTAAACCAGGCTTCTGCCGCTTGATGCTTCCATCTGCATCGCGCAACCCGATGCGCAACGGAATCGGTTCATGGCGATAATTCACGAGATAGGGATTGTGATGATCTTTTGAAATGGCTTCTGGTAACAACGGAGCATCGACCGGTCTCCCATGCTCGGTCCAGTACTGTTCGGCATGGTGCTCGAGGCTTTTCACCGCCGGCTCATCGATCTTTGCCTCTTTCGCTTTTTTCACTAGATTCTGCATGCCATGGAGCGTGCCGTGCAGGGGATCCTCGCCATGCTGACGGTGCGGGTCATACAACAGTGCAAAATCCGCGATGGCGAGAGCGAACTCACGATGGTCCGGATGTACGGCCTGATCCTCTGGTTTGGCTAGAATCATCGCTTGTGTGCCGACACCGTCTGTGAGTGGATCGCCGTTCGGTTTCAGCCACTGTGACCCAGACGGTTCGATCAACAGAGCGCTGTAGAACCCGTGGTGCTGAATCGACGATGGGCCAAAATGATCGTGCGTGAACACGGTACGAATCGTCCGATCGCGACAGGCCTTGGGCGCTTGCGACGGTAAGCCACGCACGCCTCCGCTGGCTTCACAGGTCTTCAAATCTTCCATCAATGGATCGGCAAACCAACGCTGAATGGTCGTTTGATACTCGTCCGGACCTGGAGCCGCCAACATGATCGGTCGCCCCTGCGCATCGACGGCCTGGCCGCCTGGCTTGTGCGATGCTTCGATCCGTTCCCGAATTGCCCCCTGAGCAAACGTGCCGTCCTCATAATTCCAGCCATTCCCTGAACCATCTGATGACATCACATCAAATTTCACGAGATGGATGTGCTGACCGATGGTATCGGTCGGTGTCTTGACCTGAAAATCGTCCAACTCCAGTTCATGAGAGCTGCGATTGGTGTGGTGGTACCGAATACATTCGCCGGAATTCGCGCGGAAGAAAAACGGCTTGGCTTTGTCCGTTTTGACCCGAGCCTTCCCATGAGGATCAACGTAGTTCGGCACATCCTGATCCAGCACGTTAATTCGTCCTTGCGGATCATGCCACCCGTCATGATTCACCACCATATCGACGTCGATGGCGGACACGTTATAGTCCCGATAGAGAAGATTCCCATCCTGATCGACTTGCCCCGCCAACTTCGCCACATTGATGTCGCAAGGATCGGCAAACGGCGCGCCTTGTTGCGGAGCTCGTCCGTTCACCTCATAGACCGCCGGCAATCCGTCCGGCGTCACGCTGGGGTGACCGGACGCCTTTGCATGAAACGCCATTGCTGCTTGTTCCTCCGGCGTACCGTCTGGATCAAGAACCTTCAGTTGCGCCGACTCCAACTTCACCGTCATATCGCCTGTGGAGAGTGCGTGGTTCAGGATCACATGACCCTGTTGCGCTTCGAGCAACTCCTGAATCTTCTGGGGCGCGAGATGAGATACGCTTCTTGTGCCTCCGGTAATCACGTGCCGATCGAGTCCACCGTTGTGCACCATGTCCTTCGGCGGCTGCGGGGCACGGTGCCCAACCTCCCCTGGAATAAAGAACGGAAACCCTGGGTTTTGATCGGCGCCATACCCGGGAGCCGGCGGCATCGCCTGGCCAGGCAACGGAATAACCGCCGGCACCGGCGTGCCGGTGCTGGAATTCGTTACTCCGGTTTTGGGATCCGTGCCTGCTCCAAGCTCGCCATCGGGCAATCGGCGCGCTCCATCTTCAAACACATCGTGGACGCGCCATAACTCCCACATGCCTTGTGCAAAATGCGGGTAGAGATGACAGTGAAAAATCGAATCGCCTGGCGTTTTGTTGCGATTCCCGCTTCCTCCGTAAAAAATTGGATAGACAAAGCCTTGTTGCGGAGCAATCGTTTGTGAATCGAGATAGGTCCCGGTGCTCTCCTCTTGCTGAGCCAACCATTGATGCGCATGCAGATGGAACACATGGGTCTCTTTCGGTCCCGCATGCAGGTTACGAAATTCCACCCGATCGTTCAGATAGGAATGGTGGACATTCGAGGGGTCGTCGGCAAACTCCGGCAATAACGCCGGATCGCCGTTGGCCCAGGATTCCAGAAAGAATTCCTCGTATGCGCACTCGACGCAGTTCTTGGCGGGACCGATACCTTTGCGGTTCGCGAGAAGTACCGTTCCCATTCCGCTGGCGCCATAATTGATCCCGAAGCCATCCCGAACACCAGCTAAGGTGAACGATTGTTCCAGCTCCGTAAACTCGTCTCGGTAGAACGTCTTCAGTTCATCGTGAAACACGGCCGTGAATTCCCTGAAGGCGGGAGAATCAGGAGTTTTATGGTCGATCACGATGGCATTCAAATCCCCATGCACTAGATCAAACTCGTATGAACCTCGCGGCCGGAGCATGTTGAGAATAGGAATTCCCTCCGAATCGATCGCTTCATAATTCAGCAGCGCGGCCCCCTGACGCTGGGTTTTCGTCAGATCGTATTCTTTTTTTGTCGTTTGGCTTCGATACCACTTGCTGCCTTTTGGCTCCACATGCAAGGCACCGAAGAGACCATGCACCAGACTCCCCCCATCTCCTTCGCCGCCGGCCGGTGCCGCATTACTAAAAAATAGGTGCGTTGACGGTTTGCTGAATGGTGCGACATGCCACCGATAGGTGATGGACTGGCCGGGGGCAATCCCGGCAATCCCCGTTGTCGTCGGATCAAAGGTATCCCCTGCCGACGTCAGACCGGAGACCGTGATCGAGGCACAACGAGTCCGTGGCCAATCATTCCGTCGATCAGCAGGATTCGGCGGACGACCGGAGGCGAGTTCGGAACCGCATCCCTTCTCCGCTGCTTCTCCATCGACCGATGATTCAGGTTTTTCAACCTCTTCACCTTCCCCCGGTAGTGGCTCTAATTCCTGCTTGTTGAGATTGGTATAGGGCGGAGGCCAATGCTTCGAACTCAGATCAGGTTGCTCCGGAGACAACAGGTTGGTGAAATGAACAACCAACTGATCGCCTGGAGCCACACGCAACACCAACGGGCGTGGACGTTTCTCGTCTCGGAGACGCACCTCGCCTGGCTTGGATCGATCAGTCAGGGCACTCCCGTCGCTGTTCACGACATCGCGCTTGAGGGCGTAAATCATGCCGTATGGATTCATGGAACCGAACCGGTTATAGACAAGCTTCTGATCCAATGCGACGACATCGGCGTGAATCGTTCGCGAATGGGTACATCCGGTTGCCAGGATCAATGCCATGAGACTCAACCCAAGTTTCAGCGCACGGGCTGAAGAAAAAAGCATCCTGTTCATATTCCCCACATTCATGTCTTCTCCTCTCGGGTACGATCTTCGTTCCTCGCCGATCTACGAAAGCGCGATACAGTCGAGCAGTAAGGCCGATGGGCGTGCATCGCCTCCTGGTCTCGGCAAAGGAATAGAAGTGGAAATTCCATTGGCCACGATCCACCGAAGGCTCCCGCAAAACCGTGTTGTTGGACGCCATGAAAACGCTTCCCAATTCGTGTACCACCGCTGTTGACGCTCCAGCTCAAGCGACTGTGCCAGATAGGCCTTATACGTCGGTTCTTTCGTGACACCTCGCTCGTAGGCCGCAAACATGGAAAAATCATTCGCGGGAGACCAATCAAACCGTAAAAAGGCCCAGTGAAACCACAAGGTCTGCCCGACTTCGATCGTGACCTCTGGACATTCCAACACCGCACCATCGACAGCGAGCGTCGTCTGCCCGCTTGCATCCGGCGTAAAGGTGAGAGCCGAAAGCGTCGCAGGCTTGGGATCTCTCGGGCTCGTGATACGCGTGCCATCTCCGTCTATTTTCCGAGGGTCATCCAACACAGCAAAAAAATTTCCGCTCACGGGGTGAAAAACCTGTGTTCCCCTAAAGGCGTCGAAAGTTTTCGCCACCATGCACATCCCCTGCGTCACAAAACCGTCAAGATCTCCTCGTTCAAATTCCCAATTATCCATCGAGTACGGCATAATCGTGTCTCCTCACACATGATTGAGTGCCCGTAATGACAAGCATCTGCTGATCAATACAATCTGCAAACTTGGTTCCACGCTACTGAGGCACATCTCATAATTATGAAATACCGCCCCGGTTTTGAAGCAGGATCGTAGGGCCATGCGCACATAACAGCGCAGGGGATACGCTGGCTAGCGCCATCCCCGTAGTTGAGTGAACCAGGCTTCTTAGACATCTATAAGAGGTTGAGTTCTTCGCATTGAATATCAACCCTATAGCTTTTGGCTGTGAACGAGTGGGGGGAGTTTCTACCTGACCCTAAATGACGAGTCAAGACGAAGAGCGTGAGAAGAAGTCATGGTGGGGTGAGATAAGAACCATTCACCCTAGACAGGACTAACCAGACATAAGTAGCGAATTCCATGAGTATCCGATCAGATACGTATGGTGAATCAGAAAAGATACGTCAGAGACACTTTACGACGTGCACCACGCTGAACAATAGACAAGACTGATGGTCACCTATGCCCTACCCCGTCCATATTATCGTAACTTCGCCACCGTCACTCCATCCCCGCCTTCGGCTCGGTCGCCGGGACGAAAGTGTTCCACATAGGGCGAGTCCTTGAGATACTCACGCAAGACGGATTTGAGCCGACCGGTGCCGTGGCCGTGAATGATCCGGAGATACGGCGCGCCGTCCAACGTCGCCCGGTCTAAGGCCGCCACCACGTGGTCGAGTGCTTCGTCCGTAGCCTGACCTCGCACGTCCACTACCGTCTGTTCGTCAAGACCCAATCCATTGTTGCTTACCAAAATCCGACGCGTGGTTACTGCAGCTGGGGTCGCCACAACAGCTGTATCTCCCGCCTCACGCGCAAGTCCCACGAGATTCGACACGGTTGCCAGAATTTCGCCTTCTCCCACCTTCACGCGCACGCGTTTTTTCCCGTGCGGCGCTTCCAACAAACTCCCCGTCATACCCAAGCCGGAAATTTCCACGGCATCGCCGACACCAAGTTGCTCCAGTGGAATCGGCGTGCCGGCCGGTACAAGGTCCTGTCTGGTTTTTGCCTCCAACTCATGCAGCCGCTGTTTTGTCTCGGTGGCCTTGATGAGCTTCTGTTCGCGCTTGAACGAATCGACGGTGGCCTGAACCTCCGCCCTCGCCCGCTG
>CABVRR010000056.1 GCA_902500705.1 uncultured Nitrospira sp.
ACGTGATCTGGAACAACGCGCCGAAGAGCATCCTGGATCCGTTCCCCAGCCAGGTGGACCCGAACGCCAAGTCCGGGGGGTATTAAGCGGTATGGTGAGTGGTCCAAAATAATTATTGGGTCGGTTATTGAGAGGATGGCTTCGCTGCTTAAGATGGATTGAGTAGGAAGCCAGCCTCGACCGGCTGAAATGACGGAGGATGTCAGTTATGTTTAGAACCGATGAGATTATTAAGGCTTCGAAGCTGCCGCCGGAAGGCGTGGCGATGTCGCGGCACATCGACTACATCTATTTCATTCCGATTTTGTTCGTGACCATCGTCGGAACGTTCCACATGCACTTCGACCTGCTGGCCGGTGACTGGGACTTCTGGATTGATTGGAAAGACCGGCAGTGGTGGCCGATCGTGACCCCGATCACGGCGATTACCTTCTGCGCCGCGTTGCAGTACTACAATTGGGTGAACTATCGCCAGCCCTTTGGCGCGACGATCTGTATTCTCGCGCTTCTCGCGGGCAAGTGGGTTACCATTGTGGCCGCCTGGTGGTGGTGGTCGAACTATCCGTACAACTTCGTCATGCCGTCCACGCTGTTGCCGAGTGCGATCGTGCTGGATATCGTGTTGTTGCTGACGCGGAACTGGACCTTGACGGCGGTGATCGGGGCCTGGATGTTTGCGGCGTTGTTCTATCCGACCAACTGGGCCATCTTTGCGTATAGCCATACGCCGCTGGTCGTCGACGGCACCTTGCTGTCGTGGGCGGACTACATGGGCTTCTTGTACGTGCGGACCGGGACGCCGGAGTACATCCGGATGATCGAGGTCGGCTCGTTGCGGACGTTTGGTGGCCATAGCACCATGATTTCGTCGTTCTTTGCCGCCTTTGCGTCCTCGTTGATGTACATCCTGTGGTGGCAGTTCGGGAAGTTCTTCTGCACCTCGTACTTCTACCTGACGGATGATCGACAGAAGACCACGAAAGTGTACGATGTCTTTGCGTACGCCACGCTGGCACACGGCGATAAGGCGAAAGCCGGAGGGAAAGCATGAACGCTAAACACGTCTTCAAGCAGTGGGTAATGGGCATTTGCGGGGTTGCAACGCTGGCCATCGCGCCTGTCGTTGATATCACTCCTGCATTTGCTCACGGTGAGCGTTCACAGGAACCATTCCTTCGGATGCGTACTGTGAATTGGTATGATACCGAATGGGTTGGAAAGTCGACCAAAGTCAACGATGTGACCGAACTGAAAGGTAAGTTTCACTTGTCAGAGGACTGGCCTCGGGCGGTGGTTAAGCCTACCCGTACGTTCATCAACATTGGTTCTCCAAGTTCGGTTTTTGTGCGTCTTAGCTCCAAAGTCAATGGAACGCCGATGTTCGTTTCTGGACCGATGGAAATCGGACGTGACTATGAGTATATAGTCACGTTGAAAGCCCGACTCCCCGGCCACCATCATCTTCATCCTATGTTTGCCGTGAAAGATGCGGGTCCGATTGCAGGACCTGGAGGATGGATGGACATCACTGGTAGCTATTCAGACTTCACCAACCCGGTCAAAACACTGACCGGTGAAACGTTCGACTCAGAAACCATGGGGACTGCGACCGGAATCATGTGGCACCTATTCTGGGCAGCCGTGGCTATCTTCTGGGTAGGTTTCTTCATGATCCGCCCGATGTATTTGATCCGCGCACGGGTACTCGCAGCATATGGAGATGAGATTCTGCTTGATCCCATCGATCGGAAAGTGGGAACGGCGGTGTTGATCTTCACGCTGACTGTCGTCGTGGTTGGATACTTGGCTGCAGATGCTCGGCACCCTGTGAGCGTTCCGCTTCAGGCCGGTGAGACAAAGGTCAAGCCGATGCCGATCAAGCCGAACCCATTCGTGGTTGAAGTCACCCATGCTGAATACGATGTCCCTGGCCGGGCCTTGCGCATGACTCTTCATGCGACCAACAACGGCGCTGAGCCAGTGACCATTGGGGAATTTACAACTGCAGGTATTCGCTTCACCAACAAGTTTGGAGCAACGAAGCTCGATCCAAACTATCCAGCGGAGCTGGTCGCTCAGGCCGGCTTAACCATGGACAGTGAAGCCCCAATTCTCCCTGGGCAAACTATCGACATCAAGGTCGAGTCCAAGGACGTGCTGTGGGAAGTGCAACGGTTGGTGGACATCCTCCACGATCCGGATCAGCGCTTCGCAGGACTGTTGATGTCCTGGACCGAAAAGGGTGAGCGACTCATTAACCCTGTCTGGGCTCCGGTTCTTCCCGTCTTCACAAGACTGGGAGCCTAGAGCTTCACGCATCTTGCGGAACGCCGACCCACCCCATCGAAAGATGGCAAGTGGGTCGGCGTTTTTCTTTTCTCTCATCATTATCCTTTACAGCTACAATCCTCAAAGGCTTAAATGGCTGCCCATCTGAGTCACTACGCGTCTCTTCCTGTGAGTCTGCCACACCTTGCCCACAAGGCAACCGTCCTGTATGATACTCCCGTTTGCATTCGGCTTATATTCTGAAAACCGCACGCTTCTACGAAAGCCTCATCACACAGATCTTTTCTACATAGATGGTGTTTAATTAATGAATGCCCCTTCGAGTACTTCTTCACTTTCGCCGTTATTTGATAGTATTGGACGCATTGTGCTCAGGCATTTCCCTCGGACAGATACCCTCAACACCCATCGAATACGTGACTATGGAATTGCAGCCTTTACCTTCCTCAGCGTCGCTGTCAGTTCACTATTGGAGATCGATGCGAGCATTGATCGACAACAATTGCTTGGAGCATTTGCCTGGATGTTTCTTGGAGCCTTGCTGATTGGTGAAAATAGAGAAACGAAGGCGCAAGTCGTCATAGCCGTTTTGTTTGCGACTGTGGGAGAGCATTTTGCTTCTATTTATATGGGTGGGTATACCTACCGATTTGAAAATGTGCCTGCCTATGTTCCACCAGGCCATGGAATGGTTTATTTGACGGCGGTCGCACTTGCGCGATCCGGACTGTTTGTCCGTCATCCTGGGAAAATTGCAGTGTTTGTCATAGCCGTCTGGGGTACCTGGTCTTTATGGGGAATCAGCGGGTACCCGGATCGAGGCGATTGGGTTGGTGCGTTGTTATTCGCAATATTTTTGGCTTGGCTGATCATCGGTCGCTCACCTATGGTTTATTTGGCTGCTTTTTTTATTACGACATGGCTGGAATTGATCGGGACGGCGGTTGGCGCATGGAAATGGGCGGCCATTGATCCACTACTTGGATGGCCACAAGGCAATCCCCCCAGTGGAGTAGGCGCTTGGTATTGTCTCGTCGATGCGGTTGCCATTGGAGGAGCTGGGCCCACGTTACAGGGGATCAGGCGAATCCGTAATTGGTACAAATCCAATAATGGGGTTATGGATAGAACAAGGAATTCCTCATGAGCTTAGGCCATAGCTCTTCCCATATACAGATGGGCGTCAGTATTTATCTATTTTATTTTGATCTTGCTCGAATGTTTCAACGGTAAACATCGCCTTGAAGATACGATTTTTCACCCTACGCGTCTCGAACACACTGAAAAGCAAACTCTTAAATAGACCCGCTCCTAGGCATTCTATTTATTCCGGCATGACCCAGCATTGCGAGAACCTCTGAGGAACTCATCATGGGAAATATCGTGAGTGCAATCATTATTTCTCTCCAAGTCGGAAAGCCACAGACTATCGGCAACAATGACTCTGCTGATTCTATTGATCAGGCTTGGACCACCGGGTTCTTTAAAGAACCGAGCAACAAGTCAATCTGGCTTGGAAAGCTCAACCTGGACGGAGATGGACAAGCCGACCTACAGAACCATGGAGGTTTAGAAAAAGCAGTCAATGTCTACCCGATCGAACACTATTCATATTGGATACAGCACGTAGCGTTAATTGATCCCAGACCGGGCGCGTTCGGGGAAAACTTCACCACTGAGGGCCTGTTAGAGCATGAGGTCTGTATCGGTGACGTGTTTCAGGTTGGGAAGGCCTTGGTGCAGGTGTCACAACCAAGGCAACCTTGCTGGAAACTCGCTAGACGCTGGCGGGTGAAGGATCTTGCACTTCGCGTGCAGGAAACAGGTCGGACTGGTTGGTATTTTCGAGTCCTCCAAGAAGGCCACGTTCAGGCAGGAGATAAACTAATTCTTGTTGAACGCCACCATCCAAACTGGACGGTATCTTCTGCAAATGAGGTCATGCATTGCCGAACAAATGATCGACAGGTAGCGCAGGACCTCTCCAACTGCATATACCTTTCATCAAGATGGCGTGAAAAACTCACACAACGCGCACTCACTGGGGTAAAGGAGAACACTACTTCGCGATTGGATGGCCCCATGAAAACAGATCGATAGGTAGGGGTTGCTGCTTTTACAGATGGCCAGGGGCGCATAAACTTACTACGACCCTGGCCATTCGTTATTATACGAGGATCCTGCTTAAACCTTAGACGTTACTCATCGTCCTCATCATCATCTTTCTTCTTCGCTTCTTTTTTTAAGACCGCGCTGCCTTGAGCAAGGCTTGCATTCAGGTCGTGTTCCGGGACCTTCTTATGGACCAGGTTCTGGTGGCAATCGATACAGGTTGCCCCTTCGCTTTCCATCTTCGCATGCGCCGCCTTTGCAGAAGCACCCGGTGGCTTCGTATTCTTGTGACAAGCTCGACAGGTTAAACTGTCCCATTCCTTCAGTTTCATCCGAGCTCGAAAAGCAGCCTCAGGTCGATGCTCATTAAATTTTTCAACCGTCGAATAATCGGTGGTGAACTCCTTGATCAGAAATGGCACACCATCCACAACGTGCGTATAGATGGCCTTGTGGAAATTCGATATCCCCTGAGGGACATGACAATCCTTACAGCCTGGATCCATACCGAGCGCACCCCAGTGAGATGACTTCTTCAGTTCCTCATAGGGGTATATTTCTGAGTGGCAACTAATGCAGAACTCGGTTCTGGAAACTGCCGCCTCTCCACCGAACACGACGGCAATCAATCCTATGCCAAGAACTGCACCAGTCACTATCGTACCGATCTTTGCCATTGTTATTCGTCTCCAGCTTTATCGGACTTCACTGGAGGCTTAGCTGACTTCTGGAATTCCTCATGGAACTTCGGCATAGGCTGCCCAGTAAATGTACCGGAAAGTTTAAAGTGCTCATGCATCGCTTTGTCATTGCGAACGGACTTGTCAAAATCAAAGTCATATTTCTTGTCTACTTTAGGTGTGAATGGGGTATAGGGTTTTTTCGCACCTTTCCATGGTGAGCCTTCGTAATTGAGGTGACAGGCATTGCATTTCTCTTGAAACTCAAAATCTTGCCCCGCCTCAACCAGTTTCTCTCGCTCCATGGTTTTCTGTGATTTTTCAAACGCCTCACCGGCCTTCCGGTGAATCTTTCGATAATCGCTTCCCGCTCCATGGCAAGACTCGCATCCCACTCCGGTCAAAAACTTTTCTGGCTCTTCAATAATATACCCACCTTCTTTTCCATACCCATCGACATGGCAACCGACACAATCTTTATCCTTCGTATAGTCTTTTTTCGGGTCAAGCTTTGCTTTAACCTTGGCTTCTTTTCTCGTCCCAGGCTTCAGGGATTCCATGGCCTTTCCGTGAAGCGTTTTTTCCCATGTTTCCCCTTCACCTTTGTGGCAGTTGTAGCACTTCTTCCTGCCTTCAAACGTTCCTTCAGCTGAAGCTGTTCCCGCTACGACAAAAAACAACGCTGCAGCGGCTAGTCCGTACAGAATACGGTGATTCACGGCATCTCCTTTCCCTAAATATATGAAATAAGGATTACACTCATTATCGTGGTTACGTTGAATCAACTCTTCGATATTTCTAGCGCACTCAGTTTACCATGCGGGATTCCCGACTGCCACTGTGATATTCATGGCGAGGCATCATCAAGATGGGCTCATGCCTTGGGAACTTTATACACCCAATACCCCCCATGCTTGTGAACCAGCTGTAATCCCTGGAAATCGATCGGCGTCGAATTCATAAGTGGTAACATTTGCGCCAGCAAAGTCTTTCCCTTTTTCCCCTCGTTCAAAAAATAGCCACGAACAGCTTTTTCAGAGAGAGACTGCAGCGTATACGTATCGTAGCCGTTTTCTTTCATCCAGGCCTTCACTTGCCCGACTAAGCCGTGCACGTTCCCGGTGAGTGGGAAATCCTTAAATGCGATGTCAAGCCGATCAGGCCGCATGAGTCCAAGCTTATAAAGATCGGTCGGGTGAACAACGATATAGGCGTCCTGAGTGCCGACCAATTCACGAAGCATTCCCACACCTATGCTCGCTTCAGAAGCCAGGGCATCAGCAAACTGTTGAAACCGCTTGTGTTCCTCGGCTGATCCCTCCGACCCCCAAAACTTCTGCTCGTACTGGCTAATGGCATCTGTTCGCTCTTTCCAGTACGAAGGTGCAATGAGAGGCTGTCCAAGATGAGAGATGAAGATTGTATTCCGATCCGACAACAGACCGATCTGACGAGACGTGTCCCACCAGGCCAATAGAACAGCTTCCTTGGGAACATGCTTGGTAATGTCAGCAGCGATCGTCGCTAATTCAGAAAGATCCCCTCCCAGTTCGCCAATCGGTTCAGACACAAGGTTTTCCCAATTGATGAGAACTGATTGCCCATCGCTCGTTTTAGCGCGATAGGCAATAGCAACTGGTTTATCGACTGAATCAACACGAAGCTCATATTTACTTATTTTCAAATCCGGCCAAGCTTGTAGCGAAAGGTTGCCAAACTTTTCGGTCGTTCCTTCCTCAACAAGTTGATAGCTGTAGGGAACAGGCAGCGGCTTCACCCATAAGTAGACACACCATCCAGTCAGAAAAAAACCTCCCGCCACCAGGAGGATACCTAGTGACGGGAGGAATTTAGAACCTAACCGATTTGACACAGTCGCGTTCAACGATGGAGCAGAAATCAACGACCCTTCCTTCCGCTCCTCCGCCAACCGGCAATCGCAAGCGTTCCAGCGAGCATCATACCACCGCCGATACCGCCGAGCGAAAGCTTACCAGTCTCGCTGTCGAGATCCAGCATACCATGCTTCACTTGACCCTCGAGTTTCGCAACCCGAGCTTGAAGATCAAGCTTTTCCTTCAGCCGAGTGTCATCGTCCATGATTTCAACGTAAGCACGGTTCATGGCTGCCCAACCGACCGTATAGGTATATCCCCAATACTGGTGGGCCAAGCTGACATGCAACTGCACTAGGTGATCTTCTGCCATTTCAAACAATCTCAGCTCATTAGCGGCTGGATTATTTCCCTTTGACCAATAGATTTGGAAGAATTTCTCAAATCCATCAGTCTCAGGGGCTGGAGGTGCTGGGCGGTTTGTCTTTTGCCCGGTCAACAATCCGGACTTATACTGCTCCTCCACGACATGATGAGCTTCATCATACTTATCCAAACCTGAGAAAGTTCCATTATCCATGAACTCCATCCAGGCTCTGGCATAGGTCTCCGAGTGACAGTTAGTACAGGTCTTCACCCAGGCATCATTGCGCTTTTCAGCCCATTCGGTTTTGATGTTCTCACGAATACCAGGCACGAATGGATAATTTGCCCAACGAACCTTCCGCACAATGTTGTGCGCAATCTTTCCCTGATACTCCATGTGGCAATATTGGCAAGTCGGTGCTGTTTCTGCTCCTTTTGCCACGGCCTCTTTAATTGGAATATTGAAGTTCCAATGATCTTTGTCTCTCTGATACTTCAGACCATGCTTGGAAAGATTGTACGCTTCCCAGTTGTTATGGTCTGCACCGCTATGGCACTGCGCGCACACTTCCGGCTTCCGTGATTCGGCGACGGAGAATTCATGTCGCGCATGACACGTATCGCACTTATTCTGGTTGACATGGCAACCTGTACACCCATCGGCGATTTCACGCTGAGGCATACCGGCATACACTTCCACCTCGATGTTAGCGCGATAGTCCAAGGCATGTGACGGACGACCCTTCGGCCACTGATCTTTCGGCCACGTGATCGTATCACGCTCGGACTCTCTTTCCGCAAACTCCTGCAAGTGACAGGTGCCGCAGGTATCTGCCGTCGCCAGCTTGATATCCTTGCGATGGTCGGCCTTCTTTTTCGTATTGACATCGAAGTGGCAATCAATACAACCCACTTCCTTCAACTTTTCACCCTTCCCCAACTTACCCATCGAGCGAAGGTTTTCCTCGACGGCTTCAAGCTTTGCCTTCTTATAGAAGGTTTCGTCCTTTGGGGTGAGCTTTCGAATCTTGTCAAGATTGGCATGCGTACTCTTTTTCCATGCCGCCACCCAACCTGGAGATTCATCGGTGTGGCACTTGACGCACTGTTCACGGCTCGCCACTTCCTTCACTGCCTGTGGCGGCTTGTAAAAGGTATGAGGATCGAAATATTTACTAAACGAGACCGGTTGCCAATACTCGCCGTACTTCCCCTTGCTCCCGACACCGTTCTGATCAGGATCAAGATATCGCTTCACGACAGCTTCATATAATTCCTTAGGCGAGGCAGATCGATCGATCTTTAATGCCTCATAGGTCTCCTTCGGAACGGTGGGGAAATTCGCCTGAGCCTGCGCTGCGATTAACACGCTGCAGGCAACCAGGACACACTTCACCATGTTCTTAACCATCACAGTTCGACTCCTTCCGTTGATGAGCAGTGCGCACTGTCTTTCAAAAAAATATTCACTCGATACATCTCTACTTTTTCACTTTTATCTGCGTTTATTTACAAAAAATCCTCAACAGAGAATGGCGGCGAAATATAGCTTAGCCCTCTCTGACTGTCAAGATATTTTCCGAGAATCCTGACCGAGAAAGCCTCACACAATCACAGAATGAATCACTCATGAGTCTAGGGTCGTTCCCGATCGATAACGACCGTGATATTTTCAGTTCCTGGTTTAATCGGCTGACTCATGCCCTCCAAATCACCGCTTTCCGGCATCGCTTTCCCGGATTTCGACAACCGGGCTACGATGACGACAGTATCGATGTCCGACAACTTCCGCGACGGCATAGGGCTTGTAGAATCATCCAGCCGAAACGTGAAGGGCAAATCCTTTTTCGACGCCCTCACGATAGACACCGGCATCGGCGGACCAGCCACATCCTTCGCAAACACAAACAAGGTGTCCGGAAGAGACGCTTTACTTGCCAGACTCGGTCCCAATACCACTTTCCCCGTGATCGCCCGAGACGTCCCTGATTGCGCCGCCGGCTTGGCTGGCTTGGCCTGGTCCATCGGAGGATTGGCAACCAACATGTTCATGCTGGGGCCGCCACCGAGACGTCGCTTGGCTTCAGTGATGCTGGCTTTCAGCTGGTCGGATGACTCCTGGTCATCGGGTGGAAGATGGGCATGTGCATCTTCCCATTCCTTCGCGGCCCGTGCAAAATCTTTGCGGTTGTACGCGATCGTTCCCGACAGCATCAGCGCCTTCACATTGTGCGGGTCGAGCTTAAGAGCCTTTTGAATCAATGTCTCCGGTTTTCCATCCAACTTGCGCCCCTGATGCACACCAAGCGCATCCGCATAGTCGGCCAGAAGACTGGCATCATTCGAGTCCAATTTCGTCGCTTTCTCAAAAATCGGCACCGCCTCGCCATATCGCTCCATCGCCATATAGGATCGAGCAAGAAGCCCCCATCCAACCGCATCATTAGGACTCTGCTCAAGCTTCTTTTTCAACTGCTCAATGAGCGCATTGAGGCTGTCAGTCATTTGTGCCCCATCCCCCGGGCCACCTTGAGAGGATGATGCAGACACTTCTGGATGCGTCATGGCGGCAGGATTGCCCAGCGTCCAATACAGCACGCCGCTGGTGGCGGGAATAACCAAGGCCAACGACAGCGCGACCAATCGCACATTCAGCGGTCCACTCACGGTCATCACCGGCGCATCCGTCACATCCGTCTCCTCCAACACACGACGTTCCAACTCACTTTTCGCCGTGCGATACTGTTCGTCCGTCAGCATCCCACTTGCGCGATCTTGCTCCAGCTCAGCAAATTGCTGTCGATACACCGGAAGCGTTTTCTCCCGCTCGCCCGTCGCCGAAGCAGGACGTTTCAATAACGGCCTCAAGACAACCCCGACGATACACAGAGTCATGGCCGTAACAATCGACCAAAATGCAGCGGTCATGAGCGCTTGCCTCCTTCTGCCAATAATTGTTCGACGCGTCGCTGTTCTTCGTCCGTCACCGGCACATCGACCACTTTCCGTGCCCGACGCCGAAGCGTGACGACAAGCGCGGTTGCTCCGATCGTTAACAAGACAAACGGTCCCACCCACAACAGTGTGGTCGTGGCCTTGAGCGGCGGCCGGTACAAAACAAAATCCCCGTACCGTGCGACAAGAAAATCGATGACCTCCTGATCACTCATGTTTTTGGCGAGCATTTCACGAACTTCTCGACGAAGATCCTCTGCCAGCGGCGCATTGGAATCAGCCAAAGTTTGATTTTGGCAGACCAGACAACGCAGCTCCACCGCGAGGTGCTTGAGGCGTGCCTCGACGACCGGATCTTCGGCCAATGGCTTGGCCTCCTCAGCCCACACCGGCCCAGAGAAACACACCATCAGACTAAGTACGAGCCATCTCATTGTGATTCAAGTTGCTTCACAAGGGGGATAATTTTATTGGCCACCGTCTCTGAGTCCAGCGGCCCGATCTGCTTGTATCGAATCATACCTTGCTTGTCGATGACGTAGGTTTCAGGAACTCCGTACACGCCATAATTGATTCCCACTCGCCCGGCCTCATCGACCCCGACGACTGGATAGGGATTTCCCCATCGCCTCAACCAAGTCAAGGCCTCATCGCGTTGGTCCTTATAATCCATGCCGTAGATCGGCACCTCGCCCGACTTCGCCAGCTCCATCAACACCGGATGCTCGGTCTTACACCCACTGCACCAGGAAGCCCAAAAGTTGAGTAACCAGACCTTCCCCTTCAGGTCAGCAGGCGCAAACACTTGCTCGGGATCAGCAAGATGCGGCTGAGAAAAATCAGGTGCCGCTTTCCCCACCAATGGAGAGGGGATTTCTCGCGGGTTGAGCTTGAGCCCGACGCCCAAAAACCCCACGACGACGATAAAAATTGACAGCGGCAGAAGAAACCGGTTCATGCCACTTTTCGCCTAGCCGTGCCTGCTGACGGCTGCACCGTTGGTTCCTGTTTACGCCACGCCAGTCGATACCGACGATCACTGATGGCAATGACACCGCCCAACGCCATAATGAAACACCCGCCCCAGATCCAATCCACAAAAGGCTTATGATAGAGCCGCACACTCCAAGCCCCCTCATCAAGCGGCTCTCCCAATGAGACATAGAGGTCACGCAACAACCCTGGATCGATTGCAGCTTCGGTCATGACTTGATTCTGCGCAGCATACCGTCGTTTTTCAGGATACAATGTCGTGGTTTCACGACCGTCCAGACTGACTCGAAAGGCTCCGCGCGCCGCCGTATAATTCGGCCCAACGACATCTTGCGCCCCATCGAATCGGAACGTGTAATCTCCGATCGTCGCCGTCTCTCCGACGTTCATGCGCACATCTTTTTCAGTTTCAAATCCCTTGACCATCGTCACGCCGACAACAAACACCGCAATGCCGCAATGTGCCACCAGCATGCCCCAGTACGACCGAGGCACGAGAGACACTTGCTCCAAGAGACTCTTCCCTCCGACATGAGCAAGCCGCTCGCGCAAACCAATGACGGCGGTCGTAACGATCCATACCGCCATCAACAGGCCGAGGCTGAGCAATGGAGTCCACGCTCCCAGAACAAACGGCAACACCAGAGCCGTCACCACACTCACACCGAAGGCCCAGCGCAATCGTTTTGCCAGATCGGGCACTTCCGCTTTCTTCCACTGTGCCAACGGCCCGATTCCCATCAGAAACAGCGCCGGCACCATAAGCGGAACAAAGACCGCATCAAAGTAGGGAGGACCAACGGAAATTTTCCCCAGATCCAGCGCGTCTAAAAATAAGGGGTACAGCGTCCCCAACAGCACCGACCCCATCGCCGCAACCAGCAACACGTTGTTCGCCAACAACATCCCTTCTCGCGACATCATCGCAAAGCTGCCGCCCAATCCCACACGCGGGGCGCGCCACGCATACAACGCCAATGACCCACCGATCACGATCGCCAAAAATGCGAGAATAAACAGACCCCGCTTTGGATCCGTAGCGAACGCATGCACCGACGTGAGCACACCGGAGCGCACAAGAAACGTCCCGAGAAGGCTTAATGAGAAGGCCATGATGGCAAGCAGAACGGTCCACACCTTAAAGCCGCCCCGTTTGTCGGTCACCGCCAGAGAATGGACCAGCGCAGTTCCCGCCAACCACGGCATAAAGGAAGCGTTCTCAACCGGATCCCAAAACCACCACCCGCCCCAACCCAGTTCGTAGTAGGCCCAGCCGCTTCCCATCGCAATGCCGACGGTGAGAAAACACCAGGCAACCGTGGTCCATGGCCGTGACCAACGCGCCCAGGCTGCATCGAGATTGCCGCCTAACAGCGCAGCGATCGCAAAGGCAAAGGCAACGGAGAAACCGACATAGCCCATATAGAGCATCGGCGGATGGATGACCATCCCAGGGTCTTGCAAGAGCGGATTCAGATCACGCCCCTCAGGCGCGGCAGGGATCAATCGCTCAAACGGGTTCGACACGGTCAACATAAACAGGAGAAAACCCAGGCTGACCAAACCCATGACGCCGAGAATCCGAGAACGCATCGTCTCGGGGAGATGTGCGGAAAAGAGTGTGACCGCGAACATCCACACCGTCAGGATGAGGGTCCACAACAGGAGCGATCCCTCGTGAGCCCCCCAAATGGCCGCCAAACGATAGTGCAGTGGAAGTTGGGAATTCGAGGTTGACGCGACGTAGAGCACGGAAAAATCTTTATCGGCAAACGCGTAGCCCAAACAACAAAAGGCGATCACGACCAGCAAAAACTGCGCGCGCGCGGCCGGCTTCGCAACGGCCATCAACGCCGAGTTCCCGACCATGGCACCGTAAATAGGCAGCACCCCCTGCACCACCGCGACGCAGAGGGCGAGAATCAATGCAAAATGACCAATTTCTGGAATCATAACGACTCTTTCTTACCTTGAGGGACCACGAGCGACTTGCTTTGTTGAGCCCCAGAGGCCTTGGCCTTCGCCAACGCGTCTGCCGCTTCCGGCGGCATGTAATTTTCATCGTGCTTCGCCAACACCTCACTGGCGACAAATGTGCCGTTGGCGATCAATTGCCCTTGCGCCACAGCCCCTTTCCCTTCCTTAAAGAGATCAGGCAGAATCCCTTTATAGGTGACCGGCACACGTTTCGCCGTATCGGTGACAATAAAGTGGACGGTGAGCCCGTCATTCTCTCGAACGAGGCTCCCGTCTTCAACCATGCCGCCGATCCGAAAGCTGCGTCCGGTCGGCGCCTCTCCGCTCGCCACTTGCGTCGGTGTGAAAAAAAACACCAGATTGCTTTGGAATGCGTTCAAGATCAGGACGGTCGCCACACCCAGCACGAGCAGCCCTAGACCGATAAAGGCAAAACGTTTATGCCGCGGTTTCATCGATGCCTCCTAACAGCCTGGCCTGATGTTCGGCGCGTATGGCAGCCCGCCGACGCCATAAGGCCAACACTTCCCAGATCATACACGACGCCGTAGCTGCAAACGAGGTCCACACGTACAACCCATAGCCCCCCATCGCAAAGAATTCGGATGCGCTCCCCCACTGCATCAGCGAGCCTCCGCCGCGTCTTGGATCACCGCCGTTTGCTCATCCCAGACCGACAGCGACTCTCGTTCAGCCATGATGCATCGCACCCGCGCAAGGATGACGGCAATACTGTACAACCAGAATGCCACGGTCATGATCAACATGGCCAGGAGCATGGTCGACGCCATTTTCGACCCCGTCGCCATACTGACCGATGCGCCTTGATGCAAGGTATTCCACCATTGCACTGAAAAATAGATGATGGGCACGTTTACAACTCCGACCAAAGCAAAGACCGCGCTCGAACGATCGGCTCGGCGCGTATCGTCGATCGAGGTCCGCAACAGCATGATGCCCGCATACTGGAACAGTAAGAGAAGCTCCGATGTCAGTCGAGCATCCCACACCCACCAGGCACCCCACGTCGGTTTTCCCCACATCGCCCCGGTCAACAAGGCCAAAAACGTAAACATCGCCCCGGTGGGAGCAATGGCCTGAGCCATCATGTAGGACAGACGGGCATTGAGCCCCATGCCGATGCCGGCCCAGACGGCCATGACCACGTACAGGAACATCGACATCCAAGCAGCCGGAACATGGACAAAAATGATTCGATAGGATTCGCCCTGTTGAAAGTCGGTGGGCGCGACGAAGAACCCCATATAGAGGCCGACCCCCATCAGCGCAACCGCTACGATCGCGAACCATGGAATGAGTCGTCCGGCCAGAGGATAAAAGGCCTGCGGTGCCGAATACTTCGACCAGTTCACACTCATGACATCCTTCTATTCCAACGCAATGCGCAGCGCTGCCGCCGTGGCCCAGGGCGCCAGAAAAAGCGAGAGCACCAGGCAGGCCCCCAGCAGCGAGAGATTAGCTTCTGCACCGATTCCGGCCATACTGCTGGTGACGGCACCGGCCCCAAAAATCAACACGGGAACATAGAGTGGAAGCACTAGGAGGGCAACCAGTAGACCACTCCCCCGAACGCCAAGTACCAAGGCGGCGCCGATCGCACCAATCATACTCAACGTCGGCGTCCCAAGCAAGAGCGACAACACGAGGGCTCCCAACGCTTCTCCCTCTAACCCGAACTGAAGACCCAGCAGCGGCGAAAGCAGGACAATCGGCAGCCCGGAGATCAGCCAATGGGCAAACACCTTTCCCGCGACCAACAGAGCCAACGGCTGGGGCGCCAAGACCATCTGCTCAAGCGCGCCGTCTACATAATCCGCCGTAAACACACGGCTTAGCGATAGGAGACAGGCCAATAGAGCCGCGACCCACAGCACGCCTGGAGCGATCGTCTTCAACACCGCCGGTTCCGGTCCGACTCCCAATGGAAACAGACTGACCACAATGACGAGAAAGAAGACCGACATCGCCGCATCCGAGCGGCGCCGCATGGCCAACAACACATCTCGTCGAACTACTTCACGGACGGCTTCCCACATGCTGGAACGACTCATCCGGCGAGCCTCAGGCGTTGCACGATCTCCGCAGGAAGTGCCACCTCCTGGTGCGTGACGACGACCGCCTGACCACCCCGCTGCAAATGCGCATGCAGCCGTTGCGTCACCACCCCCGTGGCAACCGTATCGAGCGACGTAAACGGCTCATCTAACAACCAAAGGGAACGAGTCGAGAGCCATAGCCTGGCCAACGTGACACGGCGCTTCTGCCCTTGCGACAGCACCTTGGACGGTAAACGATGGACGAGACGCTTGAGTCCGATCGCTTCCAGAGCCTCTTGCGCGGCGAGACGCGAACAGGGCTCGCCGGCAAGCGCCATCGCGCTCATCACATTTTCCACCGGCGTGAGATCATCTTTGATTCCATTCAAATGGCCGATATAAGTCAGTTGGGCCGAGTACAGTTCCTTGAGCTGCTGGATGTCCTGTCCCTCCCACAACACCGCCCCCTGTTCAGGCGGCAACAAACTGGAGAACATGCGCAGCAAGCTGGTTTTTCCGCTTCCGTTCTCGCCGACCACCGCCAACAACGTTCCCCGCTCGACCCTCACGTTCAGGTCGGCAAACAACCGGCGTTCGCCTCGGCGACAACTCAACGCAACCGCTTGCAACATAAGGCACTCCCCACACAGCGAGCGACGAGAGTAAGGGAACCAGGCAGAGAAAAACAAGAGGCGCAAAGGTGGGGGAAACGTCTGGCCATGGCAGAAAGCACGGAAACGCCAGCTTGCTCTGGGAGTACTCGAACTGATAACTAGTGGATACCGTTTGGAATGACCTCTCGTTAGAGAAACTCGCGTCCGCGTGGGCGTCATGGAAGGAGAGAACCGATGAGTGACCTCGTCTGCATTGCGTTTAAAGACTCCGGCACCGCCGATCGCGTGCTGCATGAACTTCAGGCCATGGAGACGGAATATGTCCTGCATCTTGAAGATGCCGTCGTCGTCATCCGCGACATGGATGGGAAAGTCCATCTGAAGCAATGTGTCGATGTCTTCGGAGGCGCCACTCGCCAGGGCGTCGCGTTGGGCGTCTTATGGGGAGGGTTGATGGGGTTACTCTTCATGAACCCCCTGGCTGGGCTGTTAGGCAGTATTGCAGGAGGCGCAGGGGGCGGCGCCATGACCGCAGCCGCCAATGAGTTCGGGCTCTTGAGCGATTACGGGATCCCCGATCAATTCATCAAGGACTTAGGCGGCACCATCACACGGGGCACCTCGGCGATCTTTCTCCTCGTTCGGAACGCCGACGAGGACAAAGTCTTGGCCAGAATCTCGCGATACGAGGGGACGATTCTGAAAACGACACTCAGCCAAGAGCACGAGGAAAAGCTACGGGCGGCTCTCACGCATCAACACAGTCAGAAAAAATAAGTACGCGAGAAACACTCATGGACTGCGGTGTTCTTTCTGCTTGCCGTCCAAGAGACAACTCACGTTCATGTCACCCATAACGTTGATGGCTGTGCGACAGCGATCCAGAAACCAATCCACGGTCAAGAGGATGGGAATATACTGTACGGGTAACCCGACGGCAGTAAACACCATCGTCATCGTCACTAGCCCCGCTTCGGGAATGCCTGCAGCACCGACTGAGGCGATGATGCTCGTCAGCACAATCATCACCTGCTGCTGCACGCTCAGATCCACCCCGATCATCTGCGCGATAAACAACGCCGCCATGGCTTCATACAACGCCGTGCCGTCGTTGTTGAAGTTCGCGCCGACGAGCGCCCCCATACTGGCGGACTGTTCACGCAATCCCACGCGATCCTTGAGCGCGGCATAAGTCACCGGCATCGTGGCCGTCGAGCTGGCTGTGGAAAACGCCATCACCAGTGCATCGCGCCCATCGCGAAGTAGCTCACCCGGACGCACCCACGAGCCGAAACGGATACGGACCAAGTAATACGCCGCCTGAATCCCAAGCGCGAGTACTACGCTCAGCACGAAAATCCCCAGCGCCTTAAACAGAGCAAAGCCCTCCCTGCCCACGATGCTAGCCACAATGCCGAAGACGGCAAACGGCACGACGGCGATAATCCAGTGCAAGATCTTGATCAGCGACTCTAAGAACAGCTCGACAAGATGGCCTACGGTCTCAAGAGGACGGTCACGTTCGTGGCGCAACGCCATACCGAACGCCACCGCAATAAAGATCACGCCGATGACTTTCCCATCATCCGCAAGAGGCCCGAGCAGGCTCTTGGGGATATTTTCGAGAAACGTCGCGAGTGGATTTGCCGCATGAACTGTTTCAGTGGACGCAATCGGTGCAGTGAGTCCCGCCCCTTGCCCTGGTTGGATCACGTTGGCAACCGTGAGCCCGACAAGAATCGCAACGAACGTATTCAGCAACAACAGCTTGGGAAGTCGCACGGCAAGTGGACCGCCAAGCTGCGTCGTCATGAACGTATGCACAATCGCCGCAAGGATCAGCGCCGGCGCCAGCGCACCGAGGAGACGCAACACCAACTTCCCTGGCACGGCAAGCACAGCCGCCTCGCTGCCCAACAACAGCCCCGCTATGACGCCGAGCACCAAGGCAATAATGATGCGGCCATACAATGGAATGGTTTGCCATTGTGCAATCAGGCCTGTGCACAACTTTGAAGTCGTCGGTCTATTTATTGTGTTGTCATCCACAAAATCCAGCAATGAGTGTTGCACCGATATGAGGCACAACCGTATAGAGAATACAGCTTACGGGGCTGTGGATCGTATCAGATCTGGTCCAGCGTTGGCGAAAAAGATACAGTGAGCTAAATAAGATCCTCCACAAGGAGTCACTCAATCTCCTTGACTCGCCGTAGGCCACGATCATTTCCGTAGAAACGCACGACGTTGTAACCGATGGCAGTTGCCAAATGCATGACATCAGGTGTGCTGGGGCGATAGCGTGCACGCAACTCAGTCGCGCGATCAGCCAGACCCATGGTCAGCGGGATCCACTCAATCTTGGGATAGGTACTGGTCAGGGCAAAAATATTTTGCGCCAATTCTTCTTTCTGATCACAATAGGGCTGAACCAAGGCGAGGAAGCCTACGATGGGCGCATTAGTACGTTGGACTTATGAGCGATGTAAGAACGTCACCTAGAAGAGCTTCGCGGAGACTCCGATGAACGGCAGTAGATAATTCACTCCGCGGTTCGGGCTGGCAGTGTCGGCATTGGAGATGTGGCTGAAGCGAAGGCCGGCATTCAGCGCCCAGCGCTCGGTCAGCTCATAATTCGCGCCCGCGCCGCCCCACACCAGAAAATTGAAATCGGAGCCTTGCTCGGGAATCCGCCCGTTGAAATTCGTCCAGAGCGGACCGCCACCACCATCGATATAGGGCTTCAGTGAGCCGAACGAGGTAAACGTATAAATCAGCTTCGGCGTAAAGCCGATTCCATAGGCACCGGTCGGTCCCGCGACCCCTAAGAACGCCGCTTCAACCCCCAGGGCAAATGAACCACTCCACCATCCAGCCCCGATCGGATTCGTCAGTGCGATCTGCCACGAGGGGTGCACAGAGACCCCCTCCAGTTTTGATGACTGCCCCTCCGTCAGTCGTAGCGGCAGCATTCCGCCGATCACCACTCCGACAGTCTGATTCCCAACGATCCCGGATGATGATTCTTCTGCCGATGCCGGCGACAACCCTGCCGACCCTGCACACAGCAAGACCGCAATAGCACAAATCCGATGGATGTCCATTACCTTCCATGCCTCCATTCGTTCATACTACGTCCCACCCCTCCCTATGCAGAATACGCCCTCGACCGACTCTGAGAAGCAACCATACAGCGAGCACAGACGGTACGTACAAGCACCGATCTCTCATGAAATGTACGTACTTCAATAAGGCGGCGATGGGTAAACCACCATTTCGCGCAACATCATTCAAAACAAAACGCGATGGTTAGGGACAACGTCGGAGAGTCATGCGTCATATAAAGACAGGAATGTCGTGATCGGCAACGTGCACGAGCATCAGAATGAACAGCGAGAAATCACCCCGCTTCGCGGTAGCCGCACTCTTGGTTGCGACACTGAACACTCCGCCCTTCCTGTTTGCTGACTTTCTCGACTAGGAATGGGGCCTGGCATGTCGGGCAAGCCTTCGGCACGGGGCGATCCCAGAGCGCGAATTCGCACTTGGGATAGTTGCTGCAGGCGAAGAACGACCGACCTTTCTTGGTCCGTTTCTGCACAAGGTCGCCGCCGCAATCGGGTTGTGGACATTTGACGCCGAGTGCCAGCGGTTTGGTGGTCTTACACTGCGGGTAGCCTGAGCAGGCGATGAACTTACCGAAACGTCCGGTCTTCACCACCATCGGGCTGCCGCATTTGTCGCAAACCTGATCGGTCGTGAGTTCCTGTTTGGGTACGATTTTAATAGTGCCGTCCGGCAGCTTCTCGAAGTTTTGGGTATTCTTGCAGGGCGGATCGTCCTTGTATGCCGGACAGGCCAGAAACTTCCCGTTTCGGCCCCACTTGATCTCCAGCATCCGTCCGCACTTCTCGCAGGGGATGTTGGTCGGCGGCTCGACCGTGTCTTTGGGTCCTGGGATGGTCTTTGCCCGTTCCATTTCCCTCGTGAACGGCGTGTAAAAATCGCGTACCGCCGTCACCCACTGCTTATTCCCCTCCTCTACTTCATCCAACTGTTCTTCCAGCTGAGACGTGAAGTCGACATTGATAAGTTCGGGAAAGCCCTTCATCAAAAAATCATTAACGGTTTTCCCAGTCTCCGTCGGTACCAAGCGCCCTTCGGTCTTTTCGACGTACTTGCGGTCTTGAATCGTGGAGATGATGGCGGCATAGGTTGATGGTCGTCCGATGCCTTTTTCCTCCAGTTCTTTGATCAACAGTGCTTCGTTGTACCGGGGCGGTGGCTGGGTGAAATGTTGCTTGGACACCATGCCTGGGACCGTCTGCTCCTCCCGCTCAACGAGTCGCAACCGTTCCCCTTCAGACAGAGCGGGAAGCTGGCGTTCATCGTCATCCGCTTCTTGATCGGCCTTCGGTTTCTGCGAGGGTAATTCTTTGTCGATCCCCTCCATATATACAATGGTGTGGCCGGGGAATTTCACGACCGTTCCGGTCGAACGGAACAGATACCGCTCTTTCGTGTCGACCGGCGTCGAGTCGATACGAGTGACGTCCAGAATGGCCGGCACCATCTGCGAGGCGATAAATCGATTCCAGATCAATTTGTAGAGATTGTACTGATCGTGATCCAAATATTGTCTGATTGACTCCGGGTCGCGAGCCGCCGATGTCGGCCTGATTGCTTCGTGGGCCTCCTGCGCCGCCTTCGACGTCTTGTAGACGTTCGGTGTGCCTGGAAGATAGTCCGCCCCAAACCGAGATTGAATGACCTCGCGTGCGTCAGCCATCGCCTCGTTGGAAATACGCGGTGAGTCGGTTCTCATGTAGGTGATGAGACCGGTCGCCCCCTCGGCGCCGATCTCAATGCCTTCGTACAACTGCTGCGCCAACGTCATCGTTTTCTTCGGCGAAAAGTGCAACTTTCGCGACGCCTCCTGCTGCAATCGACTCGTAATGAACGGCGCGACGGGATTCCGTTTCTTTTCTCGGCGCTCGATCGATTGGACGACAAAAGCCTTTCCTTGAATTTCGCCGACGATGCGGCCGGCTTGCTCGGCGTTTTCAATCGATGCCTCTTCACCATTGATACTATGGAGTTTCGCCTCGAACGCCGGTGGATTGGTTCCCGCCAGCAGCGCGACGATCGACCAGTACTCTTCGGTTCGGAAGGCATCTCGCTCCGCTTCACGCTCGCAAATCAACCGCATGGCGACCGACTGCACCCGCCCCATGCTGAGCCCGCGCCGAACCTTATTCCACAGCAACTGGCTGCCTTGATACCCGACGATGCGATCCAGCACGCGGCGGGCCTGCTGGGCATTCACCAATTTCATATCGATCTCGCCCGGTGACTGGAGCGCGCGCTTGATGGCGGATTCCGTGATTTCGTTGAAGAGGACTCGAAAGATCTTTCCGTCTTTCTTTTTCTTCTTCGATTTCCCGAGCAGCTCTTGCTC
>CABVRR010000057.1:0-2666 GCA_902500705.1 uncultured Nitrospira sp.
AAGAAAAGTTGTTGCGCTTCGCGGTGATTCGTCTATAATCCCCGAGACCACTACGGCATGTTCGCGCAGTTTTGAAAAGTGGGTTTTTTTTTGTAAACATCGGTGGTGAATTCAGCTATACTTCGCCTCGGTGCTTATGCAGTAGTGTGTGTACTTAACCAATTCAAACGGAGGAGGACTTATGTCGAAGAAAGTGCTCTTATTGGCTGTTGCGATCCTGTTTGGTAGCCAGGCGGGGCTGGCGATGGCGTCAAATCCAGACACTGGTCCGGGCTGTGGGTTGGGGAAATTGGCTTGGGGCGAATATAAGGGGCAGAAGGAAATCGCTCCCCAAGTGTTGCAAGCGACTACAAACGGGACGTTTGGAAGCCAAACATTCGGCATCAGCTTTGGCACTTCCGGATGCACCAATGACGGGAAGGTCATGGGCGAGCATAAGACGACCATGTTTGCGTCGTTGAACTTTGATGCTCTGACGGCAGAGATGGCGCAGGGACAGGGCGAGCACCTGGCCTCGTTGGCCACATTGATGGGCATTCCAGCCGAACGGCACGGTGAGTTCTTTGCCATGACTCAGGAGCGATATACCTCCTTGGTTCAAGCCGGTGAAGCTTCTCCGGTCGCATTGGTGAAGTCGTTGAACGATGCCGTCGCGGGCCATCCGGTCCTCGCAAAAGCATCAATTCGTTAAGCCACCTTTACAAGGGCCCTGCTGATAATCACAGCAGGGCCCTTGCTCTATCTGCTGAACGTCGTGCTGGTTCATTTTCTCTTTACCCTTCTCCTTTGCGTGTTGATGCCACCCATCTCGAGTGCTCAACCGTCCGATCGCGAGCTGTACCGTCAGCAGCTGATCGAGCAGGCTGGGCGGGCCGGGCTTTCAGACCAACGTGAGTGGCATTTGCTGTTGCACTACCGGAGGGGGATTCTGGGAGGATATGAAAGCGAGCAGGACGATCCAGGGTTCTTTTTATCTGCGAAGGGAAAGACCGATCCAGAGGCTGAACTGGAGTCAACCCTTACGCAGTTTTTCTCGACGGAATTGGTCGGTCGCTCTCGACAGCCGGCTCAGTGCGCGTTTGTCGCTCGGTACCACTGGCTCAAGAAGCAGCTGCAGTTTGATCCGACACGCCTTCCGCCACTTACCTGCGAACGATTTGATCGGTGGTATGAAGATTTCGAAGTCGATTCCATTTCTCTGATTTTCCCTTCCGCATTTCTCAACAACCCGGCCTCCATGTTCGGTCATACCTTGTTTCGCGTGGACCAGAAGGGACAGACCGAGCAGACTCGTCTTCTTGCCTATACCATCAATTTTGCCGCAGATGTTCCGCCCGGTGCCGGGCTTGCCTATCCAATCAGGGGCATCTTTGGAAGCTACAAAGGTTACTTCTCGACGATACCCTATTACCTTAAGGTGCAAAAATATCGCGATATCGAAAACCGAGATATTTGGGAATATCGCCTCAATCTCACCGAAAACCAATTACGACGATTTCTCATGCATGCATGGGAACTCGGGAATGCGTACTTCGACTATTTTTTCTTCAAGGAAAATTGCTCGTATCATCTTCTCTCGCTGTTGGACTATGCCGATCCTGAGTTGCACCTGACGGATGCGTTTATCGGGTGGACGGTCCCGGCCGATACGGTTCGATTGATCGTGTCAAAGCCAGGCCTGGTATCGACGACCACTTATCGTCCTTCGCGGAGTACCGTCATTAAACGGAAGCGCGAATCGTTGCCTGGAGCGGAACGAGATCTCGCTCATCGGATGACGCAGGATATCGGGGAACTGACCGCACCGACATTCACTCAATTAGTCCCTAGTAAGCAGGCCTTCCTGCTGGATTTAGCGTCAGACTATCTACGCTATCGAATCGAGACGACCGATTCTCCAAAACCGGAATGGAAGGAACGCAACAGGGCGGTTCTGACCGCCCGCAGCCAGCTCCGTATTCCCTCCGAGGAGTTCACGGTGCGTCCTTTTGCGAGACAACCCGAACTCGGTCACAGTATGCATCGTATAGCGATCGGGGGAGGCTGGCGCAATAACGATACATTTGAGGAAGCGACTTTCCGAGGGGGCTATCACGATCTACTGGATCCGGAGGTTGGGTATACGCCCGACGCGCAGATTGAAATGGCGGCGATTACGGTGCGCCATTATAATCGAGCAGAGCAGACGCAAGTGGAGCGAGCAACGCTGCTCAATCTTCTCTCGCTCTCGCCGATCGACTCAATTTTCCATGCGCCTTCCTGGAAGCTGAACATCGGCATGAACACCATTCATCATAATGAGTGCCAACTCTGCAGCAACGGCTTTGTGAACGGCGGCATCGGGGGTGCTAAAGAGTTGAGGTTATTGAGGCGGGAAGTGCTGTTTGCCTTTGGGGAAGTCGAAGCAAATGTCAGCAAGGCGTATCATGAAATACATCGAGTCGGCGGCGGTGGGACGGTCGGGATATTAGCCGATCTCACTGAGCGATGGAAAGTAATGGCGTCAGGAACGTACTTGAAGTTTCCACTCGGTGATAAGTCCGATGATTTTCGATGGTATGTCGGATCGCGTTTCACGATAGCCAAAAATTTGGCTGTCAGGCTGGAATATAACCATCGCGACTACGATAACGATGTACTGTTCACCGTCCAGTCATTTTTTTAAT